>NZ_CDRVFO010000006.1:0-351320 GCF_977070485.1 Lelliottia jeotgali
CCCTGATGAAGAAGAAGGAGGAATACGTAAGCAGAACGGCCTAAAGACCGTTGTTTTCAACCATAGAATCTCCCACAGGGTGCTGTGTACATCAATCACCGTGGGAGCCGGCTTGCCGGCGATGGGCCGCAACGCGGCCCCCGCTTATTCAGCGGCTCAGGAACGCCAACAGGTCTTCATTGAGCTGCTGCGCATGGGTCACTGCAAACCCGTGCGGCGCCCCGCTGTATACCTTCAGCTCAGCCCCACGAATCAACTCCGCGGCCCGCTTGCCGGTGGTCTCGAACGGTACGATCTGATCGTCGTCACCGTGGATCACCAAGGTCGGCACATCGATCTTGGCCATGTCCGGGCGGAAGTCGGTTTCGGAGAACGCACTCACACAATCCAGCGTGCCCTTGATCGAAGCCATCAGGGCAATGTTCAGAGTCTGCGTCTGCACACCCTGAGACACCTGCTGCCCATGGTTCAGACCATAGAACGGCGTCGCGAAATCGGCGATGAACTGCGCCCGATCCGCCCGCAGTCCAGCCTTGATGCTGTCGAATACCGAGGTGTCGACACCGTCCGGGTTGTCGTCACGCTTGCCGAACACCGGCGTCACCGCGCCCAGCAGCACCAAGCCGGCAACGCGTTCGCTGCCGTGGCGGGCAATGTAGCGGCTGACATCGCCGCCACCCATGGAGAAGCCCACCAGGGTCACGTCGCGCAGGTCGAGGTGCTCGATCAGCTGGGCGATGTCGTCAGCGAACGTGTCGTAGTCATAGCCGTTCCAGGGCTGGCTCGAACGGCCGAAACCACGACGGTCGAAGGCAATGGCGCGGTAGCCGCGGCTAGCCAGGTACTCCATCTGCGAGTCCCACATGTCGGCATCCAACGGCCAGCCATGGCTGAACAACACGGGCTTGCCGCTGCCCCAGTCCTTGTAATAGATCGAAGTGCCATCGCGGGTAACGAGCGTAGTCATGTCGGTATCTCCTTGAAAGTGTCGAGGTCAAAAACTGATCAGCTGCGCAGCCAGTTGGCGCAGCGACGGGTTACCCACGGCATGATGAAAAACACCACGGGCAGGATGACGAACAGGTTGACGATCAGGTTGCCGGTGATCACCCCGCCCAGTTGTGGAAAGCGTGCGAAAAAAGGCGCCAGCAGCTGCGGGATGATCATGGTCATCGGGCAGATCACCAGGTAGGTCAGCAGCGCCTGCTTCCAGCGCGGCGGTTGCGCGGAGGTAGTGCTGGGCGGTGTGAACCAGAACTCCGGGTCTTCGTGCACCTGGGTGTGGTCGCCGCCTTCGAGCAGCGGCAGTACTTCGTTGACCAGCGTCTGGCGCTCGCTGGAGTTGACCCAGGCCTGCAGCAGGCTGGCATCTGCGAAGCGCACCACGGTGGTGAAGTGCAGCCCGCCGTCGTCCGGGCGGATCACATTGACATCAAGGTGCCCCGGCTGACGCCGTGCGGTGCTGACCGTACGCTTGAGCCAAGCCTCGTAGCTGGCCAGCGCCTGGGCGCGGACCTTGTGCTGGATGACCAGGGTCACCACGTTGCGGTTGTCTTGGAGTGCGGTGTTCATCGGCGTTCCTTGGGATGAGCTTGCCCGCATCCACTGTGCAACGGCGGACGGGCGGAGGATTGGATGGGTGTGCTGCCCTGCGCGGGCACCGCTGTCGGTGCCCGGGGCGGTCGGCTTACTTGCCGGCGTTGAAGGCGTTGTAGCTGGTCATCAGGTTGCGGTAATCCGGGATGTGGTTGGAGCACAGCGCGGCCAGGCCTTCGACGTCGTTGCGCCAGTCGCGGTGCAGCTCACATGCCACGCCGAACCAGGTCATCAACTGTGCGCCAGCCTGGCTCATGCGGTCGTGGGCGGCGTCGCGGGTCATGGCATTGAAGGTGCCGGAGGCATCGGTCACCACGAACACCTCGAACTCTTCTTCCAGTGCCGACAGCGCCGGGAACGCCACACACACCTCGGTCACTACACCGGCGATGATCAGCTGCTTCTTGCCGGTGGCCTTCACTGCCTTGACGAAGTCTTCGTTGTCCCAGGCGTTGATCTGGCCAGGGCGGGCGATGTACGGGGCGTCCGGGAACAGTGCTTTGAGTTCTGGTACCAACGGGCCGTTAGGGCCTTGTTCGAAGCTGGTGGTGAGGATGGTCGGCAGGTTGAAGAACTTGGCCAGGTCAGCCAGGGCCAGCACGTTGTTCTTGAACGCATCCGGCTCGATGTCGCGGACCAGGGACAGCAGACCAGCCTGGTGGTCGACCAGCAGAACAGCGGCGTCGTCTTTGTTCAGGCGGTTGTATTTGAAGTTGGTCATGGTCGTGCTCCTAAGGGTTTTGATGTTCAGTAAGTTGGGTGTTTCGCGTTGATGGGAGAAGATTAAAACCATCACCTTTGGAGCGGTAGATAGTGGTTTTTGGCTTTAGCGTTCTATTTTATGAACGATGATCTAGCCGTGGATTTGCCGGCACATTGAAGACGGGCAAGCTCTCGCAGGACTCCCCGAGAGCCGAAGCCGGAGAGTTTTCTCTAGTTTGCGTAGGACGTTTCCCAAAGCATCTTCAAGTGACCTCAAGGCCTATTGCGGGGTGCTAGCTTCCAGGTTTGCCTAGGACCTGGATATGAGTCGCATCAAGATGAATGGCAGAGGCCAAGCACTGGAGGGTGATCGCACCACGACGGGCGCTACCTGCCTTGCCAGCATCGGCAGCTTCCGCGTTGGTGGTCGCCGGGTACTGCGCGAAGGCGACGTGACTACCCCTTGTCCGGCCTGCGACAAGAGCGGCACCATCGTGGAAGGGATGCCAGGGTTCGTGGTTGCTGGCCGGCTGGCCGCAATGGATGGAGCTCGAGTAGCCTGCGGTTGTCCGGATGGATGCCGGGTAATCGCGCCCTTGGGGGATTCCTCCCCGTCCAAGCCAACATCCGTGGCCAGGTCTGCTGAAGCAAGCCCAACACCACATGAAGCGGATTCACTGCCTACTCGCTTCAGACGAAATGTTGCAAGCTCCCCGGTGGATACCTTAGAGCCAGGTTTCTTCATCGTCCCGCGCTGCATGACCTACCAGGAAGTCCTGGTTGAACTCGGCGCTCCGCAGGCCAATCTGCCGCGCTCCCTCCTGGAGCGCCTGAATCCTACCTATCAACAGGGTTTCAAAGCGGGCGAACTATTCATCATTGGCGACGGCCTCAGCCGACCGGTCTGTACGCGCGAAGAGCTGCATGCGATGAGCGCGGCGAAACAGGCGCGGGAGGCGTTGGCAAGCCTGACGCCGGAAGAGGCGGATTTCATGGTGCGGCATCAGGCTGAAATTGCAGGATGGCTCAGTGAAGTGAGCCTCTCAGTCGGAGTGAGCGAAGCGATGATGGCAAAGTCGTTGAGTGACATAAACCACATCTTGCGAAAGATCGAAGAATTGCATCAGCAACAATTTGCCAAACACGGGCACCTGCGCAGTCGTGAGTTTTTCGCTGAACGTATGAAACTTCTCAAGCAATTAGATACGACCCTGAAAGCGACTGTTCTGAATAAGCGCCTGAACCTTGGCAACTATGAAAGACTGCGTCGGGACTTGGGCATCTCATCAAAAAGCCTGGTTCATCATTGGAGCAAAGCAGGGATACCTGGCCAGATCCCCGGATATTCAACACACCTGGATAAATTGGCGAGCATTTCCAAGTATTTGAAGGCAGGGGGACATATAGGCGTTGCTATTGGAGGTGTTGGCTCGATAGTGAAAGTTTCCGATGTATGCCGAGCGGGCGATGCCAGGGCCTGCGAAAAAGTCAAAGTCACTGAGGCAGGGAATTTTTCCGGCGGTTTAGCCGGGGGCTGGGCTGGAGGCCAGGCGGGAATTAGAGCTGCTTTAAAAGTTTGCTGGAGAGTCGGACATCCTAAAGGCGTATTCATATGCGGCATAGCCATGACCGGAGCTGGAGCTTACTACGGCAGCACTAAAGGGATGAAGTATGGCGAGGAACTTGCGGACCTGATCTTCGAGACTTTCCACGATGACTGACACACTCGACGTCAACGTTAGGCTCTTTTTACTGGCATCTCCATTCTGTCTCGGCTTGATCGGGCTTTCATTAGACCTCTATATTGCTTGCGGCCGGGACTTCAAAGTAATGACTTCAGCACTTCAAAGGAGTGATTGTCTACCCTTTGCGAAAGGCCTATGTGGACAGCAAGGCTTAAAATCCAGAGTTCTCATCGTCTCCGCGATATCGAGCGAACTCATGTTCCCTAACGCCAGAATTCGCCGAGGATCACTAGATGCTCAGGACTATCTAGAGTTCCCCAAAGGCCTGAGAACAAGGATGGTCATCGCCGCTTGGTTTAATATAGTTGGCTTCACTTGGCTGATTGTAAATGGCTTCATCCTGTAACCTGTATAAATTGGGAGTGAAAAATATCGAGAACAAGGCAAGCCGTTGTCGAGATCGGTCAACGGCCTGGCACTTCGAACCGAGATCGCCCCATTGCCTGCCACCTCAACCTGCTCTATTACTACGCACAACTCTCCTCACCCCCCGAGACATCCATGCTGGCGTTCATCCAGTCGTCCCCGTTGTTGCTCGGCACAATCCTGATCCTGCTCGACCTCGTGCTCTGGCAACTGATCCCCCCACAGCGCCGGGCCTGGCGCATCGGCACGCGGTTGTTGACGTTCGTGCTGTTCAGCTGGGTACTGGTGGCCGCCGGCATGAGCCCGCTGCAGCCGCCGCCCTGGGTCGACGATGTGTCGCGCAACCTGATGGCCACGGTACTGGCGATCGGCTGGTGGCTGTTTGGCGCGCGTACGGTGACGGTGGTGTTCGGCCTGCTGCTGGTGGCGCGCGGCAGCCATGGCGGGCGGTTGCTGCAGGATGTGCTGGGGGCGTTGATCTTCCTCGCGGCCGTGGTGGCCGCTGCGGGCTATGTGATGCAGCTGCCGGTGAAGGGCCTGTTGGCCACCTCGGGGGTCATGGCCATCGTCATCGGCCTGGCGCTGCAAAGCACCTTGGCCGACGTGTTCAGTGGCATCGTGTTGAATACCACGCGGCCCTACCAGATCGGCGACTCGATCTCCATCGACGGTACCGAAGGCAAGGTGCTGGACATCGACTGGCGAGCAACGCGCCTGCTCACCGGCTCAGGCAGCCTGGCGGTGATCCCCAACTCGGTGGCGGCCAAGGCCAAGTTGCTCAACCACAGCCGCCCGGCCGATGTGCATGGGGTGTCGGTCAGTGTGGTGGTGCCGGCCAAAGTGCGGCCTAAACGGGTGTTCGATGCGCTGGAAAAGGCGTTGCAGGGCACCAGCGCCATTCTTGCCTCACCCAAGCCGAAGGTGACGGTGAAGGTCTCCACCCTGGAGTCGGTGGAATACGAAGCCAGCGGCTTTGTCGCCGACATGGGCGGCAAGACCGAGGCGCGCAACCAGCTGTTTGACCTTGCACATCGGCACCTGGAGGCCAGTGGCGTGATGTGGAACGTTGACCTGGCCATGCCGCCGCGCAGCCGTCAGCGTGAAGTGCTGGACGAGGTACGGGTGTTCCGTTCGCTGACTGACGAGGAGCGCGATGCCTTGAGCCAGCGCATGACTGCCGTCGAATACCTGGCAGATCAAGTGATTCTGGGCGTTGGCGAGCATTCCGATCACTTGCTGGTGATCGGTAGCGGCGTGGTTTCGGCGGCGATACGCGATGGCGACAAGTTGCTGGAAGCCGGGCGCATGGGGCCGGGGGAAGTGCTGGGGATCGAGGGCATCATCGATGAGGATGACTCGTTTGCCGAATTCCGTACCCTGACCAGCTGCGTGCTGTATCGCATCGAAAAGGAGCAGGTGCGTAGCTGCCTGGTACAGCGCGGCGAGGTGCAGACGGCGTTGACCAAATTGCAACGGTTCCGGCGGCAGAGCCGGGAGTCTTTGTTGCTGCAGAAGCCGACCTTGATCAAGAAAGGTGGCTTCCTCAGCTGGTTGCACAGATAAACTGATTTCCCGCACGGCCTTATTTGTAGGAGCGGCCTTGCGTCGCGAAAGGGCTGCATAGCAGCCCGGGCAATTGCTGCAGCGCCGCTGAATACCTGGGGCCGCTGCGCGCCCCTTTCGCGACGCAAGGCCGCTCCTACAGTCAGTGTCGTGGGACAACCTTACAGCACTACCCGCAAACACTGCCCCGCGTGGTACAGGGAGAACCCGGACTCGTAGAACGCCGTGCGCAACGACGGCGCACTCACCCCGGTCATCGGCGAGAACGGGATCGGCAGGCTGTCCGCCTCACCTTTGAGCAGAAACTCGGCGAACGCCCGACCAATCACGGTGCCCGTGGTATTGCCCCGCCCGTTGTAGCCCGTCACCGCGACCAACCCGGGCGCCGGCTCGAACAGGCGCATCAGGTGGTCGGGGGTGAAGTCGATGCAGCCGGTCCAGTGCATCTCCCACTCGACCTTGCCCAGCTCCGGGTAGTAATGGCTCTGTATACGGTCAGCCCAGCTGCGCACGAACCATGCAGGCTTGTTGTCGACCCGTCCAAGGCTGCCGAGCAGCAGGCGGCCTTGATCGTCGCGGCGGATGCTGCTGAGCACCGTGCGGGTGTCCCACGAACCCTGGCCATGGGGCAGGACCTTGTCGGCTGCAGCGCCGTGCAGCGGTTTGGAGGCCACCTGATAGTAGTAACCGCGGAAAAACTGCTTCTGCAGGTTGCTCCAGTCGCCCTCGGTGTACGCGCCGGTGGAGATCACTACCTTGTCGGCGCGCACCGAACCGCGTGCAGTCTTGACCCGCCAGGCATCGCCGTCGCGCTCCAGGCCTTCGACGGCCGATTGCTGGAACAGTTTGCCTCCCAGGCGCGCAACCGCAGCGGCCAGGCCCTGTGTGTAACCCATGGGGTTGATGGTGCCGGCGCGGCGGTCTAGCAGCGCGGCGGAAATCTTGTCAGTGCCGCAGTATTCCTGGCACTGGGCGCCAGTCAGCAACTCCACATCGGCACCGCGACGGCGCCACTGTTCATGGCGTGCTTCGAGGTCAGCGATGCCGGTGGCGTTGTGCGCCATGTGCAGGGTGCCTTTGTGCTGTGCCTGGCAGTCGATGCCAAGGCGCTCGATCATGGCGAACACTTCGCCAGGGGCCTCACCGAGCACCTTGTTCAGGCGGCTGCCCCGCTTCTGGCCCAAAGTCGCCTCGACATCGTCTGGGCGGATCCAGGTGCCGGCATTGACCAAGCCAACGTTGCGCCCGGAGCCGCCGTGGCCGATCTTCCAGGCCTCCAGCAGGATCACCGACTTGCCCTGTTCGAGCAGGTGGATGGCCGCCGACAGGCCGGTAATGCCGCCGCCGATGACGCAGACGTCGGCCTTGTGCTCACCGGCCAGGGCCTGGGCGGCGACGGTCGGTTGGCTGACGTGTTCCCACAAGCATTGTTGACGCAGTTCGGACATGGCCGGCTCCAGCGATATTGTTCTTGTTGGGGCTGCTGCGCAGCCCTGTCGCCGGCAAGCCGGCTCCCACAAGGATCGCACCGAACCCTGTGGGAGCCGGCTTGCCGGCGAACCGGGGGCAAAGCCCCCGGCCATGCAGCATCAGTCGAACACGATACCCTGCGCCAGCGGCAGCTCGCGCGAGTAGTTCACGGTGTTGGTCTGGCGACGCATGTAGCCTTTCCAGGCATCGGAACCCGACTCACGACCACCGCCGGTTTCCTTCTCGCCACCGAACGCACCGCCGATCTCGGCACCGCTGGTGCCGATGTTGACGTTGGCGATGCCGCAGTCGCTACCCGAGGCGCTCTGGAAGCGCTCGGCCTCACGGATGTCAGTGGTGAAGATGCACGACGACAGGCCTTGTGGCACTTCGTTATTCAAGCGCAGGGCCTCTTCGAAGTCATCGTAGGCCAGCACGTAGAGGATCGGCGCGAAGGTTTCATGGCGAACCACGTCGCTCTGCGCAGGCATCTCGGCGATGGCCGGCGAAACGTAGTAGGCGTTCGGGAACTGGTCGGCCAGCTGACGCTCACCACCGAATACCTGGCCACCCTCGTCGCGGGCCTTGGCCAGCGCGCCCTGCATGGCATCGAACGACAGCTTGTCGATCAGCGGGCCCACCAGGTTGTCTTTGCGTGGGTCACCGATGCGCACTTTGCCGTAAGCCGCTTTGATGCGGGCAACCACTTCGTCCTTGATCGAGCGGTGCACGATAAGGCGGCGCAGGGTGGTGCAGCGCTGGCCGGCGGTGCCAACAGCGGAGAACAAGATGCCACGCACGGCCAGGTCCAGGTCGGCGCTCGGCGCAAGGATCATGGCGTTATTGCCGCCCAGTTCCAGGATGCTGCGGCCGAAACGGGCAGCAACGCGCGGGCCGACTTCACGGCCCATGCGGGTGCTGCCAGTAGCGCTGACCAGCGGCACGCGCGGGTCATCCACCAGGGCTTCGCCGGCTTCGCGGCCACCGATGACCAGTTGCGCCAGGCCAGCCGGGGCATCGCCAAAGGCTTTGAGGGCTTTTTCGAACAGCGCCTGGCATGCCAGCGCGGTCAGCGGGGTCTTCTCGGAAGGCTTCCACACCACCGAGTTACCGGCCACCAGGGCCAGCGCGGTGTTCCAGGCCCATACGGCAACCGGGAAGTTGAAGGCGCTGATCACGCCGACCACGCCCAGCGGGTGCCAGCTTTCACGCATGTGGTGGCCAGGGCGCTCGGACGCGATGGTCAGGCCGTACAGCTGACGTGACAGGCCAACGGCGAAATCGCAGATGTCGATCATTTCCTGGACTTCCCCCAGGCCTTCCTGAGTGATCTTGCCAGCTTCGATAGACACCAGTTCGCCCAGGTCGGCCTTGTGTTCACGCAGCACTTCACCAAACAGGCGCACCAGTTCGCCACGGCGCGGGGCCGGCACGCTGCGCCAGGCTTCGAAGGCACTCTGCGCCTGGTCGATGCAGGCGGTGGTCTCGGCCTTGCCAAGCAGTTTCACCGAGGCGATCTGGCTACCGTCGATCGGGGTGTGAACAGGGTAGTCGCCCTGGGTGTAAGCCGTGGCGGCAACGCCAAGGCGCTCGAGCAATCCAGCAACCATTGTGCTTCTCCTACATCGGGTGATGGGGTGGAAAAATGATGTGGATCAGTATTAATCCGATCACACCAGTGCAACAAACGACCTTTATTCCGCATATCATTCCGTCAGGTAATGATTTGAGCCGCAGAGACCGCTATGTCCAAACGCCTGGTGCCTTCCATGACCGCCCTGCAGTGCTTCGAAGCTGCAGCCCGCCATTTGAGTTTTACCCGTGCCGCCGAAGAGCTGCACCTGACCCAAAGCGCGGTCAGCAAGCAGGTCGCACAGCTCGAAGAGATGCTGCGCCACCACCTGTTCCTGCGTATCCGCCGGCGCTTGCAATTGACCCCCGCCGGCAGCCTGTACCTGGCCGAGGTCAACAAGATCCTCACGCAGGTGGACATGTCCAGCCGCTATGTCCTGACCTATGGCGAGCAGACCGAGATATTGAAGGTAGCCACTCAACCGAGTTTTGGCGTGCGCTGGTTGATCCCGCACCTCAAGGGCTTCGGCAAGCGCCACACGAACATCCACCTGGACATCCGTAACGAGATGGAGCCGTTTGCCTTGCTGCAGGGCTCGGCGGATGTGGTGTTTTTCTATGGGCAAGGCACCTGGCCGGGGGCGACCTGCGTGGAGCTGTTCCGTGAGGAAGTGGTGCCGGTGTGTGCGCCGGAGCTGCTGGCCGGGCGCACGCTGGGCGATGCTGCAGAACTGGCCGACCTGGTGCTGCTGCAAAGCACTTCGCGGCCCGAAGCCTGGCACGAGTGGTTCCTGGAGCTGGGGCTGCACAGCGTCAGCGCCTACCACGGGCCGCGGTTCGATACCTTCTACATGGCGCTAAGTGCGGCGCAAGCGGGTTGTGGGGTAGCGCTGGTGCCGCGTTACCTGGCGGCCAAGGAACTGGCGGAAGGGAGCCTGGTGGTGCCGTGGAACCATGCGATGCGCAGTGCCGGGGCGCATTACCTGGCGTATGCCGAGCATGCGGCGGAGGTGCCCAAGGTGCGGGCATTGGTGGAATGGATTCATGAGCAGCTTCAGGCTTGAGATTGCCGGGGCCGCTTTGCGGCCCATTCGCGACACAAGGCCGCTCCTACAAACAGCAGGAGCGGCCTTGTGTCGCGACTGGCCCTGAAGATCGATCAAAAAAGGAATGACACAGCCACTTTTTTTCGCTTGTGGCCATAGTGCATTCCCAGCTTTCATGTAAGCGTCCGAACCCAACCAGGAAGCTAGCGATGCCCGCCCACGATTTCGTCAGCCCCGACAGCATCCGCGCGCAGTTCTCTGCCGCCATGTCGCTCATGTACAAACAGGAAGTGCCGCTGTATGGCACGCTGCTGGAGCTGGTGAGCGAAATCAACCAGCAGGTCATGGCCCAGCAGCCTGAGGTGGCCCAGGCCCTGCGCTGGACCGGCGAGGTCGAGCGCCTGGACCAGGAGCGCCACGGCGCCATCCGCGTCGGCACAGCACAAGAGCTGGCCACCATCGCCCGGTTGTTCGCGGTCATGGGCATGCAGCCGGTCGGGTATTACGACCTCAGCAGCGCCGGCGTGCCTGTGCACTCCACTGCGTTTCGCGCAGTACACGAACAGGCCCTGCACATCAGCCCGTTCCGCGTATTCACCTCGCTGCTGCGCCTGGAACTGATCGACAATCCCGCACTGCGTGAGTTGGCAGAGACCCTCCTGGCCAAGCGCAAGATCTTCACCGCCCGCGCCCTTGAGCTGATCACCCAGTGCGAGCGCGATGGCGGCCTGAACGCGGCCGACGCCGAGGCATTCGTGCAGCAAGCCCTGCATACATTCCGCTGGCACCAGGATGCCACGGTCACCGCCGAGCAATACCAGCAGTTGCACGACCAGCACCGCCTGATCGCTGACGTGGTGGCATTCAAGGGCCCGCACATCAATCACCTGACCCCGCGCACCCTGGACATCGATGCGATCCAGTTGGGTATGCCGGCCAAGGGTATCCCGCCCAAAGCCGTTGTCGAAGGCCCGCCCACTCGCCGCCACCCGATCCTGCTGCGCCAGACCAGCTTCAAGGCACTGCAGGAAAAGGTTGCGTTCAGTGACCAGCACGGTAGCGAAGGCAGCCACACCGCACGTTTCGGCGAGATCGAGCAACGCGGTGCGGCACTCACGCCCAAAGGCCGGCAGCTGTATGACAAGCTGCTCGACGCTACCCGTGCAGCCTTGGGCGGTGCACCGGCGGAGGCCAATGCCGAGCGCTACATGGCACTGCTAAAAGAGCAGTTTGCCGAGTTCCCGGATGACCTGGCACAGATGCGTGAGCAAGGGCTGGCGTACTTCCGCTATTTCGCTACCGAGAAGGGCTTGGCCGCACGCGAGCAGGCTGACCGCCCGACGACTCTGGAGGGCTTGATCGAGGCTGGCCATGTGCACTTCGAGGCGCTGGTCTACGAGGACTTCCTGCCGGTGAGTGCGGCGGGGATCTTCCAGTCCAACCTGGGTGACGATGCCCAGGCGGAGTATGGCAGCAACGCCAACCGCGAGGCCTTCGAGGCGGCGTTGGGGCTGCCGGTGCAGGATGAGCTGGCGTTGTATGCGCAGAGTGAGAAACGCTCGTTGCAGGCTTGTGCGCAGGCTTTGAACCTGAGGCTGGGGTAAGGGTGAGGATTGTTGGGGGCGCTTTGCGCCCCTTTCGCGACACGAGGCCGCTCCTACGGGGGGGGTTGTAGCAGCGGCCCCAGGGGTTTCAACGAAACCGATCGACTTCCTGGCGCAACTGCGCCGCCAGCCCTTCCAGCTCCTTGGCGGTAAAGGCCAGCTCATTGGCCACGTCACGCTGTTCGCTGTTGGCCTGGGCAATGCTCTGCAGGTTGCGGCTGAGCACGGTTGCCGTGCTGCTTTGTTCCTGGGTGGCAGTGCTGATCACGGTAAACTGCTCACCCGCGACGCGGCTTTGCTCGTCAATACGCGCAAGCGACTCGGCCACCTTGTCGTTGCGTGCCAGGCCTTCCTGCATCAACTGATTGCCCTGTTCCAGGGTGCTGATGGCATGGCCGGTCTGCTGCTGGATACTGGCGATCATCCCGGAGATTTCATCGGTCGCTTGACGCGTACGCGCTGCCAGGCCACGTACCTCGTCAGCCACTACGGCAAATCCACGGCCCTGCTCCCCCGCGCGCGCTGCTTCGATGGCCGCGTTGAGCGCCAGCAGGTTGGTCTGTTCGGCAATGGCGGTAATCACCCCGACAATGCCGCCGATTTCCTGCGAGCGTGCACCCAATGTGTCCATCACGGTTGCAGTGCCACCTAATGCCTCGGCGATCTGGCGCAACGAACTGGACGCTTCGTCCATCGCGCTGCGGCCAATCCGGGTTTGCTGGGCGTTGTCACGGGCCATACGCTCGGTGCCCGCCATGTTGTCGGCGATGTTCATCGACGTGGCGCTGAACTCCTCCACCGCGCCGGCCATGCTGGTGATTTCGCCGGACTGCTGGTCCATGCCTTCACAGGCACCGGCCGACAGGCCAGAGAGCGAGCGGGCGCGGCTACTGACCTGCTCAGAGGCCCCACGAATGTGTTCAACCATGGTCGCCAAGGCTTCGCCCATCTTGTTGAAGCTGCGTGCCAGCTGGCCGATCTCGTCATGGCTGGTCACGGCCAGGCGGGCGCTCAGGTCGCCTGCGCCCAGCGCCTCGGCCTGGCGCACCAGGTCATCTAGCGGGCGCAACTTGCGGCGCAGCAGCCACAGCGTGGCGGCCACTGCCAGCAACATCGCCAGCAAACTGCCGATGGCCAGGCGCAAGCCAACATCCCAGGTCACCGCGCGGATTTCTTCCAAGGGCATGCTGGCGACTACCGTCCAGGGGCCTTCGGCAAAGGGCGCAGAAGCGCTGTACAGCGGCTGGTCGGCATTGGCCGGGGGCACCAGCCATTTGCCCTGCTCGTCGCGCAAGGCCAGCGAACCGGTATCGCCAATACGGAAGCGCTTGAGGTTGGCGAACTGCGCGTTCTGCGCGTCGGTATAGTCGAAGCCAACGAACAGCACCGCGATCACCCGGCCGCTGCCATCGGTCACCGGCACATAACGGGTCATGTAATTGCGCTCGAACAGCAGGGCACGGCCAACGTAGGTCTGCCCAGCCATCAGTTTCGCGTAGGCCGGGTGCTGGCGGTCGAGCTGGGTGCCGATGGCCCGGCTGCCATCCTGCTTCTTCAGGTTGGTGCTGATGCGTACAAAGTCGTCGCCGCTGCGCACGAACAGGGTCGCTACACCTGCGGTCATCTGCTGAAATTCATCGACCTGCTGGAAGTCGTTGTTGAGCAGGTGATCCCCCAGGTACAGCGCCGGCGTGGCCTGGCCGGCCACCTGGACGGTTTCGCCGGCATGCAGCGACAGCCCCGAAGCGAAGCGACGCTCGAACAGGCCGCTCAGGCGCTGGGTGTTGTCCTTGAGCGAACCGTGGAAGGTTTCAAGCTGATCGGCCAACAGTCGCGCTTCACTGGCCAAGTGTTCCTGGCGCGTGATGAGGTTGGCGTCGTCCAGGGAACGCAGGGCGAACAGAGTACTGCCGGTGATCACCAGCGCCAGCACGATGGCGAGGGCGATACCCAGCTGCGAGGCGATTCGGGCACGCGGTTGAGACATGGGAAGCTCCTGGCAGGCGGCCCGGATCATCCTGATCCCCCCGACCGACCGCTGTTGTCAACGGAGAATCGCGCCCTCTTCCGGGACGCTGGTGCAACTTAATCGGCGTCGCCAGCGAATACTTGAGTGTCGGACCGGGATATTCGCAAACGTTTTCTTCGCCTGCACCGCCACACCTGTAGGAGCCGGCTTGCCGGCGATAAGGCCAGTGCAGGCAATCAAATAGCCGGCAGGATCTGCACAGCCGGCAAATTCACCGCCGCCGCCTCTTCCTGCAGAAACACGCTCAACCGCCGCAACCGCTCACCACCCGGCCGGGTCCGCGGCCACACCAGGTAATAATCCATGCCGCTGGGCACCGCCGTCGGCCATGGCAGGCTCAAACGACCATGAGCGACATCCTCGGCGACCATCAGCAGGTCACCCATGGATATCCCGTAACCACGCGCCGCCGCGATCATCCCCAGTTCCAGCGTGTCGAACACCTGCCCACCCTTGAGTGAAACAGTGTCTGCCAGCCCCATGCGCTCCAGCCATTCGCGCCAGTCACGCTTGTCGGGGGTCGGGTGCAACAGTTCGATCCCGGCCAGCCGGCGTTCGTCCAAAGGGCCTTCATTGAGCAGCTCGGGTGCGCCCACCGGGATCAGTAGCTCGGAAAACAGCCGGCGCACCTCCCAGTCCGGCGGAAAAACGCCGTCACTGAGCAATACCGCGCAGTCGAAGGGTTCCTGGTTGAAGTCCACGTGGTCGACATCCATCCAGGCGCTGGTCAATTGCACTTCGTTGCCCGGCTGCAAGTGCCGGAACTGGCTCAGGCGCGCCAGCAGCCAGCGCATGGTCAGTGTCGACGGCGCCTTCATGCGCAGTATGTCGTCCTCACCGCGCAAGGTGTCGCATGCGCGCTCCAGCGCGGCAAAGCCCTCACGCACGCCGGGCAGCAGCACCCGTGCGGCCTCGGTCAATTGCAGGCTGCGGCCGCTGCGGATGAACAGGCGGCAGGCAAAGTGCTCTTCCAGGGTGCGGATGTGTCGGCTGACCGCACTCTGGGTGATCGACAGTTCCTGGCCGGCACGGGTGAACGAGCTGAGCCGCGCGGCGGCTTCGAATGCGCGCAGCGCATACAGCGCAGGCAGCTGACGGGACATATGGCACCTGCTTACGGGGGCAGAGAAGGAATGCGTAGAATCATATATGCATGAGTTCAACTCATGCCAATCATCGTTTTTATCCTTTTGTGCAAAGTTGACCGAAGCCTCAGAATCGTCCCTCGCTCACAGAGTCAGAAGGACCATCCCATGCACGTTGCGCCCACCACAGAACTCAAGGCTTTGCTGCGCCTGGCCGGGCCGCTGGTTGCCTCGCAGTTGGCGCACATGCTGATGGTGCTGACCGACACCTTGATGATGGCCCGCATCAGCCCTCAGGCGTTGGCCGGCGGCGGGCTGGGAGCGGCGAGCTATTCGTTCGTTTCGATCTTCTGCCTGGGGGTAATCGCCGCGGTCGGCACCTTGGTGGCGATCCGCAAGGGTGTCAATGACATCGTGGGCGCCACCCGGCTGGCGCAAAACGGTTTGTGGCTGGCCTGGGGGCTGGCGCTGCTGGCCGCACTGGCGCTGTGGAACCTGAAACCGGTGTTGCTGCTGTTCGGCCAACAGCCTGAAAACGTTGCTGCGGCCACCGAGTTCCTTACCCTGTTGCCACTGGCGTTGCCGGGCTACCTGACTTTCATGGCCCTGCGCGGCTTCACCAGCGCCTTGGGCCGCTCGACCCCGGTGATGGTCATCAGCCTGGTCGGCACGGTGCTCAACTACCTGTTCAACGTCGCGCTGATCGAAGGCATGTTTGGCCTGCCCAAGCTTGGCCTGATGGGCATCGGCCTGGTCACCGCCGTGGTGTCGATGGGCATGGCCATCGCGCTGGCCTTATACATCCGCTGGCACCCGGCTTACGCCGCCTATCCGCTGCGCAAGGGCCTGTCGCGTCCTTCGCTGCCGGCCTTGCGCGAGCTGTGGCGCCTGGGCTTGCCGATCGGGGGCACCTACATGGTGGAGGTCGGCCTGTTCGCCTTTGCCGCCCTGTGCATGGGTGTGCTTGGCAGCACCGAGCTTGCGGCCCACCAGATTGCCCTGCAGATCGTTTCGACCGCGTTCATGGTGCCGACCGGGCTCTCGTATGCGGTGACCATGCGGGTAGGGCTGTATTACGGTGCCGGCAACCTGCTGGCGGCGCGCAGCGCCGGGCGGGTCGGTATCAGCTTTGGCGCGCTGATCATGTTCGCCTTCGCGGCACTGTTCTGGCTGCGCCCGGAGATGCTGGTGAGCCTGTTCATCGATGGCAATGATCCGGCGTTTGCAGCGATCTACCAGTTGGCAGTGAGCTTGCTGATGGTGGCGGCCTGGTTCGAGCTGTTCGATGGCGTGCAGACCATTGCCATGGGCTCGATCCGTGGGTTGAAGGATGCCAAGACCACCTTCCTGATAGGGCTTTGCTGCTACTGGCTGGTCGGAGCGCCGAGTGCGTGGTTGCTGACCTTCAACCTGGGTGGCGGCGCGGTCGGTGTGTGGTGGGGGCTGGCGTTGGGGCTGGCGTGTGCTTCGGTGGCGCTGACCCTGGCCTTTGAATGGCGGATGAAGCGGATGCTGGGGAAAGCAGGGGTGACTGCAAAAGCGGTGATACCTGCATGATTGCCGGGGCTGTCTTGCACTGCTTGCAGGAGCGGCCTTGCGTCGCGAAAGGAGGGCAAAGCCCTCCCCTACAGCCTCAAAGACTCACCACCTGAGGCGGGACGCTTCCCGACAGATATTCCACCAGCTCATCCACCGGCAGTGGCTTGCTGACCAGAAACCCCTGCACCTGGTCACAGCCAAACTCGCGTAGCAGGGCCATCTGCTCAGGGCTCTCAACGCCCTCGGCCACCACCTCGAGGTTGAGGTTGTGCGCCAGGTTGATCATCGCGTGCACCAGCTTGCGGTTTTCCTCGCGCATCTCCATTTCGGCGACAAAGCTGCGATCGACCTTCAGCAAGGTGATCGGCAGGCTGTTCAGGTGCACGAAGGATGAGAAGCCGGTTCCGAAGTCGTCGAGCGAGAAGCGCACGCCCAGGCGCCCCAGGGCATCCATGGTCTGGCGGACCAGCTCATTGCGGCGCATCACCGCCGTCTCGGTCAGCTCGAACTCCAGCCAGCGGGCATCGACGCCATGCTCGATGATCAGCCGGCTCAGGGTGGCCAGCAGCTGGCTGTCCTGGAACTGGCGAAAGCTCAGGTTGACCGCCATGTGCAGTGGTGCCAGGCCGCTCTCGCGCAAGGCCTGCATGTCACGCAGGGCACGGGATATAACCCAGTAGCCCAACGGTACGATCAGCCCGCTCTGCTCGGCCAGCGGCACGAACTCGCTCGGCGGCAACAGGCCGCGCTCGGCATGACGCCAGCGCACCAGCGCCTCAAGGCCGACGATGCTGCCATCGGCCAGGTTCAGTCGCGGCTGGTAGTGCAGCTCCAGTTCATCACGGCGCAGGGCCCTGCGCAGTTCGCCTTCCAGGTCGGCGAGGCTGCGGGCGTTGCGGTTGATCCGCTCATTGAACACATGAAAGGTACAGCCCTGGCTGCTCTTGGCCTGGCGCATGGCGATGTGCGCATGCCACATCAATGGGTCGGCGCCACTTTGCGCGCGGGCGTGGGCCAGGCCCAGGCTGCAGCCAAGCAACAGGCTTTCGCCGTCGATCCAATAAGGCTCGGCGAGGGCTTCGACGATGCGTTCGGCGATGCGCTCGGCGCGGCCGGTGTCGCGACGGGTGTCGATCAGCAGGGCAAATTCATCACTGCCCAGGCGCGCCAGCTGGTCGCCGGCCTCCAGTTGCTGCTTCAGGCGTGACACCACCTGCAGGATCAGCCGGTCGCCACCCTGGTGGCCGAGAGCATCGTTGACGTGACGAAAGTTGTCCAGGTCCAGGTGCCCAAGGGCCACCCCGCGCCCGTCGTTCTCCGCCAGCCGTGCCGTCAGCAGGGCCTGAAAACCCTGGCGGTTGGCGATGCCGGTCAGCGGGTCCTGCTCGGCCAGGCGCTGCAAGGTGGCCACCAGCACGCCACGTTCGCGCACGTGGCGCAACGAACGGCGAAGCGCATCGGCATTGAGCTGGCTGCGCACCAGCCAGTCGCTGACGCCTGTGGGTGGGGCCACCGGCTCATCGTCAAGCAACAGGATAGTTGGCAGCTCGCAGCGCCCCGGCGCGGGTTGCAGGGCCTGGGTCGCCAGGATGACGGCCTGGCGGTCTTGGCTGAAAAGGCTGTCGACTGCAGCCCAGTTGGGCGCAGTCAGCAGTACCGCTGCACCGTTCAGCGGCAGCAGGCATTCGCGCAACAAGGCGGCCCATTCCGGCTCATCAGCCAACAACAGCAAACGCAAAGGTTCGACAGGCGTGGACAAGCGGGCTCCTTAAAGCGGGGACGGTGGCACGAGGGAGGCCGGGTATGCTACTGGATAAATGAAAATGATTTTCACTTTTAGACATATCCTTGCCCACAGCGCGTCCCGACACATTTTGACGTGCATCCTGCTCGAAAGTGGATAAACCAGCAAATACGATTTTTTCCATGAATAGCATGAGCCTGACTAATGCTATGCGCGATACAAAGTCTGACTCAGACGTCAGACGGTCGCGCCACAATGGCCCCATGCCTGTTAGAATGCGCGGCTATTTTCTGGCGACCCCCGGTTTCTAGCATGTCCCGACTCAATCCCAGGCAACAGGAAGCCCGTGACTACGTCGGCGGCCCTCTTTTGGTGCTCGCCGGTGCAGGCTCCGGCAAGACCAGCGTGATTACGCGCAAGATTGCCCACCTGATCCAGAACTGCGGCATCCGTGCCCAGTACATCGTCGCGATGACCTTCACCAACAAGGCCGCGCGCGAGATGAAGGAACGGGTCGCCACCCTGCTGCGCCCGGGGGAAGGCCGGGGCCTGACGGTATGTACCTTCCACAACCTGGGCCTGAACATCATCCGCAAGGAGCACGACAAGCTGGGCTACAAGCCGGGCTTTTCGATCTTCGACGAATCCGACATCAAGGCGCTGCTGTCGGACATCATGCAGAAAGAATATTCCGGCGACGACGGCATCGACGAGATCAAGAACATGATCGGTGCCTGGAAGAACGACCTGATCCTGCCCGCCGAAGCCCTGGAAAAAGCGCGCAACCCGCGCGAGCAGACCGCCGCCATTGTCTATACCCACTACCAGCGCACGCTCAAGGCGTTCAACGCGGTGGACTTCGACGACCTGATCCTGCAGCCGGTCAAGCTGTTCCAGGAGCACCCCGAAGTGCTGGAGCGCTGGCAGAACCGCGTGCGCTACCTGCTGGTGGACGAATACCAGGACACCAACGCCAGCCAGTACCTGCTGGTGAAAATGCTGATCGGCATGCGCAACCAGTTCACAGTAGTGGGTGACGATGACCAGTCGATCTACGCCTGGCGTGGTGCGCGCCCCGAGAACCTGATGCTGCTCAAGGAAGATTACCCTTCCCTGAAAATCGTCATGCTCGAACAGAACTACCGCTCCACCAGCCGCATCCTGCGCTGCGCCAACGTGCTGATCGCCAACAATCCGCATGCGTTCGAGAAGCAGCTGTGGAGCGAGATGGGCGTGGGCGACGAAATCCGTGTGATCCGCTGCAAGAACGAGGAAGCCGAGGCCGAGCGTGTGGCCATGGAAATCCTCACCTTGCACCTGCGCACCAACCGCCCTTACAGCGACTTCGCCATCCTCTACCGCGGCAACTACCAGGCCAAGCTGATCGAGCTGAAACTGCAGCATCACCAGGTACCGTATCGCCTGTCGGGCGGCAACAGCTTCTTCGGCCGTCAGGAGGTCAAGGACCTGATGGCCTACCTGCGCTTGCTGGTGAACCCGGACGACGATAACGCCTACCTGCGGGTGATCAACGTACCGCGCCGCGAGATCGGCTCGACCACCCTGGAAAAGCTCGGCAACTACGCCACCGAACGGGGCGTCTCGATGTATGCCGCCAGCGAGGAGCTGGGCCTGGGCGAGCATCTGGACGCGCGTTATACCGAGCGTCTGCAGCGTTTCAAGCACTGGCTCGACGGCGTGCGCCACAAAGTCGCCCTGGAAGACCCGATTGCCGCGCTGCACGAGATGATCCGCGACATCGACTACGAAAACTGGATCCGCCAGCAGACGGCCAGCGACAAGGCTGCGGAATTTCGCATCAGCAACGTCTGGTTCCTGGTCGAAGCGCTGAAGAACACCCTCGAGAAGGACGAAGAGGGTGACATGACCATCGAGGACGCCATCGGCAAGCTGGTGCTGCGCGACATGCTCGAGCGCCAGCAGGAAGAGGAAGAAAACGCCGAGGGGGTGCAAATGATGACCCTGCACGCGTCCAAAGGCCTGGAATTCCCTTACGTGTTCATCATGGGCATGGAGGAGGAAATCCTCCCCCACCGCTCGAGCATCGAAGCCGACACCATCGAAGAGGAACGCCGCCTGGCCTACGTGGGCATTACCCGCGCCCGCCAGACCCTGGCCTTCACCTTCGCTGCCAAACGCAAGCAGTACGGCGAAATCATCGACTGCACGCCCAGCCGGTTCCTCGACGAACTGCCGCCGGACGACCTGGCCTGGGAAGGCCTGGACGATGCGCCAGTGGAAGTCAAAGCCGCGCGTGGCAACAACGCACTGGCCGATATCCGGGCAATGCTCAAACGCTGATCAACCATTACTCTTTAACTCTGCCGCTCTTTGCGGCCACCTTTGCTACATCGGAGATACACAGTGGAAGCACTGCAGCAGAAGATTCGCGACGAAGGCATCGTGCTTTCCGATCAGGTTCTCAAAGTCGATGCGTTTCTCAATCACCAGATCGACCCTGCGCTGATGCAGCTGATCGGTGACGAGTTCGCCCGCCTTTACGCCGATGCCGGTGTGACCAAGATCGTCACCATCGAAGCCTCGGGTATTGCGCCGGCGGTGATGACTGGCCTGAAGCTGGGCGTTCCGGTGATCTTCGCGCGCAAGCATCAGTCCCTGACCCTGACCGAGAACCTGCTGACTGCCTCGGTGTATTCCTTCACCAAGCAGACCGAGAACACCGTGGCGATCTCGCCGCGCCACCTCAACAGCAGCGATCGCGTACTGGTGATCGATGACTTCCTGGCCAACGGCAAAGCCTCGCAGGCACTGATCTCGATCATCAAGCAGGCCGGTGCCACCGTGGCCGGCCTGGGTATCGTCATCGAGAAGTCGTTCCAGGGTGGCCGTGCAGAGCTGGACGGCCAGGGTTATCGCGTAGAATCGCTGGCCCGGGTAAAGTCGCTGGAAGGTGGTGTGGTCAGCTTCATCGAGTGACGGCCATTGGGGCCGCTATGCGGCCCTTCGCGACGCAAGGCCGCTCCTACAGGACCGCCGAGCTTCTGTAGGAGCGGCCTTGTGTCGCGATGGGCTGCAAAGCAGCGCCGGCAATCACCGCGTCGCCGCCAATCCTGCCAATAGCAACCGCTGATACAGCTCTTCTTTGAGCCCTCGTGGCTCATCCAGTTGCATGCGCGCCAACTGCGCCGCATACCCCTCCGGCCCCGGTGCATCCAGCGCTGCCTTGCCCAGCTCCAGCACCTCGCTCAACCTGAACTTGCTTTTGAGCCAGCTCAAAGCCCGCAACAAGTCCCGTTCCTCGGCCGTGAAATCAGTCCCCAACGGATACTCCGGGAACAGCCGCGAATGCCGCGCCCTGATTTGCTCAAGTCGCTCAGGCGTGTTGTCGGTAAACCGCGCATCCAGCTGAAAGTCTTTTGCGAGCTTGCCGGCCTGCTTGGCCTGCTCGATCAGATCGCCCTGGAACCTCGAATCACTGATCGCCAGCAGCCGTGCGATCACTTCGCTGTCAGTCTGCCCACGCAAATCGGCGATGCCGTACTCGGTCACGACGATGTCGCGCAAGTGCCGGGGGATGGTGCAATGGCCGTAGGCCCAGAGCAGGTTTGAGCTGACCTCGCCGCCGGCCTCGCGCCAACTGCGCAGCAACAGGATGGATCGCCCGCCCTCCAGCGCGTGCCCCTGTGCGACGAAGTTGTATTGCCCGCCCACGCCGCTGAGCACGCGGCCATCCTCCAGCTGGTCGGCTACCCCCGCGCCGAGCAGCGTCATGGTGAACACTGTGTTTATGAAGCGGGCATCACGCCGCTGGCGGCGCTTCAGTTCTTCCTGGCCATACAGCTCGTTGATGAAGCTGATGCGCGTCATGGCAAACTGAGCGCGCTGCTCCAGCGGCATCTCCCGCAAGCGCTGATAGAACGCCTGCGGGCCGAGGAAGAAGCCGCCGTGAACCAGTACGCCTTGCTCGTCAGCAGGGCGCCGCACCACCCCGGCTTCGGCGAGAGCCAGCAGGCCGTTGACGAACATCTCACTGCAACCGTAGAGGCCTTGGCCGAAAGCATCGAGCCCCCCTTCCCGCTCGATCAGGGTTTGCCACGGCCCTACATCCAGCTCGCCCATCAGTGCTCGGTAACCAGAATTGTCGCCTTGGCGCGCCAGCAACGCAGCGGCCACGGCATCACCCATGGCGCCGATGCCGATCTGCAGGGTGCCGCCATCGCACACCAGGGTACTGGCGTGCAGGCCGATGCAATGGTCCTGGGTGGTAACCGGCATGTTCGGGGTGGAGAACAGCCGACGTTGTTCCACCTGATCGATCAGCAGGTCGAACGCCTCCATGCCCAACTCCGAATCGCCGGGCATGTAGGGCAGCTCGGCATGCACCTGTCCGAGCATGAGGATGGTTTCACCGGCCTCGCGGCGCTTGGCGATCATCGGCAGCAGGTCGAGGGTGATGTCGGGGTTGCAGGCCAGGCTCAAGTGCACTGGCCTTTCCGGTGTGGCGGCTACCAGTTGCGCGATCAGGTTAAGACCCTTGGCGTTGATGTCGCGGGCTGCATGGCTGTAGTTGCTGCTGACGTACTCCTGCTGCGCGCAATCACTGTGCAACAGGCCGCCGGGCTGCATGAAAAACTGCTCGACGCGGATGTTCGGCGGCAGTTGGTCGTTGCGCAGGTCGGCGAGATAGGTGAGCTCCTGATAATCGGCGAACACACGTTCGATGAAGGGCTCGAGGAAGCGCCGTTGCAGGCCGTCGCCCAAAGGTGGGCGGCCAAGCGACAAGGCCGTGTAGATCGTCAAGCGGCGCTCTGGCAGGTCACGCACCCGGGCGTACAACGCATTGACGAAGGCATTGGGTTTGCCAAGACCCAGCGGCAGGCCCATGTGGATATGCGCGGGTAGGCGTGACAAGACCTGCTCGACTGCCTGGTCGATGGAGCAGAGGTGCATCTTGGCCTCCTGAATCTTCCGTGGGTTCAGGGGTTGGACATGAACCGGCGCGGGTTCGTTGCCTGCGCAAAGACAAAGCCCGCCATGGAAGGCGGGCTATTGGCAATTCAACCCAGGCTCAAAGCCCGGACATTTTCTGGATGGCCGCTTTGAGGTCATCATCCGAGCAATCGGCGCAGGTGCCCTTGGGGGGCATGGCGTTGATCCCGGTGATGGCCTTGGCCAGGATGCCGTCAAGGCCGCCCTGGTGATCGGCGCGCTCTTTCCACGCAGCGGTGTCGCCAATTTTCGGCGCGCCGAGCAGGCCGCTGCCATGGCAGGCGTTGCAATGCTTGGCGATGATTTCATCCGGTGTCTTGGCACCGCCACCGCCAGCCGAAGCGGCCACCTCCATGCCCTTGCATTCCTGGCCCTGGACGCACACTTGGCCAACCGGCTCCAGGCGTTTGGCAATGTCATCGTTGGTCGCAGCGGTTGCGCTCATTGCCCAAAGGGCGAATACGGCTGCTGGTACGGCCAGCATCTTCTTGATTTGGTTCACGCGAACACCCTCATGGTGGCTAATCACGCCCGCGGCCACGGTAATGCGAGCGTTGAAAAGTATAGCGGGAACCCGGAAGCCGTGAAACGACCCTACTCGGGAAAGGGGTATTGCCGAATCAATGCACTGCGCTGGATCAAAAGTTCGACGGCGTTGCAGCGCTGATCAGCCGGGCCGGCTCATCGAAAGGGTTGCGGAAACGGTGCGGGCGGGTGCTCTCGAAATAGTAGCTGTCACCTTCTTCGAGGACGAAGGTCTCGGTGCCAACCACCAGTTCCAGGCGGCCTTCAAGGAGGATGCCGGTCTCTTCGCCATCGTGGGTGAGCATCTCCGCTCCGGTGTCGGCACCCGGCGGATAGACCTCGGTAAGGAAGGCAATGGCACGGTTGGGATGCGACTTGCCCACCAGCTTCATGGTCACCGCACCGTCGGAAATGTCGATCAGTTCATGGGCCTTGTACACAATCTGGGCGTGGCTTTCCGCTTCCAGTTCCACGGAGAAAAACTCGACCATGGACATTGGAATGCCGCTTAGCACCTTGCGCAGCGAGCTGATAGAGGGGCTCACACTGTTCTTCTCGATCATCGAGATGGTGCTGTTGGTCACGCCCGCACGCTTGGCGAGTTCACGCTGGGACAGGCCCTTGAGCTTGCGGATGGCTTGCAGTCGTTCGCCGACGTCCAAAGCTGGAGCCTCCTGAAACGGTGAGATGGCGGGGTGAATGTGAACGATATCATGGCAATGCCGTTCAGTATTTACAACACACCGCCCCTCAGGCTGTCCGCTTCAGCGTGTCATTCGCCGAAATAGTCCAGCGGCACGCGTTTGAGGTTACAGAAGATCTGGTAGGGGATGGTCCCTGCGTGCATGGCGACTTCACTGGCCAACACGTGCTTGCCCCATAGCTCGACCGGGCTGCCGATGGTCGCTTCGGGCACGTCGGTCAGGTCGATGCACAGCATGTCCATGGAAACGCGGCCAATCAGCTGGCTGCGCTTGCCGGCGACCATCACCGGCGTGCCGGTGGGGGCTTGCCGGGGGTAGCCGTCGGCGTAGCCCATGGCAACCACGCCCACTCGGGTGGGGCGTGGGCTGATGAACTTGGCGCCATAGCCCACCGGCTCGCCAGCAGGCAACTCACGCACGCTGATCACCCGTGATTGCAGGGTCATCACCGGCTGCAGGCGCTCGGCCTGGGCTTGCGCTACCTCGAACGGTGTTGCGCCATACAGCATGATGCCAGGGCGCACCCAATCGCTGGGGGCATGAGGCCAGGCAAGCACGCCGGGCGAGTTACGCAGGCTGCATTCGGCAGCCAAGCCCTGGCGGGCGGCCTCGAATACGGCAATCTGTTGCTCAGTGGCATCGGCATCCAGCTCGTCGGCACGGGCGAAATGGCTCATCAGCACGATGCGCGCAACCTTGCCGCTGGCCAGCAGGCGCTGGTAAGCCTCGTGATAGTCCTTGGGGTGCAGGCCGACACGGTGCATGCCGCTGTCGAGCTTGAGCCAGAGGGTCAATGGCTTGTGCACGGGCGTCTTTTCGATGGCCTCCAGCTGCCACAACGAATGCACTACGCACCACAGGTCGTGCTCGGCGATCAGCGAAAGCTCGCTGGCTTCGAAAAAGCCTTCAAGCAGCAGCATCGGAGCCTTGATACCCGCCGCTCGCAACTCCAGCGCCTCTTCGATACACGCAACGGCAAAGCCATCGGCTTCGGCTTCCAGCGCAAGAGCGCAACGCACGGCACCGTGGCCGTAGGCGTCGGCCTTGATCACGGCGAGGGCCTTGGCGCCGGTCAGTTCCCGGGCAAGGCGGTAGTTGTGACGCAGGGCTTGGAGGTCGATCAGGGCACGGGCGGGACGCATGGCGGCAGCCTTATGGTGGTTCAGGTTGAAAACAGTGTTGGATTCATCGCCGGCAAGCCGGTTCCCACAGGGTCAGTGTAGGAGCCGGCGTGCCAGCGATGAGGCCGGTATAGCAGGCCGATTACTGATGCACGGGCGCTGTATGGCCTTGCTTGGCGACTTCCCGGGTTTTGCCATACCGTGAAATATCCAGCCCTTCAGCGCTGATTTGCGGCTTTTTGCGCGCAATCAGGTCAGCCAGCAGGCGCCCGGAACCACAGGCCATGGTCCAACCCAGAGTTCCGTGGCCGGTGTTGAGGAACAGGTTACGGAATGCGGTGGCACCCACAATCGGGGTTCCATCCGGGGTCGCCGGACGCAGACCGGTCCAGAAACTGGCCTGGCTCAGGTCACCGCCGCGAGGATAAAGGTCGTTGACGATCATCTCCAGTGTTTCGCGCCGGCGTGGGTTGAGCGACAGGTCAAAACCGGCTATCTCAGCCATTCCACCGACACGGATACGGTTGTCGAAGCGGGTGATGGCGACCTTGTAGGTCTCATCGAGAATGGTCGAGGTCGGCGCCATGTCGGCGTTGGTGATCGGCACGGTCAGCGAATAACCCTTGAGCGGGTACACCGGCGCCTTGATACCCAGCGGTTTGAGCATCTGCGGCGAGTAGCTGCCCAGCGCCAGCACGTAGCGGTCGGCGGTTTCCAGCTTGCCGTCGACCCATACGCCGTTGATTCGGTCACCGGCGAAGTCCAGGCGCTGGATGTCCTGGCCAAAGCGGAATTCGACACCCAGCTTGAGGGCCATTTCAGCAAGCTTGGTGGTGAACAGCTGGCAATCGCCGGTCTGGTCGTTGGGCAGGCGCAGGGCGCCGGCAAGAATGTCCTTGACCCCAGCCAAGGCAGGTTCGACGCGAGCAATGCCATCGCGGTCCAGCAGTTCATAGGGCACGCCCGACTGCTCGAGCACTGCGATGTCCTTGGCAGCAGCATCAAGCTGAGCCTGGGTACGGAACAGCTGAGTAGTGCCCAGAGTACGGCTTTCGTAGGCGATACCGGTTTCGGCGCGCAGTTCGTCGAGGCAATCGCGGCTGTACTCAGACAGGCGCACCATGCGCTCCTTGTTCACTGCATACCGGCTGGCGGTGCAGTTGCGCAGCATCTGTGCCATCCACAGGTACTGGTCGACGTCGCCGGTCAGCTTGATGGCCAATGGCGCGTGGCGCTCCAGCAGCCACTTGATGGCTTTGAGCGGCACGCCTGGAGCAGCCCACGGCGAGGCGTAGCCGGGCGAGATCTGGCCTGCGTTGGCGAAGCTGGTTTCCATCGCCACCGCCGGTTGGCGATCGACCACAGTCACTTCAAAACCTTGCCGGGCCAGGTAATAGGCACTGGCGGTTCCGATTACACCGCTACCAAGTACCAGAACTCGCATCGTTGATCCCTCGCACGCGGCGCACCGCATTTTTGTTGATATGGCATGGATGCGCGCAGTATAAAAATTACAGCCCAGTGCAATTCACTATATAAAAGCCTATATTTGGCGAGAATTCTCGGCAAAATCGCCTTTCACGGAGGGGCATCCCCTATGAGAACCCAGCACCAGAGCAAGCGTGAACTGGACAAGATCGACCGCAACATCCTGCGGATCCTGCAGAATGACGGGCGCATTTCCTTCACCGAACTGGGCGAGAAAGTTGGGCTTTCCACCACCCCTTGCACCGAGCGCGTGCGCCGCCTGGAGCGTGAGGGCATCATCATGGGCTACAACGCCCGGCTCAACCCTCAGCACCTGAAGGGCAGCCTGCTGGTGTTCGTGGAAATCAGCCTGGACTACAAGTCGGGCGACACGTTCGAGGAGTTCCGCCGCGCGGTGCTCAAGCTGCCACACGTGCTGGAATGCCACTTGGTGTCGGGCGATTTCGATTACCTGGTGAAAGCACGCATTTCAGAGATGGCCTCGTACCGCAAGCTGCTGGGCGACATCCTGCTCAAGCTGCCGCACGTGCGCGAGTCCAAGAGCTACATCGTGATGGAGGAGGTGAAGGAAAGCCTCTGCCTGCCGATCCCGGACTGACGCTAAACCAGCACCTGCCGGGTGGTGGCGATGAACCGGTGGACGAGCAGCTCGGCTTGCGGCTCGATCATCTGTTCCGGGCCACGGCCGCGTGGGCAGGCCATGCGCGGGGTGGTGCCGAACAGGCGGCAGATCATCGGCCTTTCTTCGTATACGGTGCAGCCATTGGGCCCCAGGTGCACACAGTCCAGGCGCTGCAGCGCCGCATCCTGCTCAGCCTGCGACTTGCGCGGCAGGCGGGCCATCTCTTCGGCTGACGTGGTAACCGGGCCACAACAGTCGTGGCAACCGGGCTCGCACTCGAAGGAAGGGATGAGTTCACGCAGGAACTGGATCTTGTGGCGGTTGCAGGACATGGTGAGGAACACATTGAAGATTGAGACTGGATTATAGGCCCCATCGCCGGCTTGCCGGGAGTGAGGCCAGTTGCCCGTCCCCGAAAACCCGGCTTATCCTCCCACCTCTGTCTCGATACCCAGGACCCGCCAATGATCCACAGCGCGCAGCACGCCGCCTCCTACTACGCCGCCAGCAGCGCGCCACACCCCGATCACCCGTTCCTGCAAGGCGAGCACAGCGCCGACGTGTGCATCGTTGGCGGCGGCTACTCGGGCCTGAACACCGCCATCGAGCTGGCCGAACGCGGCCTGTCGGTGATCCTGCTGGAAGCGCGCAAGCTCGGCTGGGGGGCCAGCGGGCGCAATGGCGGCCAGCTTATCCGGGGCGTCGGCCACGGCCTGGAGCAGTTCCTTGCGGTGATCGGTGAAGAAGGCGTACGCAGCATGAAGCTGATGGGCCTGGAAGCCGTGGACATCGTCCGTGAGCGGGTCGAGCGCCACGCCATCGCCTGCGACCTGACCTGGGGTTACTGCGACCTGGCCAACAAGCCCGGCGAGCTGCAAGGCTTCGCCGAAGATGCCGAAGAACTGCGCAGCCTTGGCTACCGTCACGAACTGCGCCTGGTGCACAAAGACGATATCCACAGCGTGGTCGGCTCCGACCGTTATGTCGGCGGCCTGATCGATATGGGCTCAGGGCACCTGCACCCACTCAACCTGGCGCTCGGCGAAGCGGCCGTGGCCAGCCGTCTCGGTGTGCAACTATACGAGCAATCGGAAGTCAGCCGCATCGAGTACGGCCCCGAAGTGAAGGTGCACACCGGCCAAGGCCGGGTGCGCGCCAAAACCCTGGTGCTGTGCTGCAACGCCTATCACAACGGCCTCAACCGCGAATTGGGCGGCAAAGTGCTGCCAGCAGGTAGCTACATCATCGCCACCGAACCGCTGGGTGAGGAACGCGCGCGCCAACTGCTGCCGCAGAACATGGCGGTGTGCGACCAGCGCGTGGCGCTGGACTACTACCGCCTGTCCGCCGACCACCGTCTGCTGTTCGGCGGTGCCTGCCATTACTCCGGCCGCGACCCACAGGACATTGCCGCCTATATGCGGCCGAAGATGCTCAAGGTGTTCCCGCAACTGGCCGATGTGCGCATCGATTATCAGTGGGGTGGGATGATCGGCATCGGCGCCAACCGCCTGCCACAGATCGGCCGCCTGGCCAGCCAGCCGAATGTTTACTACGCCCAGGCCTACTCTGGCCATGGGCTCAACGCCACCCACCTGGCAGCGCGCCTGCTGGGTGAAGCCATCAGCGGCCAGCAAAGCGGGCGCTTCGATCTGTTCGCCAAGGTGCCACACATCACCTTCCCTGGCGGCAAACACCTGCGCTCGCCGCTGCTGGCGTTGGGGATGTTGTGGCACAGGCTCAAAGAATTGACCTGAAACCTGAATGGTCCTGCACGGACCGCGCAGTGTCATGTAGATCAGTCTTTCCAGAAGGGTTTACGCCCCTCGATCAAGGCCTGCTCCCAGCTAAGCCCGACATCGCGCAACTGCTCATCAGTCAGCTGCAGCAACGCCCTGCGGGTGTGCCAGCGATGCAGCATCAGGCCCCAACGCCCCATCCCTTGCGGGGCGTTGAACACCCTGGCCTGCTGCCCGGCTTCCATTTCCCTGGCCAACAGTTGCAAGCGCACATCGCTCATGCCACCCATCGCTGCGTTCTCCCATTCAGTGGTTACTGTGGAGAAAGCATGCGCGCTGCCAGTAGCGGCAATACAGATTCAATACAGGGTTATTATTCCCATACAGAATTGGAGATTATCCGGCTGAATGCTGTATTTTCTACGCAACTGTACTGGTCGTGCTTGCAATCTTGCACAGGAGTATGCCGTGACGCTCTACCTGAACCTCGCCGAGCTGCTCGGCACCCGTATCGAGCAGGGCCTGTACCGCCCCGGCCAGCGCCTGCCATCGGTGCGCGCCCTGAGCGTGGAGCATGGGGTCAGCCTGAGTACGGTGCAGCAGGCTTACCGCCTGCTGGAAGACAACGGCATGGTTTCGCCACGCCCCAAGTCCGGCTACTTCGTCAACGACCATCGCCGCCTCGCCGCACTGCCCGCCGTCAGCCGCCCTGCCCAGCGACCAGTGGACATTTCGCAGTGGGAACAGGTACTGGAGCTGGTACGCAGCACGCCTCGTCAAGACGTCATACAGCTTGGCCGCGGCATGCCCGACATCGACAGCCCGAGCCTGAAGCCCTTGCTGCGCAGCCTCGCCCAGCTTAGCCGGCGCCAGGACATGCCAGGGCTGTATTACGACAACATCCATGGCAACCTCGCTTTGCGTGAGCAGGTTGCCCGCCTGATGCTGGACTCTGGCTGCCGCCTTGGCCCGGCAGACCTGGTGGTGACAACCGGCTGCCACGAGGCGTTGTCGTGCAGCATCCGCGCGGTGTGCCAACCGGGCGACATTGTCGCGGTCGATTCGCCGAGTTTTCACGGTGCCATGCAAACCCTCAAAGGCCTGGGCATGAAGGCGCTGGAGATCCCCACCGACCCGATCACCGGCATCAGCCTGGAAGCCCTGGAACTGGCGCTTGAGCAGTGGCCGATCAAGCTCATCCAGATCACGCCAAGCTGTAATAACCCGCTTGGCTACATCATGCCCGAAGCACGCAAGAAGGCCCTGCTGAATCTGGCCCAGCGCTATGACGTGGCCATCCTCGAAGACGATGTGTATGGCGACCTGGCCTACACCTACCCCCGTCCGCGCACCCTCAAATCGTTCGACGATGACGGTCGCGTGCTGCTGTGCAGTTCGTTTTCCAAGACGCTCGCTCCGGGCCTGCGCATCGGCTGGGTGGCGCCAGGGCGCTATCTGGAGCGGGTGCTGCACATGAAGTACATCAGCACCGGAAGCACGGCCACCCAGCCGCAGCTGGCGATTGCCGATTTCATCGCCAGCGGCCACTACCACCCCCATGTGCGGCGCATGCGCAGCCAGTACCAGCGCGGCCGCGACCTGATGAGCGACTGGGTAAACCGTTACTTCCCGCCTGGCACGCGCGTCAGCCGGCCTCAGGGCGGCTTCATGCTGTGGGTGGAGCTGCCGGAACATTTCGACACGCTGCGGCTGAACCGCGCTTTACTGGAACAGGGCGTACAGGTTGCCGTGGGCAGCATCTTTTCGGCCTCAGGCAAGTTCCGCCACTGCCTGCGGATGAATTTCGCCGCGCGGCCAACCCCGCCAATCGAGGACGCGGTGCGCAAAGTGGGAGAAACCGCCCTTCGTCTACTGGATCAAAGTAACGCCGACGGGTAACTTTGCGCCGCCCTATACGGTCCAACCTCTCAAGCCTTTGCCGCACAGGACGATCCACTCTTGAGACTCCAGCGAGCTCTGCCCCTGCTGCTGGTGCTGGTGCTGCTAGGCCTTGCAGGCTGCGCCAGCGTCGGTACACCCCGCGAGATCAGCCAGGCACTGCCGGCCAAAGATTCAGCCTTCGGCCGCTCGGTAATGCGTCAGGCCGCACCCTATGAAGGACGGTCCGGTTTCCGTCTGCTGCCCAACAGCAACGAGGCCTTCCGTGCCCGCGCCGAACTGATCCGTAACGCCCAGGCCAGCATCGACTTGCAGTACTACATCGTTCACGACGGCCTGAGCACCCGGGCCCTGGTCCATGAACTGCTGCGCGCAGCCGATCGAGGCGTACGCGTGCGCATCCTGCTCGACGACACCACCAGCGATGGCCTGGACACCATCATGGGCACACTCGACGCCCATCCGAACATCCAGATCCGCGTATTCAACCCGCTGCATCTGGGCCGCAGCACAGGGGTAACGCGGGCGGTTGGGCGCCTGTTCAACTTGTCGCGCCAGCATCGGCGCATGCACAACAAGCTGTTCCTGGTGGACAACAGCATGGCCATCGTCGGCGGGCGCAACCTGGGCGATGAGTACTTCGATGCTGAGCCCAACCTGAATTTCACTGACATCGACATGCTCGGCGTGGGCCCGGTGGCCGAGCAGCTCGGGCACAGCTTCGACCAGTACTGGAACAGTGCCCTGAGCCGGCCCGTTACTGACTTCCTCTGGCAACTGCCGGATGCCGCCGACCTGCGCGCCAGCCGCCACCGCCTGGAGGTATCCCTGGCCGAGGCGCGGGTGCAGCGCAAGGCGCTGTATGACCGCCTGATGGCCTATCAGTCAGAGCCACGTCTGGATGTTTGGCGTAATGAGCTGATCTGGGCCCACAGCCAGGCCTTGTGGGATGCTCCGAGCAAGGTGCTGGCAGACGACGAGCCAGACCCGCACCTGCTGATGAGCCAGCAGTTGGCCCCTGACCTGGCAAACGTGCACCACGAGTTGATCCTGGTTTCGGCCTATTTCGTCCCTGGCGAGCCGGGGCTGCTGTACCTGACCGGCCGTGCGGACGCCGGAACGTCGGTCAAGCTGTTGACCAACTCGCTGGAGGCCACCGATGTACCGGCCGTGCATGGTGGGTATGCGCCCTACCGCCGGGCGCTGCTCGAACACGGCGTGCAGCTGTTCGAGTTACGCCGCCAGCCGGGCGACCCCAGTGCCGGGCGTCTGAGTTTCCATGGCGGTTCGGATTCCAGCCTGCACAGCAAGGCGATCGTGTTCGACCGGCGCAAGACTTTCATCGGCTCGTTCAATTTCGACCCGCGTTCGGTGTTGTGGAATACCGAGGTCGGGGTGCTGGTGGACAGCCCGGAGCTGGCCGAATACACCCGCGAGCTGGCCGTTCAGGGTATGGCGCCTGCGCTGAGTTATCAGGTCAGGCTAGAGAATGACAAGCTAGCCTGGGTGACCGAGGACAACGGCCAACTGCACACCTTGACGGCAGAGCCCGGTGGGCTCTGGCGGCGGTTCAATGCGTGGATCAGCAAAGCCGTCGGGCTGGAGAAAATGCTGTAGTGCAGGGCCTCAGGCGGCGGCAGGCTCGAAGGCACCGCGCCGCCGGGTCAACACCACCAACCCGGCCGCCCCAACTGCCATCAGCAGCGGCAACGCATGACCACTGAGCCACTGGCTACCCGCACCGGCCAGCAACGGCCCAAGCAGGCAGCCGATACCCCACAGCTGCGCCACATGGGCATTGGCCCGCACAAGCGCATCATCCCGATAACGCTCGCCGATCAGTATCAGCGACAAAGTGAACAGGCCACCGGCACTGGCCCCGAACAGCACCCACAATGGCCAGATCATCGGCGTGTGCAGAAGCAACGGAATCGCCAGGCTGGAACACAGCAAGGTCACGGCACAAGCGGTGAACAGTGCGCGCCGCGACATGTGGTCGGCCAAGGCGCCGATCGGCAACTGCAGCACCGCGTCGCCAACCACCACAGTACTGACCATGAACAGCGCCAGCTCGGTGGAGAAGCCCTGCTGCAGGCAATACACCGGCAACAGGGTGAGGATCATCGCCTCGAAGGAAGCGAACAGCGCGATGGCCCAGGCGATCACCGGCAGCCGGCGACAGAAGGCGAACAGGTCGCTGAAGGTAACGCTGCAGGCCTCGGTACTCGGCGCGCCGCCACGGCCCAACAGCAGCAAGGGCGATAGCAGCAGCAGGCCGGTCGCAGCCCAGAAGCCAAAGTCATCGTCGGAGCCGAGAAAACCCAGCACCAGCGGCCCGGCCAGCTGGCTCAACGCATAGCTGCTGCCATACAGCGCCACCAGGCGCCCACGCCACTGCTCGACCACCAACTGGTTGATCCAGCTCTCGCCAAGGATGAACACCACGGTCAGCGACATGCCGATCAGCAAGCGCAGCGCCAGCCACAGCGGGTAGCTCGGCAACACCGCCAGCAGGCCAATCGACAACGCCCCGCCCCACAGGCACAAGCGCATGGCCGCAGGCACGCCGACCCAACCGGCCAGACGGCTGGCCAAGCTTGCACCGAGCAGCACACCCAGCGCCGGCATCGCAGCCATCACGCCGATGGCGAAGCTGCCGTAGCCCCAGGCCTCCAGGCGCAGGGACACCAGCGGCATGCTCACGCCGAGCGCGAGCCCGACGCTCAGCACCGATGCCAGCACGGCAAAGTAGCTTCCCCAGCGCATAGCAGCCTCCCAGGCAGAATTCTTGAATGGCAGAAACGACACAGCCGGGACGGTAAGAACCGGCCCGGCTGTTGTTGGGGCTCCAGTGCAGCCCCTCTGGATTTACAGCTTGATCCAGGTCGCTTTCAGCTCGGTGTACTTCTCCAGCGCATGCAGCGACTTGTCACGGCCGTTGCCCGACTGCTTGAAACCACCGAACGGAGCGGTCATGTCGCCGCCATCGTACTGGTTGACCCAGACGCTGCCGGCACGCACGGCACGGGCAGTCTTGTGGGCCTTGGAAATATCCGAGGTCCAAATGCCAGCGGCCAGGCCATATGGTGTGTCGTTGGCAATGGCGATGGCTTCTTCGGCGGTATCGAAGGCGATGACCGACAGCACCGGGCCGAAGATTTCTTCCTGGGCGATCTTCATGGCGTTGGTCACGCCGTCGAAGATGGTCGGCTCGACATAGGTGCCGCCCGTTTCTTCCAGGGTGCGCTTGCCACCGGCCAGCAACTTGGCGCCGTCCTTGTGGCCGGCGTCGATGTACGACAGCACGGTATTCATCTGCTGGGTGTCGACCAGCGCACCGACGGTAGTCTGCGGATCCAACGGATTACCTGGCTTCCAGCCCTTGAGCGCTTCAACCACCATAGGCAGGAACTTGTCCTTGATCGAACGCTCGACCAGCAGGCGCGAACCTGCAGTGCAAACTTCGCCCTGGTTGAAGGCGATGGCGCTGGCAGCGGCTTCGGCGGCGGCTTGCAGGTCCGGAGCGTCGGCAAAGACGATGTTCGGGCTCTTGCCACCGGCTTCCAGCCAGATACGCTTCATGTTCGACTCGCCCGCATAAACCATCAACTGCTTGGCGATCTTGGTCGAGCCGGTGAACACCAGGGTGTCTACGTCCATGTGCAGGGCCAGGGCCTTGCCGACGGTATGGCCATAGCCTGGCAGCACGTTCAGCACACCGGCCGGGATGCCGGCTTCGATGGCCAGCTGGGCGATGCGGATGGCGGTCAGCGGTGACTTCTCGGATGGCTTGAGTACCAGCGAGTTACCGGTGGCCAGGGCTGGTGCGATCTTCCAGCAGGCCATCAGCAGCGGGAAGTTCCACGGTACGATTGCACCGACCACGCCCACTGCTTCGCGGGTGACCAGGCCCAGCTGATCATTAGGGGTGGGCGCGACTTCGTCGTAGACCTTATCAATGGCTTCGGCGGTCCAGTGGATGGCATTCGCTGCGCCCGGCACATCGATGCTGGAGGAGTCGCCGATCGGCTTGCCCATGTCCAGGGTTTCCAGCAGCGCCAGCTCTTCGACGTTCTTGCGCAGCAAGTCGGCGAAGCGGATCAGCTTGGCCTTGCGCTTGGCGGGGGCCAGCTGCGACCAGACGCCGGAATTGAACGTTGCGCGGGCGTTTTCCACCGCGCGGTTGGCATCGGCCAGGTCGCAGCTGGCAACCTTTGCCAGGAAGCGTCCGTCGACCGGGCTCAGGCAGTCGAAGGTTTCACCGGATGCGGCGTCGGTGTATTCGCCGTTGATGAAGGCACGTCCTTCGATCTTCAGTTGCTGGGCACGTTGCTCCCAGTCTGCACGAGTCAGGGTGGTCATACGAAACTCCTCCTCTTGTTTAGGTGCAACGCCGCACTGAGGACTCACAGGCGTTGTCAGAATTCTGGCCGGGCGACAAGCGCACACTGGCAAGCGATACCCTAAACCAGCCAGTGCAAACTATCAATATATTTGACACATGAGGCCTAAAAGCCTACTGATGTGCATTTTATTAAACAAAAATAGGAGCTGTACCATGAACATCGCCAGCATCATCGACTTCGCTCAGGTCCTCACCGAAGCTGAACGCTATCGCCCGGCTGCAGAAAAAATCCTCAAGGGCGAGCCGGACCAGGCTGTCTACAACCATTATTCCAGCCCGTGCGGACAGTTCGCCGCAGGAGTCTGGGAAGGTGAGGTCGGGCAGTGGACAGTGAACTACACCGAGCATGAATACTGCGAGATCGTGCAGGGCGTTTCGGTACTGCGCGACTCGGATGGCGGCGCCAAGACCCTGCGTGCCGGTGATCGGTTTGTCATCCCGGCTGGCTTCAAGGGCACCTGGGAAGTGCTGGAGCCGTGCCGCAAGATTTATGTAATGTTCGAGCAGAAATGATTGCGACGCCAGCGTGGTGATTAAGTACCACAGCCCGGCAAGCCAAAAGCGTAATCCTTGATGGGTCCAATCCGGGACAACTCAAGGAAAATCATCATGACTACCGATATCCTAAGCCCTGCTCGTCACGTGATTGGCTCGCAGTATGTAGAAAGCGTCAAGCCCTACATCCTCGAGCTCACTGGCCTGATGACCGCCGCCGGCCCACGCGACATCACCACCATGGATATACGCTCCGACAGGGTGCTGATCAACGTCGATAACGCCGGCACCATCGACGGCCTGCGCATCAGCTGATATCCACTGCTGATCGCTAAAAGAAAGGGGGCTCCGACGGAGCCCCCTTTCTTTTTGGCATTCACGTCAAAAAAAAACCCGCGTCCTTCCGGATGCGGGTTTTTTCAGGTCGCCGATCAATTACTTGATCTTGGCTTCCTTGTACACCACGTGCTTGCGAACAACGGGATCGTATTTCTTGATCTCGATTTTGTCCGGGGTGGTGCGCTTGTTCTTGTCGGTGGTGTAGAAGTGGCCAGTGCCAGCACTCGAAACCAGACGGATCAATTCACGCATGACGTTCTCCTTAGAACTTTTCGCCGCGAGCACGCAGCTCGGCCAGCACTACGTCGATACCACGCTTGTCAATGACGCGCATGCCTTTGGCAGATACGCGCAGACGCACGAAACGGTTCTCGGATTCAACCCAGAAACGGTGGTGCTGCAGGTTCGGCAGGAAACGACGACGGGTTTTGTTGTTTGCGTGGGAAATGTTGTTCCCGGTTACTGGACCCTTACCAGTAACTTGACAGACTCTCGACATGACTCAGCCCTCTAAAACCACATGCCCAACCCGGCATGGGTTGGCCGCTTAATCTCTCAGTCTTTGGCGCCAGGCGCCGTGATTCTGGAGGTCTTACCGACCGGATCCGCTGATGCGACAGGCCGAGCCCCTAGAAAAGAGCGCTGCTTTATACCAGAAAGACTGCATTGCAACAACTGCTGATGAGCATCTGCCGGAGACAAATCGTGCGCGAGCAGCATAGCGGCTAGCCCGGCGAACTGTCGACCACTCGTCGCCAGCCGGTAGAAAAAGAGGGTGGTCATTTCCTGATGCGCGCACTAGGGTAGAACGTTTCCAGACTGCACTGGCAGATGGGCCACTGACAGCCAAGGAGTCACGATGCGTGCCGCCGCCCTTTCCTTAATGCTCACCTCCCTGTTTGCTGCCGGCATCGCCCAGGCCGCACCACTGAGTGTCTGCAGCGAAGCCAGCCCCGAGGGCTTCGACGTGGTCCAGTACAACTCGCTGACCACCACCAACGCCTCGGCCGACGTACTGATGAACCGCCTGGTCGAGTTCGACGCAGGCCAAGGCAAGGTCATCCCCAGCCTGGCGCAGAGCTGGACAGTGTCGGCTGACGGCCTGGTGTACGACTTCAAGCTGCGTGAAGGGGTCAAATTCCACTCCACGCCTTATTTCAAGCCAACCCGCGCGCTCGATGCCGACGATGTGCTGTTCAGCTTCCAGCGTATGCTCTACCCCGCCCACGCCTGGCACAAGACCGCACCGGGTGGCTACCCGCACGCCCAATCACTGCAACTGGGCAGCCTGATCAAGTCGATCGAGGCGCCGGAGCCGAACAGCGTACGCTTCACCCTGACCCACGCCGACGCCACTTTCCTGGCCACCTTGAGCATGGGCTTTGCTTCGATCTACTCCGCCGAGTACGCCGACAAACTGCTCAAGGCAGGCACCCCGCAGAAGCTCAATAGCCAGCCGATCGGCACCGGCCCGTTCGTCTTCCAGCGCTACCAGAAGGACGCCGTGGTGCGCTACCGCGCCAACCCTGACTACTTCGATGGCAAGCCTGCAGTCGATCCGCTGATCTTCGCCATCACCACCGATGCCAACGTACGCCTGCAGAAGCTCAAGCGTGGTGAATGCCAGGTGGCCCTGTCGCCCAAGCCCCTGGACGTTACCGAAGCGGGCAAGGACGGTAACCTCAAGGTCGCCACGACGCCGGCCTTCATGACGGCCTTCGTTGTCATCAACAGCGAGCACCCGCCGCTGGACAAACCCGAGGTACGCCAAGCGATCAACCTGGCCTTCGACAAGCAGGCCTACCTCAAGGCCGTTTTCGAAGGCACCGCCACTGCCGCCAACGGCCCTTACCCGCCCAACACCTGGAGCTATGCCAAGGACCTGCCCGGCTACCCGCTGGATCTCAAGCGAGCCAAAGCGCTGCTGAGCAAGGCCGGTTACCCAGAGGGGTTCAGCACCACGATCTGGACCCGCCCGTCGGGCAGCCTGCTCAACCCCAACCCAAGCCTGGGCGCGCAGATGCTGCAGGCAGACCTGGCCAAGATCGGCATCAAGGCCGAAATCCGCGTCATCGAATGGGGTGAGCTGATCCGTCGAGCCAAGGCTGGCGAGCATGACCTGCTGTTCATGGGCTGGGCCGGCGACAACGGCGACCCGGACAACTTCCTAAGCCCGCAGTTTTCTTGTGCGGCGGTCAAGTCGGGGACCAACTTCGCGCGGTTCTGCGACAGCCGGCTGGACCAGTTGATCAGTGCAGGGCGTACCACCAACGACCAGAGCGTGCGCAGCCGGTTGTACCAGCAGGCGCAGACGCTGATTCAGCAGCAGGCGCTGTGGGTGCCGCTGGCGCACCCGATGGCGGCAGCGCTGTTGCGCGAGGGAGTCGAGGGTTACCAGGTAAGCCCGTTCGGGCGGTTGGATTTCAGCAAGGTTTCGGTGAAGCGCTGAACCCTGGCTTTGCAGGCTCGACCAATCGCCGGCTTGCCGGCGACTGGTCGAGCCTGCAAACAGCCAGCCACTAAGCGACAATCCACCCCTGCTCCACCATCGACAGCGGCTCCCCATCACCCACGATAATGTGATCGAGCACCCGCACATCGATCAGCGCCAACCCCCGCTTCAATGCAAGCGTCATGTGCACATCGTCCTGGCTCGGCTCACTATTACCCGAAGGATGGTTGTGGCAGAGAATCAATGCCGCAGCGTTATGCATCAACGAACGGCGCACCACTTCCCGCGGATAGATGCTGGCCCTGTCGATCGTCCCTCTGAACAGGATTTCGAAAGCCAACGGCCGGTGTTTGCTATCCAGAAACAGACAGCCAAATACTTCGCTAGGCTCATGACGCAGCATGGCTTTCAGGTATCTGCGCACCGCAGAGGGGCTCTCCAGGGCGCAGTCGCGCTCGATCGAGGTGGCAAGGTTGCGCCGCCCGATCTCCAGCAGTGCCTGCAATTGGCCATACCGCACCGGCCCAAGCCCGAGCTCACCCACGAATGCGTCCCTGTCAGCTTCAAGCAACTGGCGCAAGCCGCCGAACTTGACGAGCAGCCCTCGCGCCAGCTCCACGACGTTGCGGCCGCGCACGCCAGAGCCGAGAAACACAGCCAGCAATTCGGCATCCGAAAGGCTGCCCACCCCTCGCTGCATCAACTTTTCCCTGGGCCGCTCCTCGGCTGGCCACTCGCTTATCTTCATTGCATCTCCTTTGCGCTCTGCTGCGACACGTTTAGGCCCTGTGTTAATCTATTTCGCCTCGTACATGCGACGTTCTGCCGCAGGCAATCCTGTTCGTCGCTGCCCGCTCTCTCTGGAAAAAGGCAAGCCTATGCAGCGGCTGTATCGCAAGCGCATCGTTCTCGGCGTCGGGGGCGGCATTGCCGCCTACAAGAGCGCCGAGCTGATTCGCCGACTCCTGGAGCACGGCGCGCAAGTGCGCGTCGTCATGACCCGTGGTGGTGCTGAATTCATCACCCCGCTGACCCTGCAGGCGCTTTCCGGCCACCCGGTACACATGGATCTGCTCGACCCTGCAGCCGAAGCGGCCATGGGCCACATCGAACTGGCCAAATGGGCCGACCTGGTACTGATCGCCCCCGCCACAGCCGACCTCATGGCGCGCATGGCCCAAGGCATGGCCGACGACTTGCTGACCACCCTGGTACTGGCCACCGACGCCACCGTGGCCGTGGCTCCGGCCATGAACCAGGCCATGTGGCGCGACCCGGCGACCCAGGCCAATCTCGACCTGCTCAAGACCCGTGGCATCCAGGTGTTCGGGCCGGCTTCCGGCAGCCAGGCCTGCGGCGACGTGGGCCTCGGCCGCATGCTCGAAGCTACCGACCTGGCCTGGTGCGCCGCCGAGAGCTTCAAGCGCCAGGCGCTCACCGGTAAGCATGTGCTGATCACCGCCGGCCCCACCCAGGAAAACATCGACCCGGTGCGTTACATCACCAATCATAGCTCCGGGAAGATGGGCTTCGCGCTGGCCGAGGCCGCCGCAGAAGCCGGTGCCCGGGTGACCCTCGTCACGGGACCTGTGCACCTGCAGACTCCCGATCGGGTCAACCGTATCGACGTGGTCAGCGCGCGGGACATGCTCGCAGCCTGCGAGGCGGCCATGCCGTGCGACCTTTTCATCGCCTCGGCAGCGGTCGCGGACTACCGCCCGGAGGTCGTTGCCACACAGAAACTCAAGAAAGATCCTACGACCGGCGACGGCATGCTGCTGCAGATGGTGCGCAATCCCGATATCCTTGCCACCATCGCTGGCCGCACCGACCGCCCGTTCAGCGTCGGCTTCGCCGCCGAGACCGAACATTTGCTCGATTACGCCACGCGCAAGCTCAAGGACAAGAACCTCGATCTGATCGTCGCCAATGATGTGGCCAACCCCAGCATCGGCTTCAACAGCGAGGAAAATGCCCTGACCGTGATCGACCGCCAGCAGCATCAAACCCTCTTCGCGCAGACCAGCAAAGGCAAGATTGCCCGGCAACTGGTCGCCTTCATCGCCGAACGGCTCAACCAGGTTCAATAAGTTACATGCACGCTCTTCAAGCCAAGATCCTCGACCCACGCCTGGGCAGTGAATTTCCGCTGCCGCAATACGCCACCCCTGGCTCCGCCGGCCTGGACCTGCGCGCCCTGCTCAAAGAGGACACCGTCCTGGAGCCGGGCCAGACCCTGCTGATTCCTACCGGCCTGTCGATCTACATCGGCGACCCGGGCCTGGCCGCGATGATCCTGCCACGCTCGGGCCTGGGCCATAAGCACGGCATCGTGCTGGGTAACCTGGTCGGCCTGATCGACTCGGATTACCAGGGCGAGCTGATGGTGTCGTGCTGGAACCGTGGTAACACGCCATTCACCATCGCCGTTGGCGAGCGCATCGCCCAGCTGGTGCTGGTACCGGTGGTGCAAGCGCATTTTGAAGTCGTCGAGGCCTTCGATGAAAGCCAGCGCGGCACCGGCGGTTTCGGCCATTCCGGCAGCCACTGAGCAGACCGGCGACCGTTCAGGCCATGGATGGCGAACTCTCTGATGAAACCACCGTCCAAGCGTTCAGTTTGCGCCTGCCCAGAAAGCCTTTGACTAATGGAGCTTCCAGAGATGAACGACATGGCCCACCTGGTCCCCGCACTGCCCGACAGCATTTTCCGCGCCTATGACATCCGCGGGGTGGTCGGCAAGACCCTGCACGCCGAAACCGCTTACTGGATCGGCCGCGCCATTGGCGCGCAGACGCTCGCCCAAGGCGAGCCGCAGATTTCTGTTGGCCGCGACGGCCGCCTGTCCGGCCCGATGCTGGTCGAGCAGCTGATCAAAGGCCTGGCCGATGCCGGTTGCCAGGTCAGCGATGTTGGCCTGGTGCCGACCCCAGCACTGTATTTTGCCGCCAACGTCCTTGCCGGCAAGTCCGGCGTGATGCTCACCGGCAGCCACAACCCTTCGGATTACAACGGTTTCAAGATCGTCATCGCTGGCGATACCTTGGCCAACGAACAGATCCAAGCCCTGCTGACTCGCCTGAAAACCAACGACCTGACCCGTGGCGAAGGCAGTGTGGAGAAAGTCGGGATCCTCGAGCGCTACTTCCAGCAGATCGTCGCTGACGTGAAGCTGGCGAAAAAGCTCAAGGTGGTGGTGGACTGCGGCAACGGCGCTGCCGGCGTTATCGCGCCGCAGCTGATCGAAGCCTTGGGCTGCGAAGTCATCCCGCTGTTCTGCGAGGTGGATGGCAACTTCCCCAACCACCACCCGGACCCGGGCAAGCCTGAAAACCTGGAAGACCTGATCGCCAAGGTCAAGGAAACCGGTGCCGATATCGGCCTGGCCTTCGACGGCGACGGTGACCGCGTTGGGGTAGTTACCAACACCGGCAGCATCGTTTACCCCGACCGCCTGCTGATGCTGTTCGCTCAGGACGTGTTGGCGCGTAACCCGGGGGCTGAGATCATCTTCGACGTAAAATGCACCCGCCGCCTGACACCGCTGATCGAGCAACACGGCGGCCGCGCCCTGATGTGGAAGACTGGTCACTCTTTGATCAAGAAGAAGATGAAGCAGACTGGCTCTTTGCTGGCCGGCGAAATGAGCGGGCACATCTTCATCAAGGAGCGCTGGTACGGTTTCGACGACGGTATCTACAGCGCGGCACGCCTGCTGGAGATCCTCAGCAAGGCCGACCAGGACGCCGAAAGCCTGTTTGCCGCATTCCCGAACGATATTTCCACGCCTGAAATCAATATTGATGTGACCGACGAGGGTAAATTCAGCATCATTGATGCACTGCAACGCGACGCCGACTGGGGCCAAGCCTGCCTGACCACCATCGACGGTGTGCGGGTCGACTATGCCCAGGGCTGGGGCCTGGTTCGCGCCTCCAACACCACTCCGGTGCTGGTGCTGCGCTTCGAGGCCGAAAGCGACGCCGAGTTGCAACGTATCAAGGATGTTTTCCGCGCCCAGTTGCTGCGGGTTGCCCCTGAGCTGCAACTGCCGTTCTGACCGACTATCTGTTCCTTACAGGAGCCCTGCATGACCCTCGATCGCGATGCCGCTTCCCATGTAGCCGAGGTTTTGTCCGAAGCACTGCCTTACATTCGCCGTTTTGTCGGCAAGACCCTGGTGATCAAGTACGGCGGCAACGCGATGGAGAGCGAAGAGCTCAAGACCGGGTTTGCCCGTGACATCGTGCTGATGAAGGCCGTGGGCATCAACCCGGTGGTCGTGCACGGCGGCGGCCCTCAGATCGGCGACCTGCTCAAGCGCCTGTCGATCGAAAGCCACTTCATCGACGGCATGCGCGTCACCGACGCGGCCACCATGGACGTGGTTGAAATGGTACTTGGCGGCCAGGTCAACAAGGACATCGTCAACCTGATCAACCGCCACGGCGGCAGCGCCATCGGCCTGACCGGCAAGGACGCAGAGCTGATCCGCGCCAAGAAGCTCACCGTGAGCCGCCAGACGCCGGAGATGACCCAACCGGAAATCATCGACATCGGCCACGTCGGCGAAGTGGTCAGCGTCAACACCGACCTGTTGAACATGCTGGTCAAAGGCGACTTCATTCCGGTGATCGCGCCAATCGGCGTGGGCGCCAACGGTGAGTCGTACAACATCAACGCCGACCTGGTGGCCGGCAAGGTGGCCGAAGCACTGAAAGCCGAGAAGCTGATGCTGCTGACCAACATCGCTGGCCTGATGGACAAGCAAGGCCAGGTCCTGACCGGCCTGACTACCGAGCAGGTGAACGAACTGATCGCCGACGGCACCATCTACGGCGGCATGCTGCCGAAGATCAAGTGCGCGCTGGAAGCCGTCCAGGGTGGCGTGAACAGCTCGCACATCATCGATGGCCGCGTGCCGAATGCGGTGCTGCTGGAGATCTTCACCGACAGCGGCGTGGGCACCTTGATCACCAACCGCAAGCCACGCTGATCGCTGGCGATAGGGCCGTAAAAGGCAGCAGATAAAAAAGGCGACCCGCAAAGGTCGCCTTTTTCATTACCGACCCGCAATCAGATCCCGTACTGCGCCCGATAGGCTTCGACCGCCGGCAGATGCTGCTTGAGCTGCGGATCATCGGCCAGGAACTCCAGCACCTGGGTCAGCGAAACGATGCTGACTACTGGGATACCGAAGTCACGCTCCACTTCCTGGATCGCCGACAGTTCGCCATTGCCGCGCTCTTCGCGGTTGAGCGCGATCAGCACGCCAGCGGCCTTGGCCTGCTGGGCATTGATGATCTGCATGACCTCGCGGATGGCAGTGCCAGCGGTGATCACGTCATCGATGATCAGGACGTCACCGGCCAGTGGCGCGCCGACCAGGCTGCCGCCTTCGCCGTGATCCTTGGCTTCCTTGCGGTTGAAGCACCACGGCACGTCCAGCTGATGTTGCTCGGCCAGGGCCACGGCGGTGGCCGCTGCCAGGGGGATACCCTTGTAGGCCGGGCCGAACAGTACGTCGAACGGGATCTTGCTGTCGACGATGGCCGCCGCATAGCAACGCCCCAACTGAGCCAGGGCAGAACCTGTGTTGAACAGGCCGGCATTGAAGAAATACGGGCTGGTACGCCTCGATTTCAGGGTGAATTCACCGAAGCGCAGAACGCCGCGATCGATGGCAAAACGGATGAAGTCGCGCTGATACGGCTGCATGGAAAGTCCCGGACACCACGGATTTAGCTAAATGGGTTGAGCTCGGGTATCATACACGCACGAGATTTTTGGGGCCATTTATGCGGATCATCAGTGTGAACGTAAATGGCATTCAGGCTGCAGCCGAGCGTGGATTGCTCAGCTGGTTGCAAGCCCAGAATGCCGACGTCATCTGCCTTCAGGATACCCGCGCCTCGGCCTTTGAACTCGACGACCCAGCTTTCCAGCTCGATGGCTATTTCCTTTATGCCTGCGACGCGGAGGTACCCGCCCAAGGTGGCGTGGCACTGTACTCGCGCATGCAGCCCAAGGCAGTCATCACCGGCCTGGGCTTCGAGACAGCCGACCGCTACGGGCGTTATCTGCAAGCAGATTTCGACAAAGTCAGTATTGCCAGCCTGCTCTTGCCTTCGGGCATGAACGGCGACGACGACTTGAACCAGAAGTTCAAGTTGATGGACGACTTCGCCAAGTACCTGGACAAGCAGCGGCGCAAGCGTCGTGAGTACATCTATTGCGGCTCGTTCTACGTGGCGCAGCAGAAGCTCGACATCAAGAACTGGCGTGACAGCCAGCAGTCGCCAGGCTTCCTGCCGCCTGAGCGTGCCTGGATGGATGCGATCACTGGCGACATGGGCTACGTGGATGCCCTGCGCGAAGTCAGCCGTGAAGGTGACCAGTACAGCTGGTGGCCGGACAACGAGCAGGCCGAGATGCTCAACCTGGGCTACCGGTTCGACTACCAGATCCTCACCCCGGGCCTGCGCCGCTTCGTGCGCAATGCCCGCCTGCCGCGTCAGCCGCGCTTCTCGCAGCATGCGCCGCTGATCGTCGACTATGACTGGACGTTGACCATCTGAGCACTGTTCAGATACGAAAAAGCCGACATCGATGTCGGCTTTTTCGTACCTGCAGGATCAATCAGTCGGCCAGAGCGACCTGCTGCAGTTCGAAGATCTCGTTCATGCCCTTTTGCGCCAGCGCCAGCATGGCGTTGAAGTCTTCGGGCTGGAACGGCGCACCCTCTGCAGTGCCCTGCACTTCGATGAAACCACCGGCACTGGTCATGACCACGTTCAGGTCGGTCTCGGCAGCGGAGTCTTCCAGATAGTCCAGGTCGAGTACGGCTTCGCCCTGGTACATACCAACCGACACGGCGGCGATCATGTGCTTGAGCGGATTGCCGGCCTTCAGGCCACCACGTTTCTTGATCACTGCCAAGGCATCGACCAAGGCGACCATGGCGCCGGTGATCGACGCGGTGCGGGTGCCGCCATCGGCCTGGATCACATCGCAGTCGACGTACAAAGTGATGTCACCCAGCTTGCTCATGTCCAGCGCTGCGCGCAGCGAGCGGCCGATCAGGCGCTGGATTTCCAGGGTGCGACCACCCTGCTTGCCACGGCTGGCTTCACGCTGGTTACGCTCACCGGTGGAGCGCGGCAGCATGCCGTACTCGGCGGTCAGCCAGCCTTGGCCCTGGCCTTTGAGGAAGCGCGGCACACCGTTTTCAACGCTGACCGTGCAGATGACCTTGGTGTCACCGAACTCGACCAGTACCGACCCTTCGGCGTGCTTGGTGTAGTTGCGGGTGATGCGGATCGAGCGGAGCTGATCGGCGGCGCGACCACTTGGACGTTTCATCTGGGATACCTGTACTGGGACTTTGAATCTGCCCGGCATTATAAAGCCCGTAGCCCAGTGAGGACATGCTTATCGTCGCGCCGCGCACAGCCTGTCGCCTTTTCCCACCGGCCGATGAGGGCTCTGTAACATGGGCGGATTGGGCGCCAAGGGCGCACTGCGCTACAATCCTGCGCCTTGCAGCCGAAAGGCTTTCCCGTTCACATCATCTACGCGAGGTACTCCCCATGGTGCACAGCATGACCGCTTTTGCTCGTGTCGAGCGCGCAGGCAGCCAAGGCACCCTGGTCTGGGAACTGCGCTCGGTCAACCACCGCTACCTTGAACCTCACCTGCGCCTGCCCGACGCTCTGCGCGACCTGGAAGGGGCTGTGCGTGAGGGGCTGCGCCAAGGGCTGTCACGCGGCAAGGTAGAATGCACCTTGCGCCTGCACGAAGACAGCAACGGCAAACCACTGAAGGTCGACCGCGAGCGTGCGGCGCAACTGGTTGCGGCCGCCGAAGAAGTGGCCGGCCTGATCAAACAGCCGGCACCGCTCAACCCGCTGGAAGTGTTGTCCTGGCCGGGTGTGCTGGTGGCCGACGCCAGCGATCCTCAGGCGCTCAATGCCGAAGCCGTGGCACTGTTCGATGAGGCCCTGGCCGAACTGAAGGCCGGGCGCCTGCGCGAAGGCCAGGAGCTGGCACGCCTGATCAACGAGCGGCTGGACAGCATGGCTACCGAGGTCACCACCCTGCGTGCCCTTGTACCGCAGATGCTGGCAGCACAAAGGCAAAAGATCATCGACCGCTTCGGCGACCTCAAGGCTGAGCTAGACCCGCAACGGCTTGAGCAGGAGATGGTGTTGCTGGCACAAAAGAGCGACGTTGCAGAGGAGCTGGACCGCCTCAGCACACACGTTACTGAAGTACGCCGGGTGCTCAAGTCCGGGGGGGCCGCCGGCCGGCGCCTGGACTTCCTCATGCAGGAGCTCAACCGCGAGGCCAATACCCTGGGCTCCAAGGCCTTCGACCCGCGTAGCACGCAAGCGGCGGTCAACTTGAAGGTACTGATCGAACAGATGCGTGAACAAGTACAGAACATCGAGTAAGGCCACCCCTACCATGAACCACAGCAGCGGCACCCTATATATCGTCTCGGCCCCGTCAGGTGCCGGCAAGACCAGCCTGGTCAACGCCCTGATCAAGGACGACCAACGCGTCAGCGTTTCTGTCTCGCACACCACGCGCGGCAAGCGCCCGGGCGAGGAGCACGGCGTCAACTACCACTTCGTCAGCCATGACGAATTCAAGGCGCTGATCGACAAGAACGACTTCCTTGAACACGCCGAAGTGTTCGGCAACTTCTACGGCACCTCGCGTAGCACGCTGCAGCAAGTGCTGGACCGGGGCGATGACCTGATTCTGGAAATCGACTGGCAAGGCGCCCGTCAGGTGCGCGAGCTGATGCCCGAAGCCCGTTCGATCTTCATCCTGCCGCCGAACCTGGAGGCGCTGCGCCAGCGCCTGGACGGGCGCGGGCAGGACAGCGATGAGATCATTGCCGGCCGCATGAAAGAGGCCGTCAGCGAGATGCAGCATTACGACGAGTACGAGTACGTCATCATCAACGATGACTTCGATGTGGCGCTGGAGGAGTTGAAGGCCGTGTTCCGCTCGAACCGTTTGCTGCTGAGCAAGCAGCAGGAGCGGCACGGGGTATTGCTCAAGCAGTTGATCGGCTGAAGATAGAGATAGTTGGGGCCGCTTTGCGGCCCTTTCGCGACACAAGGCCGCTCCGGCGGGGTTGGGGCGCAAAGCGCCCCCCCAGCATTATTCCTGCAGCTGCAGGGTCGCCTGCTGTCGCAGGGTAGCGCCCAGGAAGTAAGCCGGCGCGCGCATCCGCGACAGCATCATCAGCACTATCCCCAGTGCCGAAATGATCGCCGCAATCACGAACACCAACCCCACGCCAGCCACATGCGAGCCACTGCCGAAATCCGGCGACGCGCTGTCGATGGCGGTGCGCACGAAGATCACCGACAGGATCACACCACCCAGCAGGGGGCACAGGCCACGCATGCAGAAGTGGCGCAGGCTGTCGAACAGGCTGTGGCGGAAATACCACACGCAGGCAAACGCGGTCAGCGAATAGTAGAAGCAGATCATCATGCCCAGGGCGGTGATGGTGTCCGCCAGCACGTTTTCGCTTAGGGTACGCATGGTCACATAGAACAGGCCCGCGGCAACGCCGGCACAGATGGTTGCGTAACGTGGCGTCTGCGAACGCGGGCAAACCTTGGCGAAGCGCTCTGGCACCGCACCGTAGTAACCCATGGCAAGCAGCGTGCGCGCCGGCGAGACGAAGGTCGACTGCAGCGAAGCGGCGGTGCTGGCCAGCACGGCGATGGACATCAGGATAGCCAGCGGCCCCATGACTGGCCCAGCCAGGTGGGCAAAGACGTTCTCCTGGATACGCGGGTTGTTCAGCCCCAGTCCTTGCTCGCTGATACCCGCGAATTGCAGGGTGGCGATGGCGGTGAGCAGGTACAGACCAAGAATCAGCAGCACGGTCCAGGTCGCCGCTTTGCCCGGCACCTCGTCGCTGCCGATCGATTCTTCACTTACGGTCAGGCACACGTCCCACCCCCAAAAGATGAAGATCGACAACGACAGGCCAGCAGCAAAGGCCGAGAACGACTCCACGCCGAAGGGGTTGAACCAGGCCAGGTCGAACTCCAGCGGCGCTGGCGCGGTGGTCTCACTGAAGGCGGCGAAGGCAAAGCCGATCAGCACCAGCAGTTGCAAGGCCACCAAACCATATTGCACGGTCATGGTGGTGGCCATGCCGCGACAACAGATCCACACCGCCATGGCGATGAACACGCAACAGGTAGTGATGTTGATCAGCAGGTTATCCGCCAAGGCAGCCAACGCCTGGTTACCGGTGACCTGAGCCAGGAACAGATAAAAGAAATCAACGGCCACCCCGGCCAGGTTGGACAACACGATGGTGGTGGCAACGACCAGCCCCCAGCCACCGATCCAGCCGATCATCGGGCCGAAGGCACGGGCCGACCAGGTAAAGGAAGTACCGCTGTCGGGCTCCGCCGCGTTCAGCTCACGGTAGCCAAGGGCGACCAGCAGCATGGGCAGGAAGCCGACGATGAAGACGGCCGGAAGGTGCTCGCCGACCTCCCGCACGGTGGGGCCAAGTGCCCCAGTCAGGGTATAGACCGGGGCGATTGTGGAAATGCCCAGCACCACGCTGGCCAACAGGCCAAGACGGCCTTTTGCCAAGCCTTTGCTGCGCTGAGTGCTGCCTGAATCGGCAACATCGGGTGGGCGGCCAGCTTCTGTGTAATTGCTCATGAGTATTTGCCGTAACTATTGGAATTGTTGTCACAGGCCCTGCGAACAAGGCGCTTTCACTCATTGAAAGCTTGCGTATCGGTATCAGTCATCCAAGACCTTCGGGTAACGACCCTACCGTGCAGCATGGGCAATGCAGGCCTCGCGGAACGCCTGGAACAGGCGCCTGGAGACCGGGTTTTCGGCAAAACGCCATTCCGGGTGCCACTGCACGCCAAGCACAAAGCCAGGCGCGTCAGGCATCGACACCGCTTCGATCAGGCCATCCGGGGCCTGTGCCTCGACGCGCAGGCCCGGGGCCAGGCGGTCGATGCCCTGACTGTGCAGCGAGTTGACCTCGAACTGCGCGGCCAGGCCCAGGCGCTCGAATACCCCGCCAGGCGTAATGCCGACAGGATGACGAGGGCCGTATTGCACCTCCAGGGGTGCGTCCTCAGGTTCACGGTGGTCCAGGTAGCCCGGCAGCTCGTGCACGCGCTGGTGCAAGCTGCCGCCGAGGGCCACGTTCAATTCCTGGAAACCACGACAGATACAGAACACCGGCACGCCGGCGGCAATGGCCGCCTGCAACAGCGGCAAGGTCAGGCGGTCACGTGCAAGATCGTGCCGGGTACCTTCCGCGCTGGGGGCGCCATTGTAATGATGCGGCTCGACATTTGAAGGCGAACCGGTAAAAAGAATGCCATCGAGCCGTGCCAGTAACGCCTGCGTGTCGCTGCCTCCGTCGCGGGCCGGCAGGATCAGCGGGAGCCCGGCAAAGCCGGCCGCCTCGACATACTTGTCGCCCACCGTGTGCGACGAGTTCTTCCCTACCTGCTGACGGCAGGCGCTGACACCGATCAAGGGGACCGCAAATGCGCTCATGGGCTTACACCGTGTGCAGGTACCAGTTGTACTCGAGGTCGGAGATCGATACTTCGAACTCGGCCAGCTCACTTTCCTTGCAGGCCACGAAGATATCGATGTAGTCCGGGCTTATGTATTGGTTGAGGACTTCGCTGTCATCCAGCGCGCGCAGGGCATCACGCAGGTTGTTCGGCAGGCTTTGCTCCAGCTGCTCGTACGAATTGCCCTCGATCGGCGCACCAGGCTCAACCTTGCTGGTCAAGCCGTGGTGGATACCAGCGAGGATCGCCGCGAGCATCAGGTAGGGGTTGGCATCGGCACCGGCCACGCGGTGTTCGATGCGCACGTTTTCGCTGCTGTCAGTCGGTACGCGGACAGCCACGGTACGGTTGTCCAGGCCCCAGCTCGGCGCGTTCGGCACGTAGAACTGCGCGCCGAACCGGCGGTAGGAGTTGACGTTCGGGCACAGGAAGGCCATCGACGCCGGCATGGTCTCAAGCACGCCACCAATGGCATGGCGCAGAGCGTCGCTGTGCAATGGGTCTTCATGGGCAAAGATGTTCTTGCCGGTTTTCTTGTCGAGCAGCGAAATGTGCACGTGCAGACCGTTGCCCGCCTGGCCCGGGTAAGGCTTGGCCATGAACGTGGTGTCCATTTCATGGTCGTAGGCGACGTTCTTGACCAGGCGCTTGAGCAGGATCGCGTAGTCGCATGCCTTCAGTGGATCGGCAACGTGGTGCAGGTTGACTTCGAACTGCGCCGGCGCGCTTTCCTTGACGATGGCATCGGCCGGCAGGCCCTGCTCCTTGGCTGCTTCCAGCATGTCCTGCAGGCAGTCGACATATTCGTCGAGATCGTCGATGAGGTAGACCTGTGTCGACTGCGGACGCTTACCCGAAGTGGGTGAGCGCGGCGGCTGCGGACGACCGTTGAGGTTGTCCTGGTCGATCAGGTAGAACTCCAGCTCGAACGCGGCACAGATGTCCAGGCCCAGGTCATCGAACTTGCTCACCACCTGGCGCAGCACTTCGCGCGGGTCGGCGAAGAACGGCTCGCCCTCGAGCTCGTGCATGGTCATCAGCAACTGGGCAGTCGGGCGCTTCTGCCAGGGTTCGTTGCAGAGCGTGCCGGGGATCGGGTAGCAGATCCGGTCGGCATCGCCGATGTCCAGCCCAAGCCCTGTGCTTTCAACGGTCGAGCCATTGATATCCAGGGCGAACAACGATGCCGGCAGGTTGATCCCCTTTTCGTACACCTTGTGCAGGCTGGACCGCTCGATGCGCTTGCCGCGTACCACGCCATTCATGTCGGAGATCAGCAGATCGACGTACTGAGTGTCCGGATGGGCCTGGAGGAAGTCTTTCATCTCGCTGGAAGAACTGGCGCACGGGGTGACCGACGTCATGGTGTACATCCTTTGATGTGCTGCGGCGATGTGGGGATACGGCTGGCGCCTCACGGGCGACGATGGTTGCAGCTGTTGTTTTTTTAACTTTCCCATCGTGGGGATTGGTTACCCGACCGGGCGCATTGATTCCCGGGGGCAGTTCCACTATAAAATGGCCTCAACGCAACAGACATTGGCATTTCGGCAAGTAGAGCGTGCACCAATGCAATATCAGATCACCCACGCCGACCTCTCCCTGGTGCTGGCCCTGGAGCGCGGGCGCTCACTGGCCAAGGCCGCCGAACTGCTCAAGGTCGATGTTTCGACCGTGTTCCGTTCGATTCGCCGGCTTGAGTCGGCACTGGGCACCGCACTGTTCGTCAAGAGCCGCAAAGGCTACCTGCCGACCGACACCGCCCAGGCCCTGGCCGAGCAGGCCGAACGTGCCGAGCAGGCTCTGGATGCTGCGCGCATCGCCATGACCAGTGGCGAGCAAGTGGTGAGCGGTACCGTTCGTCTGACGTGCACAGAGGCGGTGATGCACAGCCTGCTACTGCCGGCACTGGCCGAGTTCATGCCCAATTACCCGGCACTGTCGCTGGAGATGGGCACGTCCAACACCTTCGCCAACCTCAGCAGGCGCGATGCCGACATCGCCCTGCGCCTGACCAATACCCCGCCCGAGCATCTGGTCGGCCGTTGCCTGGGTTCGACGTCCTATGTGATCTGCGGCCAGCCGCAATGGCGCGAGCGCCTGAGCGAGTCCCACAACAGCGTGCCATGGATAGCACCGGACGACTCCATGCAGGACCACCCCACGGTGGTCTGGCGTAATCAGCAGTACCCCGGGCTGAGCCCGCGCTACCAGTGCAGCAGCATGTCGACCATTGCACAGCTGGTAAGCACGGGGCTGGGTGTTGCGGCGCTGCCCGACTACATGGTCCATGCGCTACCTGGCGTCGAGGCGCTGAGCGGACCGCTGGCCGGTTGCGACACCCAACTGTGGCTGCTGACCCGGCCCGATTGCCGGGCCTTGCGCTCGGTGCAGACATTGTTCGAAGAGCTGACCCCAAGGTTGCGCGGCGCGATGTTGTGAGATACAAGATGAAGGCGTCTGTCGCGGCCCTTTCGCAGCGGTTCGGCACCCCGGCAAGCCCGCGTCCACAGGGTGAGGGATGCAGGCCTGATGGGGTATACGGCAAAACAGCGCTTCCCTATTGGCTGGTGATTTTTTAAACTATCGAGTCCGCCTGCCCATATTGGGCTGCACGCCCATCGCATTTGCTACTGAGGAAGACCATGGCCCGCGTAACTGTTGAAGACTGCCTGGAACACGTGGATAACCGTTTTGAGCTGGTCATGCTCTCGACCAAGCGCGCCCGTCAGCTGGCTACCGGCGGCAAAGAGCCACGCGTAGCGTGGGAAAACGACAAGCCAACCGTCGTTGCCCTGCGTGAAATCGCAGAAGGCATCGTCACCAACGAATTCATTGCCGCTGAAGAGATCGTCACCGAGGATCCGGTCTTCGCCGCGTTCGAGGACGAGTCCAACGAGGCTGTCTGATCCATGCCTGGTCGACGTCGCGCGGCACAAGGCCCTCTTCCTCGGCAAGAGGTGAAACCATGCCGGGCATAGAAGCCTTAGCCGAACGGCTGTCGACCTACCTGGGCCCCGAACAGGTCAACCTGGTTCGCCGGGCCTATTTCTACGCCGAACAGGCACACGATGGGCAACGCCGCCGCAGCGGCGAGCCCTATGTGACCCATCCGTTGGCCGTGGCCAGCATCCTCGCCGACATGCACATGGACCATCAGAGCCTGATGGCGGCCATGCTGCACGATGTGATCGAAGACACCGGCATCGCCAAGGAAGCCCTCAGCCAGCAGTTTGGCGAAACGGTTGCCGAGCTGGTCGATGGGGTCAGCAAACTGACCCAGATGAACTTCGAGACCAAGGCCGAAGCGCAGGCTGAAAACTTCCAGAAGATGGCCATGGCCATGGCCCGCGATATCCGCGTGATCCTGGTCAAGCTGGCTGACCGCCTGCACAACATGCGCACCCTGGAAGTGCTGTCTGGCGAAAAACGCCGACGCATCGCCAAGGAAACCCTGGAAATCTACGCGCCCATCGCCAACCGGCTGGGCATGCACACTGTGCGCGTAGAGTTTGAAGACCTCGGCTTCAAGGCCATGCACCCGATGCGCTCGTCGCTGATCCACCGGGCGGTCAAGAGCGCACGCGGCAACCGCAAAGAGATCGTCGCCAAGATCGAACACTCGCTGGCCAACTGCCTGGCTGCCGATGGTATTCAAGGCGAGGTCAGCGGCCGGCAGAAACACCTCTATGGCATCTACAAGAAGATGCGCGGCAAGCGCCGCGCCTTCACCGAGATCATGGACGTGTACGCCTTCCGCATCATCGTCGACAAGGTCGACACCTGCTACCGCGTGCTCGGCGCCGTGCACAACCTGTACAAGCCGCTGCCCGGGCGCTTCAAGGACTACATTGCGATCCCCAAGGCCAACGGCTATCAGTCGTTGCACACCACGCTGTTCGGCATGCACGGCGTGCCCATCGAAATCCAGATCCGCACCCGCGAAATGGAAGAGATGGCCAACAATGGCATCGCCGCACACTGGCTGTACAAGTCCAACGACGACGAGCAGCCCAAAGGCAACCATGCGCGCGCTCGCCAGTGGGTCAAGGGCATCCTCGAACTGCAGCAGCGTGCCGGCAACTCGCTGGAATTCATCGAGAGCGTGAAGATCGACCTGTTCCCTGACGAGGTCTATGTCTTCACGCCCAAAGGCAGGATCATGGAGCTGCCCAAAGGCTCCACCGCCGTCGATTTCGCCTATGCAGTGCATACCGATGTGGGCAATAGCTGCATCGCCTGCCGCATCAACCGGCGCCTGGCGCCACTGTCCGAGCCGCTGCAGAGCGGTTCGACGGTCGAGATCGTCAGCGCCCCGGGCGCGCGGCCCAACCCGGCCTGGCTCAACTTCGTGGTCACCGGCAAGGCCCGTACGCACATCCGCCACGCACTCAAGCAGCAGCGACGTTCCGAGTCGATCAACCTTGGCGAGCGCCTGCTGAACAAGGTGCTGACCGGTTTCGACAGCAGCCTGGAGCAAATCCCTCAGGAGCGTATCAACGCAATTCTCGCCGAGTACCGCCTGGAGCTGATCGAGGACCTGCTCGAAGACATTGGCCTGGGCAACCGCATGGCCTATGTGGTGGCCCGCCGCCTGCTGTCAGCCGAAGGCGAACCGCTGCCAGCACCGGAGGGCCCACTGGCGATCCGCGGCACCGAAGGCCTGGTATTGAGCTACGCCAAGTGCTGCACGCCCATTCCGGGCGACCCGATTGTCGGCCACCTGTCGGCAGGCAAGGGCATGGTCGTGCACCTGGAGAACTGCCGCAACATCAGTGAAATCCGCCATAACCCGGAGAAGTGCGTACAGCTTTCCTGGGCCAAGGACATCACCGGCGAATTCAATGTCGAGTTGCGTGTCGAGCTGGAACACCAGCGCGGCCTGATTGCCCTGCTGGCCAGCAGCGTCAATGCCGCAGACGGCAACATCGAGAAGATCAGCATGGACGAACGCGACGGCCGCATCAGCGTTGTCCAACTGGTGGTCAGCGTGCACGACCGCGTGCACCTGGCTCGTGTGATCAAGAAGCTGCGTACGCTGACCGGCGTGGTCCGCATCACCCGCATGCGTGCGTAGTCCGCCAACCGCAAGGAGTCATCATGAGCAAGACCGTCATCAACAGCGACAAGGCCCCTGCCGCCATCGGTACCTACTCGCAAGCGATCAAGGCCGGCAACACCGTTTACATGTCGGGCCAGATCCCGCTGGACCCGAACACCATGGAACTGGTTGAGGGCTTCGAAGCCCAGACCGTACAGGTCTTCGAGAACCTCAAGGCCGTTGCCGAAGCCGCGGGCGGTTCGTTCAAGGACATCGTCAAGCTGAACATCTTCCTCACCGACCTGAGCCACTTCGCCAAGGTCAACGAAGTCATGGGCCGCTACTTCGAGCAGCCGTATCCAGCCCGTGCAGCCATTGGCGTTGCCGCGCTGCCAAAAGGCGCCCAGGTAGAAATGGACGCCATCCTGGTCATCGATTGATGCCGCAGGTGACGGGCGCCTTGCCCGTCACCTTTCAGTTCAAGGTTAACCTACCATGCGTCAAGCACTGCCCCTCGCGCTGGCAGCCCTGCTTCTGAGCGGCTGCGCCAGCCACAAACCCGAAGACTTCAATGGTACCTGGATCAACCAGGACGCCATCAACGCCGCCGTCAAAGGTGGCAGCCTGCGTCAGGCCCTCAATGAACACGGCCCCATCTTCGAGTGGAAACTCGATGTAGCCAGCCAGCAGGCCAGCTACAGCAATGGTTTCGAGGCCGCCGACGGTCAATTGAGCGCCACCGACAAGCAATGGCAAGCCAACTTCCCGGGCGGCCAGACCGAACAGCTGGCGCTGGACGGCGCCGAGCTGAAAGCCACGGACACATCCGGTGCCGAACGCAGTTTCGTCCGCGCCACACAGCCCGGTGCACCCTTGGGTAGCAGCTTCGAGAAAGCACTGTACCAGGCATATCTGGGCGGGGACTGGAAGATTGTCGAAGGCCAGGGCAAAGGTGGCGTCGTCCGTTTCGCTGATAACGGCGGCGTAACCGGCCTGCCCGGCCCGGACCGCTATGCGCTGTGCCTGGCCGGCGATTGCGCCAGCATGGGGGGCAGCAACGACAGCCTTTGGCTTGAGCGCAACCAACGTGGCGCGCCATTCATCTTCAAGCGCGATGGCGACAAGCTGGAGATCTTCCAGGCGCTCAACCGTGCCCAGCCCGATGAAATCCCTCAACTGGCAGCCGGTACTCGCCAGTGGGTGCTGGAGAAGGACTGACTCAAGCCCCGTAAGGCTTCACTGGCCCTATCGCCGGCTTGTCGGCGATAGGGCCAGCAGCAACACAGCAGGCTTCAGCCTTCACCTTTCAGGATCGCCGCGTACCCTTCCTTGTAACTCGGATACTCCGGTACCCAACCCAATGCCCGCACCCGGGCATTGCTGCAGCGCTTGCTGCCAGTGCGGCGCACCCGCTGCTCGTCGGACCATTCGGTCACGCCCATGTACGCTCGCAACCAGCCAACCACATCGGCCAGCGGCGCAGGGTCGTCGTCAACGCCTATATAGCAATCGTCCAACGCCACACCATCGGCATCGGCCTGCAGCAGGAACGCCAGCAGGCTTGCGGCATCCTCGGCATGAATACGGTTGCCATACAGCGGCGGCTCGGTCGCCACCCGATAGCCCTGACGCACCTGGCTGAGGAGCCACTCACGCCCTGGGCCATAGATCCCTGTCAGGCGCACGATGGTTGCCGGCATGCCGCTGGCCAGGGCCAGCCGCTCAGCCTCCAGCATCACACGCCCCGAATAGCCTTGCGGCTCGGTAGGTGCGGTCTCATCGATCCACTCCCCATCCTTTTGTGCAAAAACACTGCTGCTGGACACGAACAGCAGGCGGCGCGGGCGCTGCCCGCGCTCGGCCAGCCAACCCAGCACGTGACGCAAGCCTTCAACGTAAGCGCTTTGATAACCCGCCTCATCGTGCTGGCTGGCGGCTACGCAATACACCAGATAATCCGGCGAATGCTGCGGCCAAGCGTGGGGCATGCCCGAATCGGACAGGTCGGCAGCGATCGGTACAACACCCTGTGGCAGGTGTTCGACCGAACGGCGCAGGCCGCTTACCTGCCAGCCACGGGCGAGCAATTGGCGAGCCAGCCGGCCGCCGACATCACCACAACCTACGATCAATACGGAACGGTCTGACATCACTTAACTCCCTAGACCAAAGGATCAGGCTAGCCGGATTACACGATAGGCGGCTAGACCATGGGCGAAAAAAGCAACGAGATTACTTTTGTTAACAAGAATTACTTGCAATAATGGCACCCCTATCTGTTCTCGGCCTATCTCGAGGCCTTGGAGAACGCACACTTTTTTCTTCATCAGGTCCGGCCAGCATGACACGTACTCACACTTCCGCTTCGCCAACCCCGTCACGCGCCTGGCGCGCCATTGCCGCGCTGATGTTCAGCCTGGTGCTGGCCCCAGTAGCCATGGCCGATGAGCCCAATACCAACGTCAGTACCCCTGCAGCTGCAAGCGCGCCGGCCACCCCTGCCGCCGAAGGCCAGGCACCTGCTGGCGACGCTCAGGTCGCAACGCCGGTCGATGCGCCGGCGGCAGCGGCCCCAAGCACCGAAGCCGTGGTCGAGAACACTTCGCTGGGCATGGCCCATGACCTGTCCCCATGGGGCATGTACAAGAACGCCGACGTTGTTGTGAAAGCGGTCATGATCGGTCTGGCCATTGCCTCGATCATCACCTGGACCATCTGGATCGCCAAGGGCTTCGAGCTGATGGGCGCCAAGCGTCGCCTGCGCGGCGAAATCGCACAGCTGAAGAAGTCTGCCAGCCTCAAGGAGGCCAGCGAAGTCTCCAACAAGGAAGGCACCCTGGCCCACACGCTGGTCCACGATGCTTTGGAAGAAATGCGCCTGTCTGCAAACGCCCGTGAAAAAGAGGGCATCAAGGAACGCGTGAGCTTCCGCCTGGAGCGTCTGGTGCATGCCAGCGGACGCAACATGAGCAGCGGCACCGGCGTGCTCGCCACCATCGGGTCCACCGCGCCGTTCGTCGGCCTGTTCGGTACCGTGTGGGGCATCATGAACAGCTTCATCGGCATCGCCAAAACCCAGACCACCAACCTGGCCGTCGTTGCCCCCGGTATCGCCGAAGCCCTGCTGGCCACCGCCCTGGGCCTGGTCGCAGCGATCCCGGCCGTAGTTATCTACAACGTCTTCGCCCGCTCCATCGCCGGCTACAAAGCTCAGGTTTCCGATGCTTCGGCGCAGGTTCTGCTGCTGGTCAGCCGTGACCTGGACCACCAGGGTGGCGAGCGCGTCGCCCCGCACATGGTGAAAGTGGGGTAAGCCATGGGCCTGCATCTCAACGAAGGTGGCGACGACCTCGCCGAAAACCACGAAATCAACGTCACGCCGTTCATCGACGTGATGCTGGTACTGCTGATCATCTTCATGGTGGCCGCGCCCCTGGCCACGGTCGACATCAAGGTCGACCTGCCGGCTTCGACTGCCAAGCCGGCACCGAGGCCGGAAAAACCGGTGTTCGTCAGCGTCAAGGCCGACCAGAAGCTGTATGTCGGTGACGATCAGGTGCCTGCACCCAGCCAGCTTGGCCCGATGCTCGACGCCAAGACCAAGGGCGACAAGGAAACCACCATCTTCTTCCAGGCCGACAAAGGCGTGGATTACGGTGACCTGATGGAAGTGATGAACAACATGCGCGCGGCCGGCTACCTCAAAGTCGGTCTGGTAGGTCTCGAGACGGCAGCCAAGAAATGACGAAGACGCGGCACAATCTGGCGCGTTACAGCGGCAGCCTGGCACTTGTGCTGGGTGTCCATGCCGTCGCTGTGCTGCTCACGCTCAACTGGTCGGTGCCCCAGGCCGTCGAGCTGCCCCCGGCAGCCATGATGGTTGAACTGGCACCGCTGCCCGAGCCCGCACCGCCACCACCACCGAAGGCCGCTCCACAGCCGCCGGCACCGGTCGAAGAGCCGCCGTTGCCCAAGGTGGCTGAAGCGCCCAAACCAAAGATCGCCATCGCCAAGCCGCCCAAGCCCAAACCCAAGCCTCAACCGCCGAAGCCTGAGAAAAAGCCTGAGCCGCCGAAGGATGAGCCACCGGCCAAAGAACAGGTCGTGGACACCCCACCAACCAACACGCCACCGCAGAAGTCGGCGGCACCGGCACCAAGTATTGCAGCGAACAGCAAAGCGTTGCCTACGTGGCAGAGTGATCTGCTGCGCCACCTGGCGAAGTACAAGCGCTACCCGGAGGACGCACGTCGCCGGGGCCTTCAGGGCATCAACCGCCTGCGCTTCGTGGTCGATGCTGAAGGCAAAGTGGTCTCGTACTCCATGGCAGGAGGTTCGGGCAGCGCAGCACTGGACCGGGCAACCCTGGAAATGATCCGCCGGGCCGGCAAAGTGCCCAAGCCGCCTGCGGAATTGCTGAACAATGGCACGATTGAAGTCGTAGCACCGTTCGTCTACTCGCTGGACCGTCGCTGAGACTTTTGTTTCTGTCACAAATCGGCAAGTCTGATAACGTGCGTCTATCGATTGCAGCCGCTATGCTGGCCTCGCAACTTCATGGACGCACGTTATGACCCTCACAGAACTACGCTACATCGTCACTCTTGCCCAGGAACAGCACTTCGGCCACGCCGCCGAGCGTTGCCATGTCAGCCAGCCCACTCTGTCCGTCGGTGTCAAAAAACTTGAGGACGAGCTTGGCGTGCTGATCTTCGAGCGCAGCAAGAGCGCGGTGCGACTGACGCCAGTCGGTGAAAGCATCGTCGCCCAAGCACAGAAGGTACTGGAGCAGGCGCAGGGCATCCGCGAACTGGCCCAGGCCGGCAAGAACCAGCTCACCGCCCCGCTCAAGGTCGGTGCGATCTATACCGTCGGCCCTTACCTCTTCCCGCACCTGATCCCGCAGCTGCACCGCGTGGCACCGCAGATGCCCCTGTACATCGAAGAGAACTTCACCCACGTGCTGCGCGAAAAACTGCGCAACGGTGAACTCGACGCAGTGATCATCGCCCTGCCGTTCAACGAAGCCGACGTGCTGACGCTGCCACTGTACGATGAGCCATTCTGTGCCCTGATGCCCGCCGACCACCCTTGGACGGCGAAAAAAACCATCGACACCGCCATGCTCAACGACAAGAGCCTGCTGCTGCTCGGCGAGGGCCACTGCTTCCGCGACCAGGTTCTGGAGGCCTGCCCGACGCTGAACAAGGGGGGCGAAGGCGCCAAGCACACCACGGTGGAGTCCAGCTCGCTGGAAACCATCCGCCACATGGTCGCTTCGGGCCTGGGCGTGTCGATCCTGCCGCTTTCGGCGGTGCACAGCCACCACTACGCACCAGGGGTCATCGAGGTGCGGCCGCTCACCGCACCGGCACCGTTCCGCACTGTAGCCATCGCCTGGCGCGCAAGCTTCCCGCGGCCCAAGGCCATCGAGATCCTTGCCGACTCGATTCGCCTCTGCTCGGTAGCCAAGCCCGCTGTGGAACAACCGGCCTGAGTCATGACTGAGCTGTCGAAGGTCTCTGTCACCGCGCTCAAGGGCGTAGGCGAAGCCATGGCGCAGAAGCTCGCCAAGGTGGGCCTGGAAAACCTGCAGGACGTGTTGTTCCACCTGCCGCTGCGTTACCAGGACCGCACCCGGGTGGTGCCTATCGGTGCCCTGCGCCCCGGCCAGGACGCCGTGATCGAAGGGGTGGTCAGTGGCGCCGATGTGACCATGGGCAAACGCCGCAGCCTTGTAGTGCGCCTGGGTGATGGCAGCGGCGTGCTCAGCCTGCGCTTCTATCACTTCAGCAATGCGCAAAAGGAAGGCCTCAAGCGCGGTACCCACCTGCGCTGCTATGGCGAGGCCCGCCCCGGCGCCTCGGGCCTGGAGATCTACCATCCGGAGTACCGTGCACTCAATGGCGACGAGCCGCCACCGCCGGTAGAGCAGACCCTGACGCCGATCTACCCGTCTACCGAAGGCCTCACCCAGCAGCGCCTGCGCCTGCTCTGCCAGCAAAGCTTGGGTATGCTTGGCCCACGCAGCCTGCCGGATTGGTTGCCGGACGAACTGGCCCGGGACTACCACCTGGCACCGCTGGACGATGCCATCCGCTACCTGCACAACCCGCCGGCCGATGCCGACCTTGATGAGCTCGCCGAAGGCCAGCACTGGGCCCAGCACCGCCTTGCCTTCGAAGAGCTGCTCACCCACCAGCTGTCGCAACAGCGCCTGCGTGAAAGCCTGCGCAGCTTGCGCGCACCGGTTCTGCCCAAGGCCAAGCGCCTGCAGTTGCAATACCTGGCCAACCTGGGCTTCAAGCCGACGGGCGCACAGCAGCGGGTAGCCGATGAAATCGCCTACGACCTGAGCCAGGCCGAGCCGATGATGCGCCTGGTACAGGGTGATGTCGGCGCCGGCAAGACCGTAGTTGCCGCACTGGCGGCGCTGCAGGCACTGGAGGCCGGCTACCAGGTGGCGCTGATGGCGCCCACCGAGATTCTCGCCGAGCAGCACTACATCACCTTCAAGCGCTGGCTGGAGCCGCTGGGCCTGGAAGTCGCCTGGCTGGCCGGCAAGCTCAAGGGCAAGGCCCGCGCCAGCGCCCTGGAACAGATCGCCAACGGTGCGCCGATGGTGGTGGGTACCCACGCGTTGTTCCAGGAAGAAGTGCAATTCAAGCACCTGGCCCTGGCGATCATCGACGAACAGCACCGTTTTGGTGTGCAACAACGTCTGGCCCTGCGCAAGAAGGGTGTCGCAGGCGAACTGTGCCCGCACCAGCTGATCATGACCGCCACCCCGATCCCGCGCACGCTGGCGATGAGCGCCTATGCCGACCTCGACACCTCGGTGCTCGACGAATTACCGCCAGGGCGCACGCCGGTAAATACCGTGCTGGTGGCCGACAGCCGGCGTTTCGAAGTGGTCGAGCGGGTGCGCGCCGCTTGCGCCGAAGGGCGCCAAGCCTATTGGGTCTGCACCCTGATCGAAGAGTCCGAAGAACTTACCTGCCAGGCAGCCGAGAGCACCTACGAGGAGCTGGGCAGCGCCTTGGGGGAACTGCGCGTGGGCCTGATCCACGGGCGCATGAAACCCGCGGAAAAGGCCGCGGTGATGGCCGAATTCAAGCAAGGCGACCTGCAACTGCTGGTCGCAACCACGGTGATCGAAGTGGGTGTGGACGTCCCCAACGCCAGCCTGATGATCATCGAGAACCCTGAACGCCTGGGCCTTGCCCAACTGCACCAGTTGCGCGGCCGGGTAGGCAGGGGCAGCGCGGTGAGCCACTGCGTGCTGCTGTATCACCCGCCGCTGTCGCAGATCGGCCGCGAACGCCTGGGAATCATGCGCGAAACCAACGACGGCTTCGTCATCGCTGAAAAGGACCTGGAGCTGCGCGGCCCGGGCGAGATGCTCGGGACGCGCCAGACCGGCTTGTTACAATTCAAGGTCGCCGACCTGATGCGCGATGCCGACCTGTTGCCAGCCGTGCGCGACGCCGCACAAGCCCTCATTGCACGCTGGCCCGAGCACGTCAGCCCGCTGCTCGACCGCTGGCTGCGCCACGGCCAGCAATATGGCCAAGTGTGACGTCAGTACCAGAATGGATCCAGCTTTGCGACCAGACTGGTTATACTTCGCGTTTAAAAGAATCAGTGGATACGGACCATGACTGAAGCTGCCCTGGACACCGCAACCCCACACGCACCGTCTGTTATCCGGCTGTTGCTCGAAAAACTGGGCGTTGCCTATCGCGAGGTGCCAGAGCATACGCAACTGCCGGCTGCTTCACGGGTACAGGCGATCCTGCTCGATGACGAAATCGGCGCATTGATGGTGCTGTTCCCGCAGAGCAAGCTGCTGGACCTCAATCGTCTGGAAGAGCTGACGGGCCGCAAGCTCAAAGCCGTGCCGGTACAACGCCTGAAGCAGATGCTCGACAAGCACCATCTGAAGGCCTTGCCTGCGATTCCGGCACTGACCAGCTCGCCCTGCCTCTATGAAGGCAAGTTGCTCGATGCCGAACGCCTGTTGATCCAGTCCGGCGAAGCCGGTCTGTTGCTGGAAATCCAGCGTGACGACTTCAAGCGCATGATGCAAAAGGCCAGCGCTGGCACTTTCGGCCAACCCGTAAGGGAAATCCGCCCCAATCTCGACCGCCCGGATGATGACTCCAGGGAGATTACCCTTGCAGTGCAGGCATTCACCGCCCGCCGCATCCAGAAGCGCCTGGAAGAAACCATAGAGATCCCGCCACTGGCCGATACGGCGCAGAAAATCATCAAGCTGCGGGTCGACCCCAACGCCAGCATCGACGACATCACCGGTGTGGTCGAAACCGACCCGGCTCTGGCCGCACAAGTCGTCAGCTGGGCAGCCTCGCCCTATTACGCTTCCCCAGGCAAGATCCGCTCGGTGGAAGATGCCATCGTCCGCGTCCTTGGCTTCGATCTGGTGATCAACCTGGCCCTGGGCCTGGCATTGGGCAAGACGTTGAGCCTGCCCAAGGACCATCCGCAACAGGCGACGCCGTACTGGCAACAGTCGATCTACACCGCGGCGATCATCGAAGGCCTGACCCGGGCCATGCCCCGTGCCGAACGCCCTGAGGCCGGCCTGACTTACCTGGCCGGGCTGCTGCACAACTTCGGCTATCTACTGCTGGCCCATGTGTTCCCGCCGCACTTCTCGCTGATCTGCCGCCATCTGGAGGTCAACCCGCACCTGTGCCACACCTATGTGGAGCAGCACCTGCTGGGTATCAGCCGCGAGCAGATTGGCGCCTGGCTGATGAAGCTGTGGGACATGCCCGAAGAGCTGTCGACCGCGCTGCGCTTCCAGCATGATCCTGCCTATGACGGCGAATACTCGGCGTACCCCAACCTGGTGTGCCTGGCGACCCGTCTGCTGCGCTGCCGCGGCATCGGCTCGGGGCCGCAGGAGGCGATCCCTGACGAGTTGCTGGAGCGCCTGGGCGTTACCCGGGAGAAGGCTGAGGACGTCGTGAACAAGGTGCTCGAGGCCGAGAGTTTGCTGCGCGAACTGGCGTCGCAGTTCAACGCACCGCACTGAAAACTTTGGGGCTGCACTGCAGCCCCAGCTATTCAGCCTTTTTTCTTCTTCGGTTTCAGGTATTTCATCAAACCCTGGAACCACATCACCAGTGCCGGATTTCCCTTGATCTGGATGCTCTTGTCCTGAATGCCCTGCATGAACGCCAACTGCTTGTTGCTCGCCTGCATCGTGGCGAAGCCATAGGCAGCGTCCTTGAAGGCAATAGCAAAGGCTGGCTGCGGATGAGCGCCGCCTTTGCTGCTGATGCGCTCGCCATTGACGATGAAGTGCCGTGCAACCTTGCCATCGAGCGTCTGCATCTGGAACACGAGGTCCTTGTCCTTGAGTTGCTGCTGAAAAGCCGGGTTGTTACGGCTGGCCCTGGCCATCAACAGCCCCAGGGCCCAGAGAAGAAAGCGGAACTTCATCAACGCGCCTCGAATAAAAAATGACTGAGCTGCGCAGTTTATCCGTTTCCTGAACTATTTACGCAGACTCGCAGCACGATGCTTTCCGAAAGCACAACGGGCGCCCTGAGGCGCCCGTTGACCAGAGGCTGCAAGTCAAACGTCGGTCATTTGACTTTCTTGGCCGGCTTGGGGGGCACATTGACGCTCTCACGCAGGTTTTTGCCAGGCTTGAAGGCCACAGTATTGCTGGCCTTGATTTTCACCGGCTCACCGGTCTGAGGATTCTTGCCGGTACGGGCGCCGCGATGCCGTTTTTCAAAAGTGCCGAAGCCGACGAGGGTCACGGTGTCTTTGTCCAGCGCACCGGTGATGCTGTCGAGAATGGCATTGAGCACTTGATTGGCCTTTTCCTTGGTCAGATCGGCCTTTTCGGCGATGACGGCGGCGAGTTCTGGTTTACGCATAATGAAGCCTCTTTGACGGGAATTCTTGTTGTTATTGCCGTGCTGCCCGTGAGGCAGCGTTCAAGGCACCGCAGGCTCTAATCTGCGGCAGACGGAAGTGAGAATGGCACGCCGACCGGGGCCGCGCCAGTATCTGGGCGGCCATTGTGCGGTCAACTACAGGATAAATCCGACAGAACGCCCGCTGTTTACGCCATCAGCGCAGGCAGCTGCCGGTTCAGGGCCAGTTTTTCCGTGACGGCGCTGCCTGTCAGGGCATAGCCCAGCAGCTGGCCGTCAGCAGCGTGACAGAGCACTTTCAGGTCACTGCCCTGCCCTTGCACCTGCCAGTTACCTTCACGACCAGGTGGCAGTGGCGAAACCACCAAAGGGCAAGCAGGTGTTTTCACAGTAATGGGCATCGGCCCGTAACTGACCTGCGTCGGGTTGCCTGTCAGCGTCTGGGCCAAGGCTCGCGCGCAGGCCATCAACGGCATCACATAGAGCAGGTTGATGCCTTCGACCTCTGCGCAGTCGCCCAGCGCGAAAATGTTGCCGTGGGAGGTGCGCAGTTGGCGGTCCACGACTACGCCGCGGTTGGTCTGCAGGCCGGCTGCAGCGGCAAGGTCGGTGCGTGGGCGCAGGCCGATGGCCGATACCACCAGGTCGCAGGCGATCACGCTGCCGTCGGACAAGTGCGCCTCAAGGCCTTCGCTAACCCGCTGCAGGCGAGTGAGTACGGGGCCCAGGTGAAAACGCACGCCCAGCCCTTGCAACCCGCTCTGAACGGCAGCGGCAGCGGCAGGATGCAACAGGGTCGGCATGACCTGCTCGCACGGTGCCACCACATCGACCTCAAAACCACCCAGGCGCATGTCATTGGCGAACTCGCAGCCGATCAGGCCGGCTCCGAGGATCAGAACACGCTGCTTGCCAGCTGCGGCAGCACGCAAACGTGCGTAGTCTTCCAGATCATTGACCGGGAACACATGATCAGCCCCGTCGCCCTCGACCGGCACTTGCACGGTCTGCGCACCCCAGGCCAGCACCAGATCGCGATACTCCACCGCTTCTTCGCCAATCCACAGGCGCTTGTGGCCAGGGTCGATACCGCTGATACACGTGTGGGTGCGGATAACCGCCTTGAGTTGCTCGGCCATGGCCCCCGGCTCGGCCATGCACAGGCCATCCGCGTCCTTTTGCTTGGCGAAGCCAGTGGAGAGCATGGGCTTGGAATAGGAGCGACCGTCGTCGGCCGTAATCAGCAGCAGCGGCGTCTCGCCATCGAGCTTGCGAAACTCACGGGCCAGGTTGTAGCCGGCCAGGCCGGTCCCGATGATGACCACGGGGGACGTCATTTCGTGCTTTCCTCTTGGTTGAACAGCATTGCGATCAGCCGATGGCGATCATTTCAAAGTCGCTTTTGCCAACGCCGCAATCGGGGCACAGCCAATCTTGCGGCACATCCTCCCAGCGGGTACCCGGCGCGATGCCGTCATCCGGCCATCCTTGGGCCTCGTCGTAGATCAGGCCACAGACAATACACTGCCACTTCTTCATGATTTGTCGTTCCTCGGTACAGGCTCAGGCTTTGTCATGCGGGCTCAGGGCCCTTACGCGGGCATTATGCAAGCAGTTGGGGCAATCATGCTAAGCTCGCCGCCTCTCTGGCTGTAATCAAGCATATCGACGTGTCGTACGAATCCCCGCAAGCAGCCGCTGTCGCGTGGCTGGCGTATCCACAACTGGCGGTCGATACCGACCAGCCTGCCCTCGACTGGCTGTTCGACGAAGGTTCCCTGACTCGCCGCCTTACCCGACTGTCTCACGATCATTTCAGCGTGACTCCGCTGTTCGAGGGCTGGCAGGCGCTGCGCGATGACGAATGCCTGGCGCTGGGTATCGCGCCAGGCGCTGAAGGCTGGGTGCGCGAGGTGTACTTGCGCGGCCATGGTCAGCCTTGGGTCTTCGCCCGCAGCGTGGCCAGCCGTAGCGCCCTGGAACGCGGCGGTTTGCACCTGGAAACCTTGGGCAGCCGTTCGCTGGGCGAGTTGTTGTTCTGCGACCAGGCGTTCATCCGTCACCCCATTGAAGTGTGCACTTATCCACAGCAGTGGTTACCTGTCGAAGCGGCCCATGCAGGGTTGTGGGGGCGGCGCTCGCGCTTCGAGCGCGATGGCCTCGATCTGCTGGTGGCCGAAGTATTCCTGCCGGCACTGTGGCAAGCAGCCAAGGAGGAAAACTGCTGATGTACCTGCAACTGCTCAAGTCGCTCAACCGCGTGCACCCGCGCGCATGGGACTTCATCCAGCTCAGCCGCATGGACCGGCCGATCGGCATCTACCTGCTGCTGTGGCCGACCCTGACGGCGGTGTGGATTGCAGGCCTTGGTTCGCCCACCTTGGCCAACGTGCTGATCTTCGGCCTAGGCGTGGTGCTGATGCGTGCCGCTGGCTGCTGCATCAATGACTTCGCCGATCGCAAGGTCGATGGCCACGTCAAACGCACCGCCGACCGCCCGCTGGCCAGTGGGCGGGTCAAGCCACGCGAGGCGCTGGCGCTGTTCGGGATCCTGGTGGCGGTGAGCTTCCTGCTGGTGCTGTGTACCAACAGCAAGACCGTGTGGCTGTCATTCGGCGCGGTGGCTTTGGCGTTCTGTTACCCGTTCATGAAGCGCTACACCTATTACCCGCAGGTGGTGCTGGGGGCTGCGTATTCCTGGGGTATCCCCATGGCCTTCACTGCCGCCGGCGGCGAGTTGCCGGCCAGCGCCTGGCTGCTGTACATCGCCAACCTGTTGTGGACGGTGGGCTACGATACCTACTACGCCATGGTCGATCGGGACGATGACCTGAAAATCGGGGTGAAATCGACCGCGATCCTGTTCGGCGAATCCGACCGGATGATCATCCTGACCCTGCAGATGCTGTCGCTGGGCTGCCTGTTGCTGGCGGGGAGCCGCTTCGAGCTGGGTGGCTGGTTCCATCTTGGGCTGCTGGGCGCCGCCCTGTGCTTTGCCTGGGAGTATTGGTCGACGCGCAAGCTGGACAGAGAGTCGTGCTTCAAGGCGTTTCTTCACAACCACTGGGCGGGGCTGCTGGTGTTCATGGGTGTGGTGCTCGATTACGCCCTGCGCTGAACACAACCTCGGCAAGCCACCCTGTGGGAGCTGGCTTGCCGGCGATTGGGCCGCAAATCGGGCCCAGCCATCTCAAGGCTTGGCGACGTGCCAGACGTCTTTCAAACCATCACCTGTCATGTCCCCAGCCTTTTTGTCCTTCACAAAGGTATAAAGAGGCTTGCCGTCATAAGCCCACTGTTTCTTGCCGTCGTCGCGCATCACCACCGACCACTTGTCCTTGGCAGGCTCGTCATCGGCCTTGACCAGCAGCGGCGGCCAGTTGGCGGCGCACTCACCGTTGCACATCGACTTGCCGCCAGCATCCTTGTCGAAGGTGTACAACGTCATACCCGCATGGTCGACCCACATGCCGTCCTTCTCCATGGCATGGTGGGCCGACGCTACCCCGGGCAGTGCCATTGCAGCACAAAGGGCCATCCAGCTCAGCGTGTGTCGTGTCATTGGAATCACCGTGAATTCGGGGGTGGAGTGAGTTCGAACAGCCGCCGCGGCAGCCCCTTCTAGCCTAGCCCAGTCATGCAATGTCGCCAGAATGGCCAACGCCCTGTCACACAGCTGCAATAATTCCGTTATCTAATGCGGGCCAGACACGACATTCCAGGAGAGGTTTACAGCATGGTTGGCAGAAACATTCTGATCGTCGACGACGAAGCGCCCATTCGCGAGATGATCGCCGTTGCATTGGAAATGGCCGGCTATGACTGCCTGGAAGCCGAGAACTCCCAACAGGCCCACGCAATCATTGTCGACCGTAAACCGGATCTGATCCTGCTCGACTGGATGCTGCCGGGCACCTCCGGCATCGAGTTGGCTCGCCGCCTCAAGCGCGATGAGCTCACCGGCGATATCCCGATCATCATGCTCACCGCCAAGGGCGAAGAGGACAACAAGATCCAGGGCCTGGAAGTCGGCGCCGACGACTACATCACCAAACCCTTTTCGCCTCGGGAACTGGTGGCGCGCCTGAAAGCCGTACTGCGCCGCGCTGGCCCGAGCGACAGCGAAGCCCCGATCGAAGTCGGCGGCCTGCTGCTCGACCCGATCAGCCACCGCGTGACCATCGACGGCAAACCGGCCGAAATGGGCCCCACCGAATACCGCCTGCTGCAGTTCTTCATGACCCACCAGGAACGCGCCTACACCCGGGGCCAGTTGCTCGACCAAGTCTGGGGCGGCAACGTCTACGTCGAGGAGCGCACCGTCGATGTGCACATCCGCCGCCTGCGCAAGGCACTGGGTGAAGCCTACGAAAATCTGGTACAAACCGTCCGGGGCACTGGCTACCGCTTCTCGACCAAAAGCTAGCTGCGAGCTTCAAGCCTCAAGCTGCAAGGAAAACAAGCAGCATCCAGGCTAGACAAAGGACTATCAGCATCACCGATCCGCTTCATCTTGCAGCTTATCGCTTGCAGCCTGCGGCTGGATCCGAAGGATCTGTCAATTGAACCAGAACTGGCACGCAACCCTCATTCGCCACCTGCTCCTGCTGATCACTGTCTGCTTGATAGGCGGCCTGGTCAGCGGTTTTTACGGATGGAGCCTGGCCATCGGCCTGGGCTTCTACCTGGGCTGGACCCTCAAACAGTTGCTGCGCCTGCATGACTGGCTGCGCAACCATCAGCCCGACGAGGCACCGCCCGACGGCTATGGCCTGTGGGGCGAGGTGTTCGACAGCATCTACCACCTGCAACGACGCGACCAGCGCGTACGCGGCCGTCTGCAGGCAGTGATCGACCGGGTGCAGGAGTCCACCGCCGCACTGCGCGACGCGGTGATCATGCTCGACAGCGACGGTAACCTGGAATGGTGGAACCGCGCCGCAGAAACCCTGTTGGGCTTCAAGACGCCGCAGGATGGCGGCCAGCCGGTCACCAACCTGGTACGCCACCCACGCTTCAAGGAATACTTCGAGTCGCAAAACTTTGCCGAACCGCTGGAAATTCCCTCCCCCATCAATGACCGCATGCGCGTGCAACTGCACCTCACCCGCTACGGCAACAACGAACACCTGATGCTGGTGCGCGACGTTACTCGCATCCATCAGCTCGAACAGATGCGCAAGGACTTCGTGGCTAACGTCTCGCACGAGTTGCGTACACCGCTGACGGTGATTGCCGGCTACCTGGAAACCCTGCTGGATAACGTCGAAGACGTTAACCCCCGCTGGAACCGGGCGTTGCAGCAGATGAGTCAGCAAGGTTCGCGCATGCAGACGTTGCTCAACGACCTGCTGCTGCTGGCCAAGCTGGAAGCGACCGATTACCCGTCGGACAACCAGCCGGTGGCAGTCGACACCCTGCTCGGCGCGATCATGAACGACGCCCAGGCGCTGTCCGGGCCGCGCAACCAGCGCATTACCCTGGAGGCCGCGCCGGGCCTTCGCCTCAAAGGCAGCGAGTCAGAGTTGCGCAGCGCTTTCTCCAACTTGGTGTTCAACGCGGTGAAGTACACCCGGGACGAAGGCAACATCCGTATCCGCTGGTGGGCCGACGACCAGGGCGCCCACCTGTCAGTGCAGGACTCGGGAGTCGGTATCGACGCCAAGCACCTGCCGCGGCTGACCGAACGTTTCTACCGCGTCGACTCCAGCCGCGCCTCCAACACCGGAGGTACCGGCCTGGGGCTGGCGATCGTCAAGCATGTGCTCATGCGCCATCGCGGGCGCCTTGAGATCAGCAGCGTACCGGGCCATGGCAGTACCTTCACCTGTCACTTTGCCCCCGCACAACTGGCTAACGGTGACGCTTGATTCCAAGGGCCACTTTGCTTTTGCTGCCCCAGCCGCTACATTGACCCCCCTGTGCCAGCAAAAGCTGGCACTTTTTTTCTACCTTTCCCAAAGACGGACCCCGTAAAAAATCCATCATGGACCCTTCCCCTGGTATCAGCCTCACCTCGTTATTCGCCGATTTCGGCATGATTCTCTTTGCCCTGTTCCTGGTGCTGCTCAACGGCTTTTTCGTAGCCGCCGAGTTCGCCATGGTCAAGCTGCGCTCAACGCGTGTCGAATCCATTGCAGAGCAGCACGGCTGGCGCGGCAGCATCCTGCGCAAGGTACATAACCAGCTCGACGCCTACCTGTCGGCCTGCCAGCTGGGTATCACCCTCGCCTCTCTGGGCCTTGGCTGGGTCGGTGAGCCGGCATTCGCCCACCTGCTAGAGCCGCTGCTGGCGTACCTGGGCGTGGACACGCCAGAGTTGATCAAGGGTGTCTCGTTCTTCGTCGCCTTCTTCGTCATCTCGTACCTGCACATCGTGGTCGGTGAGCTGGCGCCCAAATCCTGGGCGATCCGCAAGCCCGAACTGTTGTCGCTGTGGACTGCGGTGCCGCTTTACCTGTTCTACTGGCTGATGTACCCGGCCATCTACCTGCTCAACGCCAGTGCCAACACCATCCTGCGCTTTGCCGGCCAGGGCGAGCCTGGCCCGCACCACGAGCACCATTACAGCCGTGAAGAGCTCAAGCTGATCCTGCACTCCAGCCGTGGCCAGGACCCGAGCGACCAGGGTATGCGTGTACTGGCCTCGGCCGTGGAAATGGGCGAGCTGGAAGTAGTCGACTGGGCCAACTCGCGCGAAGACATGGTCAGCATCGACGCCCATGCGCCACTCAAGGAAATCCTGGCTCTGGTGCGCCGCCACAAGTTCAGCCGCTATCCGCTGTACGACGCCGAGCGTGAGGAGTTCACCGGGCTTTTGCACATCAAGGATCTGCTGCTGGAACTGGCCGAGCTCGAGCACCTGCCCGAAACCGTCGACCTCGAAGACCTGGCCCGCCCACTGGAGCGTGTATCGCGGCACATGCCGTTGTCCCAGCTGCTGGAGCAGTTCCGCAAGGGCGGTGCGCACTTCGTGCTGGTCGAGGAAGCCGATGGCAAGGTGATCGGCTACCTGACCATGGAAGATGTGCTGGAAGTGCTGGTGGGCGACATTCAGGACGAACACCGCAAGACCGAGCGCGGCATCCTGGCCTACCAGCCAGGCAAACTGCTGGTGCGTGGCGACACGCCGCTGTTCAAGGTGGAGCGCCTGCTGGGCATCGACCTTGACCACATCGAAGCGGAAACTCTGGCCGGGCTTATCTACGAAACGCTCAAGCGCGTGCCTGAGGAAGAGGAAGTGCTGGAAGTCGAAGGCCTGCGCATCATCATCAAGAAGATGAAAGGGCCCAAGATCGTGCTGGCCAAGGTGCTCAAGCTCGACTGAACTGGCGGGGCCGCTTGGCGGCCCCTGACAATTTCAGGGATTACCCGCAGTAAAGTTCGGCAAACCGCCAATCGGCCGGTCGAACTGGAAGGGGATCGACTCCAGCGCCAAGCCGACGTTGCGCTGCACCACGAAATGCAGGTGGGGGCCAGTGCTGTTGCCAGTATTGCCCGACTTTGCCAACGCCTGCCCCAATGCCACCTGCTGCCCCTCGGCCACTACCACTGAACCGCGCATCAGGTGCAGATACACTCCCATCGTGCCGTCCGGGTGAAGAATGCGCACGAAATTGCCTGAGGGGTTGGTACCTCGTCCGCTCTGGTTGTTCTCGATCTTCACCACCATCCCACCCCTCGCCGCAATGATCGGGGTGCCCTCCGGCATGGCGATGTCCATGGCATGACGGCCCTTGGGACCGTAATGGCTGAAGCGGCCGTTGGGCCCTTGAGTCAGGCGGAAAGGGCCGCCTTTCCATGGGAAAGGATAACGATAAGCCTGCGAGCGCTGACCGGGGTCACCCATGGCGTACTGAAATTTGCTGGCATAACGGAGCGGCCCGCCGGGTGCCGCCAGCACCGAGCTGAGCACCTTGGTCGAGCGTGGCCCGACTACGGCCCGCACGATCCGCGGGCCGTTGCCGCCGAAGGCATTGGCCAACTGATCGACGCGCAGTTCAACCTGCATGGGCACGTACAGCTCATTGCGCACCAGGAAGCGTACGCCGCCAGGAAACGGCTCGGTTTGCAGGCGTACCTGACCCTCTAACTGCTCGAACATCGGCTCGCGCAGCTCCAGCGCTTTGGCACCTGGGCTAGGGCGCTCGGAATAGGAAGCCACGCCGAAATTGTCGGTGGTCTTGTAAATGGTCATGCCCAGGCTCGACGCCGAGGCCGTGAGCAAGGCACAGAACAGCAGCAAGCGGGCGGCGGCGGGCATGATGGTGGCTTTTTGACAGTGGCGTTCTGTCGAAGCCTAGCAGTGGGATCCGGGAGCGGTATGACAGTTGGTCGGAAGACCGCCGCAGCTCTGTAGGAGCGGCCTTGCGTCGCGAAAGGGCTGCAGCGCAGCCCCAGCCATGCTTGCCGCGCCGCAAAACGGGGGACGCTGTACAGCGCTTTCGCGGACGCAAGGCCGCCCCTACAGAATCGGAGTACGACGAAACTAGGCGCCGGGGGTGAAGTGCTTCTGCGTGGTGCCGCGGGCAATCAGCCGCGACAGGTAGTCGAGCTTCTGCGCATCTTGGTCGACGAATTTGAAGGTCAGTTGCAGCCAGTCGCTTTCAGGTTTCGGCTCCAATGCCGCAATGGCATGCAGGTAACCGTTCAGGCGAGCAACTTCAGCGCTCTCGCCCTGCTCAAGGTCCAGTACAGCGCCTTCGAGCACCTGTGGCAGCACTGCACTGCGTCGTACCACCAGCAGCGCCTCCTTGAGGCTCAGCGCCTTGATCACACAAGGCTGAGTACCACTGGAAAGGCGCAGCTGGCCTTGTCCACGCCCGGTCTGCGCAGCGGCTGCGGCGGCCGTCTGCGGTTTCGGTGCATTGATCAACGGCTTGGCCGGCACAGCCGCAGCAGGCGGGGCCTTGACCGCTTCTGGTTTGCCCCCGGTCAGCGCGCTCAACGAATCGTTGGCGAACGCCGAATTCACCCGCGCCTGGCCACCGGCGACCAAACTTTCAAGCTTGCCGATCTTGGTCAGGGCTTTCTTCACCTTGGTCAGCAACTGCTCGTTGGTAAATGGCTTGCCAACGAAATCGGAGACGCCCGCCTGAATGGCCTGGATGACATTTTCCTTATCGCCGCGGCTGGTCACCATGATGAACTGCAGGTTCTTCATCTCTGGCTGCTGTCGGCACCAGGTCAGCAGTTCAAGGCCGGACATTTCGGGCATTTCCCAGTCGCACAGCACCAGGTCGAAGGTTTCCTTGCCCAGCATGGTCATGGCCTTGCGGCCGTTGACCGCATCCTCGATGACCATGCCCGGGAAGGCATTACGCAGGCACTTCCTCACCAGATCACGGATGAACGGGGCGTCATCCACGACCAGCACATTGACTTTACTCATCGATACTCCTCTTGAATCCCGACTAGCCTACCGTCGATTGGTGGCCATTTGCCAACACCTGGATCACGCCGGGATCTCTTTGCATCGTTCGCGGGTGCCTGCTGACTGCTCAAGCGCAAACGAAAACGCCCGGCGAAGGCCGGGCGTCGATGCTCGGGAGCAATCTTATTTATCGTCCGGTTCAGCCGGAACATTAGCAATTTCAGCCTCATCGCCAGCCGTGCCCTGAACTTCGGCTTTCATGCGCTTGAGGCCCATGTGACGTACGTCGGTACCGCGCACCAGGTAGATCACCAGTTCCGAGATGTTGCGTGCGTGGTCGCCGATACGCTCCAGCGAACGCAGGGCCCAGATGACGCTCAGTACCCGCGAGATCGAGCGCGGGTCTTCCATCATGTAGGTCACAAGTTCACGCAGGGCGGTCTTGTACTCGCGGTCGATGGTCTTGTCGTACTGGGCCACCGACAGAGCCAGGTCGGCATCGAAGCGGGCGAAGGCATCCAGTGCATCGCGCACCATGTTGCGTACCTGGTCGCCAATGTGGCGCACCTCGACGTAGCCGCGCGGCGATTCGCCTTCTTCGCACAACTGGATGGCGCGGCGGGCGATCTTGGTCGATTCGTCGCCAATACGCTCCAGGTCGATCACCGACTTGGAGATGCTGATGATCAACCTCAGGTCGGAGGCCGCCGGCTGGCGACGGGCGAGGATGCGCACACACTCCTCGTCGATGTTGCGCTCCATCTGGTTGATCTGCTCGTCGACTTCACGCACCTGCTGGGCCAGGCCCGAGTCGGCTTCGATCAGTGCGGTAACCGCGTCATTGACCTGTTTCTCGACCAGCCCGCCCATGGCCAGGAGGTGGCTGCGCACCTCTTCGAGTTCGGCGTTGAACTGCTGGGAAATGTGGTGCGTCAGGCTTTCTTTGTTGATCATCGTTTCGCTCCGCGAAGCTGCAAGCTGCAAGCCTCAAGTAGTTCGTGTCGTTTCCTGGCTCCGCGCTAGCTGCTTTTTTTTGAAGCTTGAAGCTTGCAGCCCAAAGCCTGCAGCCGCGCCCAAAAGCGCCGTTAGCCGTAGCGACCGGTGATGTAGTCTTCGGTCTGCTTCTTCGCCGGGTTGGTGAACAGGGTGTCGGTATCACCGAATTCGACCAGTTTGCCCATGTACATGAACGCGGTGTAGTCCGAAACACGGGCCGCCTGTTGCATGTTGTGGGTCACGATAACGATGGTGTACTTGGATTTCAGTTCGTAGATCAGCTCTTCGACCTTCAGCGTCGAGATCGGGTCCAGTGCCGAGCAAGGCTCGTCGAGCAGCAGTACTTCAGGCTCGACGGCGATGGTACGGGCGATGACCAGACGCTGTTGCTGGCCGCCGGACAGGCCCAGCGCGGAGTCGTGCAAACGGTCTTTCACTTCCTCCCACAACGCAGCGCCCTTGAGCGCCCACTCGACCGCTTCGTCCAGCACGCGCTTCTTGTTGATGCCCTGAATACGCAGGCCATACACCACGTTCTCATAGATGGTCTTGGGGAACGGGTTTGGCTTCTGGAACACCATACCCACGCGACGGCGCAGCTCGGCCACGTCCTCGCCCTTGCGGTAGATGTTGTTGCCGTACAGGTTGATGGCACCTTCAACACGGCAACCGTCAACCAGGTCGTTCATGCGGTTGAAGGTGCGCAGCAGCGTCGACTTGCCACAGCCCGAAGGGCCGATGAAAGCCGTCACGCGCTGCTTGGGGATGTTCATGCTGACGTCGAACAACGCCTGCTTGTCGCCGTAGTACAGGCTAAGGCCGGGTACTTCGATAGCCACGGTCTCTTCGGCCAGACGCAGGCTCTGCTTGTCGCGGCCCAGGGCAGCCATGTCGATGCCGTGGGTGTGGGATTCTTGCTGCATGGTCTCACTCCGTTTGTAGCTGCAAGCTTTAAGCTGCAAGCTGCAAGTTAGGGCAAAGCGGCACTCCTTTTGGAGCTTGCCGCTTGTGGCTTAAAGCTTCAATCAGTGGTCCAGGGCCTTGTACTTCTCGCGCAGGTGGTTACGGATCCACACCGCCGAGAGGTTGAGGGTGGCGATCACCATCACCAGCAGCAGCGCAGTGGCGTATACCAGCGGTCGCGCGGCCTCGACGTTGGGGCTCTGGAAGCCGACGTCGTAGATGTGGAAGCCCAGGTGCATGATCTTCTGGTCCAGGTGCAGGTACGGGTAGTTACCGTCCAGCGGCAACGACGGCGCCAGCTTGACCACACCCACCAGCATCAGCGGCGCTACTTCACCAGCGGCACGGGCCACGGCGAGGATCATGCCGGTCATCATTGCCGGGCTGGCCATTGGCAGCACGATTTTCCACAGGGTCTCGGCCTTGGTCGCGCCAAGCGCCAGCGAGCCTTCACGCACGGTGCGTGGAATACGCGCCAGGCCTTCCTCGGTGGCCACGATCACCACCGGCACGGCCAGCAGCGCCAGGGTCAGCGATGCCCACAGCAGGCCTGGCGTGCCCAGGGTCGGTGCCGGCAGCGATTCGGGGAAGAACAGGCGGTCGATCGAACCACCCAGCACGTAGACGAAGAAGCCCAGGCCGAACACGCCGTAGACGATGGCCGGAACCCCCGCCAGGTTGTTCACGGCGATGCGGATCAGGCGCGTCACCGGGCCTTGCTTGGCGTATTCGCGCAAGTAGACCGCCGCCAGCACGCCGAACGGGGTGACGATCACGGCCATGATCAGGGTCATCATCACGGTACCGAAAATCGCCGGGAAGATACCGCCTTCGGTGTTGGCTTCACGAGGATCGTCGCTGAGGAATTCCCAGACCTTGGCGAAATAGGTGCCCATCTTGGTAAAGCCGGACATGGCGTTAGGCTGGATGGCGTGCACGACCTTGCTCAGGTTGATCTCCACTTCGCGGCCGTTGCCGTCGCGAGCGACCAGGCTGTCGCGGGAGAAGGCCTGATGCAGGCTGCTGAGGCGGTCTTCGATGGCCTTGTAGCGGCTGTTCAACTCGGCGCGTTCGGCATCTATGTCGGCCTGGGCCGTAGCGTCCAGCTTGCCTTCCAGTTCCAGCTTGCGGCCTTGCAGGCGCAGGCGCTCAAGACCATGGTTGATGGCACCGATGTCTTTTTTCTCAAGCTGCTGCAGCTCGCTGTTGAGCTGGTTAGCGCGTTTCAGGCGTGCCTGCAGCTCGTTCCAGGCGCCAGCGCCCTCGGCGACCACGCGGCCTTGTTCCTTGACGCTCACCAGGTAGCCGTAGAAGTTGCCCCATTCGCGGCGCTCCAGGGCGATCAGGTCGACCGGACGCTGCTCGTCGACCAACCATTCACCGACCACCCAAGTGAAGTCACTGCCGTTGAGGTCACGGTTACCCACCTTGATCAGCTCACGGGTCATGAACTCCGGGCCTTCGTCCGGCACCGGCAGGCCGGCACCCTTGAGGCGAACGCGGGGCACTTCTTCTTTCTGAACCACTTCACCGACGATGACGTGGTCACCCTGGCCCGGCACCTTATAGGTGGCCTGGACCAGGTCGGCGGGCCAGAAGTGGCCCAGGCCGCGTACGGCAATCACGGCCAGCAGGCCGACGGTCATGATGACCGCCATGGCGACCGCGCCACCGCTGATCCAGACGCCTGGGGCGCCGCTCTTGAACCAGCCTTTGAGGGAATCCTTTTTCACGGATCTCTACCTTTCTATCAAAGCGACGAGTATTTCTTGCGCAGACGCTGGCGAATCAGCTCGGCCAAGGTGTTCATGATGAAGGTGAACATCAGCAGCACGAGAGCAGCGAGGAACAGCACACGGTAATGGCTGCCGCCGACTTCGGATTCGGGCATCTCCACCGCCACGTTGGCGGCCAAGGTACGCATGCCTTCGAACAGGTTCATCTCCATCACCGGGGTGTTGCCGGTGGCCATGAGCACGATCATGGTCTCGCCCACCGCTCGGCCCATGCCGATCATCAGCGCCGAGAAGATACCCGGGCTGGCAGTGAGGATGACCACGCGGGTCAAGGTCTGCCACGGCGTCGCACCCAGGGCCAGGGAGCCCAGGGTCAGGCTGCGCGGAACGCTGAACACGGCGTCTTCGGCGATCGAGTAAATGTTCGGGATGACCGCAAAGCCCATGGCGATACCCACTACCAGGGCGTTGCGCTGGTCGTAGGTGATACCCAGGTCATTGGTGATCCACAGGCGCATGTCGCCGCCGAAGAACCAGGTTTCCAGGTACGGGCTCATGGTCAGGGCGAACCAGCCGGTGAACAGGATCACCGGGATCAGGATGGCGGCTTCCCAACCATCCGGAACGCGCAGGCGAATCGACTCAGGCAGGCGGCTCCAGGTGAATCCCGCCAGCAGGATGCCGAACGGCATCAGCAGGAACAGGCTGAACACACCCGGCAGGTGCCCTTCCAGGTACGGCGCGAGGAACAGGCCAGCGAAGAAGCCGAGGATCACCGTCGGCATCGCTTCCATCAGTTCGATCACCGGCTTGACCTTGCGGCGCATGCCCGGGGCCATGAAGTAAGCGGTGTAGATAGCTGCAGCGATGGCCAGCGGTGCCGCCAGGATCATCGCGTAGAACGCGGCCTTGAGGGTACCGAAGGTCAGGGGCGACAGGCTCAGCTTAGGCTCGAAGTCGGTGTTCGAAGCCGTCGACTGCCAGACGTACTTGGGCTCGTCGTAGTTCTCATACCAGACCTTGCCCCACAGCGCGCTGAAGGAGATTTCCGGGTGCGGGTTCTTCAGGTTCAGTGGCAGCAGCTTGCCACCCTCTTCGATGAAGATGCGATTGGCACGCGGCGACAGGGCCAGGATACCTGGGCCTTCGGCAGCAGGCTCGACCAGCAGGGTGCGGTGCGCGGTGCTGTGGAAGACGCCCAGCTTGCCTTCGGCGTCCAGGGCGATGAAGCCCTTGCGGCGCTCTTCGGCGTCGATCTGGACGATCGGCGCCTTGCCCATCTGGAAGGTACGGATCTGCTTGAAACGCGATTCGCCATCCGGGTCACGGGCCATGAACCACTGGGCCAGGCCGCCTTTGGAGTCACCGATGATCAGCGAGATGCCGCCGACCAGTTGCGCGGTGGCGGTGATCTCGGTGTCAGCGCTCTCGGACAGCTTGTAGCGGCCATTGAGGCTCTTGTCGCGCAGGCTGAAGACATCTGCGGTGGCTCGGCCGTTGATCACGTACAGCCACTGCTGGCGCGGGTCGATGAAAATGTTCTTCACCACCTCGGTCATTTGCGGCAGCTCGATGCGGTTCTGCTCGGTGGTGACCTCTTCGGTCATCAGGTTTTCGGTGCGCGTCAGCTCGACCACCTGCAGATGCGCACCGGTGGAACCGGCCAGCATCAGAGTATCGCCGTTTACGTTGACGCTGACATGCTCCAGCGCGCGGCCCTGCTCATCCAACACGAACGGCTCCGGGCCATACGGGTAGTCGATGCCTGGAGTGATGGTCTTTTTGTTGTCCGGGTAGGTGATCTTGTAGGTGTGGTGGAATACCAGCGCCTGACCATTGGACAAGCCCAGCACTACCAGGGGGCTGCCCGGCTGGTCGGTGCTGATCGAGCTCACCTGGGTGCCTGCCGGCAGCGGCAGGTCGACGCGGTTTAGCTCGTTCCCGGTCTTGGTATCGAAGAACAGTGCCTGCCCCTTGTCCGAGACACGCATGCCGACCAGGTTCTGCTCTTCGAGCGCGATCATCAGCGGCTTACCGGCATCCTGCTGCAGCCAGGTCGGCTCCAGGGCCTTCTTGCTGGTCAGCTCGGCGCCCTGGAACAGCGGCAGCACCACGTAGGCCAGATAGAAGAAGATCAGCGTGATGGCTGCCAGCACGGCAAGCCCGCCCACCAGTACATACCAGCGGGTCAGGCGGTCCTTGAGCGCGCGCATGCGGCGCTTGCGTTGCAACTCGGGCGTATTGAAATCAATCCGCTCGGGAGGGGATTTTTGGGTCATGGTGGAGTTGGCCAGATCATTCATGCGCACACCCTAGCGGTCCCGTATGACAAAAACATGACAGTGCGTTGACGCAAAAAAGCCCGCCGCTCAGGAGCCCTGGCTTCGGACCGAGAATTCGTGGAAAAGACCGGCTTCAGTGCCGGCCTTTTCCTCAGTTACTTACTTCTTTGCAACGTTACCGGCGTGGGACAGGCCCAGGTCAGCCAGGGTCTTGTCGACCACCTTGGCCGGCAGCGGAATGTAGCCGTCCTTCACCACGACCTGCTGGCCAGCCTGCGACAGCACCAGCTTGACGAACTCGGCTTCCAGCGGGGCCAGAGGCTTGTTCGGGGCCTTGTTGACGTAGACGTACAGGAAGCGCGACAGCGGGTAGGTGCCGTTCAGGGCATTGGCCTCGTTGTCTTCGATGAACTCGCCACCTTCCTTCTTGGCCAGACCTACGGTCTTGACGCTGGCAGTCTTGTAGCCGATACCCGAGTAGCCGATGCCGTTCAACGAGGAGCTGATCGACTGCACGACCGACGCCGAGCCGGGCTGTTCGTTGACATTAGGCTTGAAGTCACCTTTGCACAGAGCCTCTTCCTTGAAGTAACCGTAGGTACCCGATACCGAGTTACGGCCGAACAGCTGAACTGGCTTGTTGGCCAGGTCGCCGGTCACGCCCAGGTCGCCCCAGGTCTTGACGTCAGCCTTGGCGCCGCACAGACGAGTGGAAGAGAAAATCGCGTCGACCTGAGCCATGGTCAGGCCCTTGATCGGGTTGTCTTTGTGTACGAACACGGCCAGGGCGTCGACGGCGACCGGGATGGCGGTCGGCTTGTAGCCATACTTCTGCTCGAAGGCCTGCAGCTCGACGTCCTTCATCTTGCGGCTCATCGGGCCAAGGTTGGCGGTGCCTTCGGTCAGCGCGGGTGGCGCAGTGGAGGAGCCGGCAGCCTGGATCTGGATGTTGACGTTTGGATATTCCTTCTTGTAGGCCTCGGCCCACAGAGTCATGAGGTTCGCGAGGGTGTCGGAACCGACGCTGGAGAGGTTGCCCGAAACACCAGTGGTCTTGGTGTAGGTCGGGATCGCAGGGTCGACGGCGGCTACCGCGTTGGCGGTTGCAACGCCAGCGGCGGCAAAGGTAAGGGCCGCCATCAAACGCTTCAGTTTCATGCCTTGCTCCTAGCAGGAATATTGGGATGTTGGATGGATCGGGCCCAAGTATCTGCAGGCCGCATGAACACGATATGACTCCAATATGACAATTGGATGAAAGGCCATCACTGGATACCCAGGATGGCCTTTCAAAATGTTGCAGGAGCGGGGGCTAGAGCACTATCAGCGTTTTTTCGACAGCAAATACAGCCCGACAACCAGACCGACGGCGCACAGGCCCGCTACGTAATAAGCAGGCGCCATCGGACTGACCTTGAGCAGCGCGGTCACCACCATCGGCGTCAAGCCGCCGAAAATGGCATAGGCCACGTTGTAGGAGAACGACAGGCCGCTGAAGCGCACTGCCGCCGGGAACGCCTTGACCATCACATAGGGCACCGCGCCGATCACGCCTACGCACAGGCCGGTGATGGCATACAGCGGGAACAGCAGTTGCGGGTGGGTCGGCAGGCTGTGGTAGAAGGTCCAGGATGTCACCAGCAGCAACAGGCTGCCGATCACGAAGACGCGGCCGGCACCAAAGCGGTCGGCCAGGCTCCCAGAGCCGATGCAGCCAAGGCTAAGCAGCACGATCGCCAGGCTATTGGCCTTGAGCGAGTCGGTGGGGCTGATGTGGTAGATGCTCTGCAACAACGCCGGTGTCATCAGGATGACCACTACGATGCCGGCAGAAAGCATCCAGGTCAGCAGCATCGACAGGATGATCGGCCCGCGGTGATCACGCAGCACGGCCCGCAGCGGCAGCTCTTCGGCAAGCGCCTTGCGCTGCTGCATCTCGGCGAATACCGGAGTTTCGTGCAGCCAGCGGCGCAAGTACACCGAGAACAGGCCGAACACGCCGCCAAGCAGGAACGGGATACGCCAAGCGTAGTCGGCGACTTCTTCAACGCTATAGACCGTGTTGATCAGTGTCGCCACCAGCGAGCCAAGCAGAATGCCAGCAGTCAGGCCTGCGGTCAGGGTACCGCAGGCATAGCCGGTGTTGCGCGCTGGCACATGCTCAGACACGAACACCCAGGCGCCAGGCACTTCGCCTCCGATCGCCGCACCCTGGATCACGCGCATCAACAGCAACAGGATCGGTGCCCACATGCCGATCTGGGCATAGGTCGGCAGCAGGCCCATGATCAGCGTTGGCAGGGCCATCATGAAGATGCTCAGGGTGAACATCTTCTTGCGCCCAAGCAGGTCGCCGAAGTGGGCCATGATGATGCCGCCCAGCGGACGGGCCAGGTAACCAGCGGCGAAAATGCCGAAGGTCTGCATCAGACGTAGCCACTCGGGCATGTCGGCCGGGAAGAACAGCTTGCCGACCACCGTGGCGAAAAACACAAAAATGATGAAGTCGTAGAACTCAAGGGCTCCGCCTAACGCGGACAGTGAGAGGGTCTTGTAGTCACTGCGGGTCAGCGGCCGCGAGGGCTGCTCGATACTGCTCGGCACGGAGGTCATTGCTTGTTCTTCTCTTGTAGGGCATGCAGGCCGCTTGGCACGCGGCTTCTGGCGGTGACAGGCGAAGATAGCAAATTGCCGGGGCGTGCTGAAAGCGATACAAAATCCATACAGATATTCATGACTGCACGGTCGTCGCTGAGCGTTTGGCTATATATACTGCCCGTTCGTAGGAAAACGTTGCCGCCACGGTGGGATGTTGTGCGAAAACGCCGGTCTTTTAAGTCAGGCGGTTTCGCAGAATTTCCCTACGGCCGTCCAGCGAAACGAAATCGGCGTAGTATGTTTCAAGCTGAATCGTTTACTCGGCCTTTGCGCCACACCAACGAAAGCGTCACGGGTCAGAGGCCCCACCGCATGATTGAGCTCGAACAAGAAGATCCTATCCCGCAAGGCGACCTGGCCCTGCAAATCACTGCGTTACCCCGCGAAACCAACGGTTTTGGCGACATCTTTGGCGGCTGGCTGGTCGCCCAGATGGACCTGGCAGGCACTGCCATGGCGAGCCGCGTCGCGGGTGGCCGGGTGGCGACAGTGGCCATTGACCGCATGGCCTTCCTGGTGCCTGTGGCCGTGGGCGCACAACTGTCGTTCTATACCCAGACGCTGGAAATCGGCCGCAGCTCGATCCAGATGATGGTCGAAGTGTGGAGCGACGACCCGCTGTCCAGCGAATGGCGCAAGGTTACCGAAGCAGTGTTCGTCTTCGTCGCCATCGATGGCAGCGGCCGCACCCGCTCGGTGCCTCGTCGCTAAGCCATACGAGCGGTAAACTCATTGCAAGCCACCGGGTCGAAGGCCCACAGGCAATCAATGAGACGAGCGCAATGGCTACCTTCCAGGTTGTAACCGAGCAACACGGCGAACTCAACTGCTGGCGTATCACCAGCGACCGTGCCGAACTACTGATCGCCCAGCAGGGCGCGCAGATCCTCAGCTACCAGCACATTGGCGAGCCGCCGCTGCTGTGGCTGAGTGACCAGGCCATGTTCCGTCAGGGTAAGTCGGTGCGCGCAGGTGTGCCGGTGTGCTGGCCGTGGTTCGGTAACCTGCAGCGCAACCCCGAATCCGTCCAGGGCATGTACCGTGGCACACAGGCTCCCGCCCATGGGTTGGCCCGCACACGGGACTGGCAACTGCTGGGCATCGAAGAAGCAGCCAGCGCGCTGCGCATCGAATTCGAACTGCCGGAGGCCCAGGGCGACCTGCCGGAGTGGCCACATGATGTGGAGCTGAAGCTGCTGATCGTCATGGGTGATGCGCTTGAACTGACCCTCACCAGCCGTAACAGGGGCAATACCCCTGTCACCATCAGCCAGGCCCTGCACAGCTATTTTGCCGTCAGCGATGTGCGTCAGGCGCGGGTCGAGGGTGTCGACGGGCTGGGCTACATCGAGACTCTGGCTGACTGGGAACAGCGCCAGCAGCAGGGTGCGCTGACGTTCACCGGTGAGACCGATCGCATCTACCTGAATACGCCTGCGCAACTGGGCATTGTCGACCCGCACTGGAACCGGCGCATTACCCTGAGCAGCAGCGGTTCACGTTCAGCGGTGATTTGGAACCCATGGACCGACAGAGCCCAGGAATTGCCTGACATGGCCGATGATGGCTGGCAGCGAATGCTGTGCATCGAGACGGCGAATGTCTGGGACGATGTGGTGGAGTTGAAGCCTGGGGCGTTCCATTCGCTGCAAGTGGCAATTGGCAGCGAAGCGCTTTGATTCAACTGCCTGGGACCGCTGTGCGGTCCTTTCGCGACACAAGGCCGCTCCTACGGAGATCGCGCATACCTGCAGGTGCAGCCCCTTCACAGGTCAGCGTCCTCCACCACCCTCACCTTCCCGGCTTCCAGAGCATACGCCGCATCGGCCAGATCGTTGCTGACCTTTTCCACCTTCAACGTCCCGCTGACCCACAACGGCGTGTAGATGTCATCGATCTTCAAGCCCTTCGGATAGCGCACCAGCACCAGCTGGTTGGGTGGCGGCGGCGGTACATGGATGCAAGCGCCCGGGTAAGGCACCAGGAAGAACAGCGTGCTGTTGCCCTTGGCATCGCTTTCAAGCGGCACGGGGTAACCGCCAAGACGAATTTCTTTGCCGTTCATGGCGGCCACGGTCTTGGTCGAGTACATAACCGCCGGCAGGCCCTTGCTTTGCTTCAAGCCGCCCTTGTCGGTAAAGGTACCCATCGCCTCCGGCGAGTTGTGGTCGATCTCGGGCATCTGTTCGAGGGCTTTCTGGTCCGACTTGGGCATGAGCTCGAGCCAGTCGGTTTCAGGCAGTTCGGCATGGGCCAGGGTGCTGGCCAGAAGCATGGGGATGAGAAAAAAGGCACGCATGAAAATGCTCGGCAACTCGGATGAATTGCCGGGCATTCTAACCAGAATTCAGCGTTTCTTGATGAATCCGAAGATCACCAGCAGGACGATGGCACCGACCAGCGCGCCGAAGAAGCCCGCTGCCTGCCCGGCCTGGTAAATCCCCAAGGCCTGGCCGCCATACGTGGCGATCAAGGAGCCGGCGATACCCAGCAGGATGGTCATGATCCAGCCCATGCTGTCGTCGCCGGGCTTGATGAAGCGCGCCAGCAGGCCAACGATGAGGCCGATGAAGATAGTTCCAATGATGCCCATGGCAATCCCTCTGCAGTGAAGATGGAGCAAGCCAAAGCCTAGACAGCGCTTTGGCTTGTTGCCATTTCAGAGGGCGAACCGCTTGCAGAAGTTCGATCAGATGCCCGATCAGTTGCCGATCAAGGCCTCTACTTCGGCAATCTTGCGCTCGAGGGTGGCCATATCCTGGCAACGCAGGGTGGCGTGACCGACCTTGCGCCCGGCCTTGAAGGCCTTGCCATAGTGATGCAGGTGGCAGTCATCGATGGCAATTACCTTTTCTACTGCCGGCACCTCACCGATGAAGTTGAGCATGGCGCTCTCGCCGACCTTGGCAGTCGAACCCAGCGGCAGGCCGGCAACAGCGCGCAGGTGGTTTTCGAATTGGCTGCACTCGGCACCTTCGATGGTCCAGTGGCCGGAGTTGTGCACACGCGGCGCGATCTCGTTGGCCTTGAGGCCACCGTCGACTTCAAAGAACTCGAAGGCCATCACACCCACATAGTCCAGCTGCTTGAGCACACGGCCGACATAATCTTCGGCCAGGGCCTGCAGCGGGTGCGCCTGGCTTGCCACAGACAGGCGCAGGATGCCGCTCTCGTGGGTGTTATGCACCAACGGGTAGAAGCGGGTTTCGCCATCGCGTGCTCGCACGGCCACCAAGGACACTTCGCCGGTGAACGGCACGAAGCCTTCCAGCAGGCACGGCACGCTGCCCAGCTCGGCAAAAGTACCCACCACATCCTCAGGCGTGCGCAGTACCTTTTGGCCCTTGCCGTCGTAACCCAGGGTCCGGGTCTTGAGCACAGCCGGAAGGCCGATACTGGCCACCGCCGCATCAAGGTCGGCCTGCGAGAGAATATCGGCGAAGGCCGGGGTAGGAATGCCCAGGTCGCGGAACATGCTCTTCTCGAACAGGCGGTCGCGGGCAATGCGCAGCGCTTCGGCGCTCGGGTACACCGGGACGAACTGCGAGAGGAAGGCCACGGTCTCGGCCGGGACGCTTTCGAACTCGAAAGTCACCAGATCGACTTCGTCCGCCAGCTGGCGAAGGTGGTCCTGGTCGCCGTAGTCGGCACGCAGGTGTTCGCCAAGTGGCGCAGCGCAGGCGTCCGGCGCCGGGTCGAGGAAGGCGAAGTTCATGCCCAGCGGGGTTCCCGCCAGAGCCAGCATGCGGCCCAGCTGGCCGCCACCGATAACACCGATCTTCATGGGTTCAGCCTCAAGCCTGACGTGGGTCTGGATTGTCCAGCACAGTGTCGGTCTGCTCGGTGCGGAACTGCTTGAGCGCCGCGTGATACTGCGGGTATTTGGCACCGAGAATGCTAGCCGACAGCAGCGCGGCGTTGACCGCACCGGCACGGCCGATGGCCAGGGTGGCAACCGGCACGCCGGCAGGCATCTGCACGATCGACAGCAGCGAGTCGACACCCGACAGCATCGACGACTGTACCGGCACACCCAGCACCGGCAGGTGGGTCTTGGCAGCGCACATGCCAGGCAGGTGCGCAGCGCCACCAGCGCCAGCGATGATCACCTCGATGCCACGCTCTTCGGCCTCTTCAGCGTACTGGAACAGCAGATCCGGGGTGCGGTGGGCGGAAACCACCTTCACTTCGTAGGGAATGCCGAGTTTTTCCAGCATATCGGCGGTGTGGCTAAGGGTGGACCAATCGGACTTGGAGCCCATGATCACGCCAACCAGTGCACTCATCGTCGAGCCTCTCCTGCAAGCGCCTTCAGGCGCGCTAAAAGCAACAAGCCACGCAGGTGGACCGGCGTGGCTTGTCATACGGATTCTGAATCGACCGGGTCGGCCGAAGGCGCGGGATTGTAGCGTATTTCAAGTCGGCCCGCCCACCCCCACAAGCACATGTCGGATCAAAGGGCAAGCTGTCTCGTGGGACAACTTTTTCCGACTGCCGAAAGGCATTCCAGGTGGTGACGATCGCGCCGCCAATTCAATCCACCCGGAGAATCGCCATGCCCAAGACCCTCACGCTCTTTTTCAGCCTCCTGCTGTCCCTGCAGCTGCCTTGCGCCGTAGCGGCCAAGTCGCTGGTTGTGACCGTTTACCTTCACGACGAACTGACCAGCATCAGCGACGAGCAATTGCACAACGATTACTTTCAGCACTGGATCGATGAGATGCGCAGTTTCACCGCCCACCCCACGGAACTGATCTTGCGACGCAACGTGCCGGGCATCACCGATATTGATTACCAAGGCCTGCCATCCAGTCAGATTCTTGAGGCATTCACCCAAGGAGTGCTTGAACTAACCTCGAACCATCCCTTCTCTCTCATGAACAAACACCTGCTGATGACGCGCAACAGCTATGACCACAGCGGGCTGAACTACAATGCGGGCCTGGCCTACTTCAAACAGAACACCGCCATCGCTTCATTGGCCGCTTACAGTAGCGCCGCCCATGAAATCGGCCATCTGCTTTCAGCCACGCATGAAGACGCCGAACTGAAGTTCAACGGGTGGGTCTGCGAAACCTACACACATCCCCGAATTCCGGCCCGATCGAACTGCTACCAGTACAGCGACAAGAACCGGGCGAACATCGCCGACTACCTCAAATACAACTCACGCTGAACCTTCACCTTGAGCTCCAGCGGACTCGAGCTTGCGCCAAAGCAGACGCACGTTGGCCTTGCGCACCAGTGCACAGCGATACAAGCGGATTTCCAGGGGCACGTGCCACTGGGCACCTCCGCAGATCACCAGCTCGCCACGCTCCAGTTCACCACGCATCGAAAGCCGGGGCACCCAGGCAACGCCCATGCCTTCCAACGCCATGCTCTTCAAACTGTCGGCCATGGCTGTCTCATACACCGTGGTGTAGCGCAAATTGCGTTGGCGCAGCAGCAGGCTCACGGAGCGGCCAAGGAAGGCGCCCGCACTGTAAGCAAGCAACGGCACGCTGGCATCGCCCTCAAGGTCGAACATCGGCTTTCCATCGGCCCCCACGGCGCAGACGGGAAGCATTTCGGTGGTCCCCATGTGCAGCGAGGGAAAGATTTCGGCGTCCATCTGCAGCGCCGCATCCGGGTCGTAGAAAGCTAGCATCAGATCGCAGCCACCTTCGCGCAGCGCGTGCACGGCATCCCCCACGTTGGTCGCCACCAGCCGTGTGGCGATGTTCAAACCATCGTTGCGCAGTTGTGCAACCCAGCGAGGGAAAAAGCCTGATGCCAGCGAGTGCGCCGCCGCCACCTGGATCACCTCGCCCTGGCCACCTTCAAGATGATGCAAATGGCGTAGAACTTCGCTCAACTGGTCGACAACTGTCCGCGCTGTAACAAGAAAAAGTTGACCAGCCGCCGTCAGCTCGATGGGTGTGCGGGAACGATTCACCAGCGTCAGACCAAGCGCCGCCTCAAGGCTACGAATCCGTCGGCTGAAGGCCGGTTGGGTGACGAAACGGCGCTCCGCTGCCTGGGAAAAACTACGGGTGGCGGCCAGCGCACTGAAGTCTTCCAGCCATTTGCTTTCTAGGTTCACTAAGCGAATCTCCCGGCATGCACCAAAATGGAACACGCTCGAATGTCAATTGGCGTCACATCAAACACTATGCCGTTTGTGCATAGGTTAGCGTGCAACAGCATTGGCCGCAAAATCCCCTTAAGGCCTAGGATTGGCGCCATTCCGGCATGTGCCGGGTCAAAATCGAGATGATATCCATCATGTCCTCCGCTGCATCGTTCCGCGTCGAAAAAGATCTGCTTGGTACCCTTGAAGTCCCTGCCGATGCCTACTACGGCATCCAGACTCTGCGCGCTGCCAACAACTTCCATCTCTCCGGTGTTCCGCTGTCGCACTACCCGAAGCTGGTCGTGGCACTTGCCATGGTCAAGCAGGCCGCTGCCGACGCCAACCGCGAGCTGGGGCACCTGAGCGATGCCAAGCACGCCGCCATCAGCGAGGCCTGCGCCCGCCTGATCCGCGGTGACTTCCACGACCAGTTCGTTGTGGACATGATTCAAGGTGGCGCTGGTACTTCCACCAACATGAACGCCAACGAGGTCATCGCCAACGTCGCGCTGGAGGCCATGGGCCACCAGAAGGGTGAGTACCAGTACCTGCACCCGAACAACGATGTGAACATGGCGCAGTCGACCAACGACGCTTACCCGACCGCGATCCGTCTGGGCCTGCTGCTGGGCCACGACGCGCTGCTGGCCAGCCTCGACAGCCTGATCCAGGCCTTCGCTGCCAAAGGTAAAGAGTTCGACCACGTACTGAAGATGGGTCGTACCCAGCTGCAGGACGCCGTGCCAATGACCCTGGGCCAGGAATTCCGCGCCTTCGCCACCACCATGACCGAAGACCTGCAGCGTCTGCGCTCGCTGGCCCCGGAACTGCTGACCGAAATCAACCTGGGCGGTACCGCCATCGGCACCGGCATCAACGCCGACCCTGGCTACCAGGCCCTGGCCGTACAGCGCTTGGCGACCATCAGCGGCCAGCCGCTGGTACCGGCTGCCGACCTGATCGAAGCCACCTCAGACATGGGCGCCTTCGTGCTGTTCTCCGGCATGCTCAAGCGTACTGCGGTGAAGCTGTCGAAGATCTGCAACGACCTGCGCCTGCTGTCCAGCGGCCCACGTACCGGCATCAACGAAATCAACCTGCCAGCGCGCCAGCCAGGCAGCTCGATCATGCCAGGCAAGGTCAACCCGGTCATCCCGGAGGCCGTCAACCAGGTTGCCTTCGCCATCATGGGCAACGATCTGGCACTGACCGTCGCCGCCGAAGGTGGCCAGCTGCAGTTGAACGTGATGGAGCCGCTGATCGCCTACAAGATCTTCGACTCGATCCGCCTGCTCCAGCGTGCCATGGACATGCTGCGCGAGCACTGCATCGTCGGCATCACCGCCAACGAACAGCGTTGCCGTGAACTGGTCGAGCACTCGATCGGCCTGGTCACCGCCCTGAACCCATACATCGGCTACGAAAATGCCACCCGTATTGCCCGCGTAGCCTTGGAAACCGGCCGTGGCGTGCTGGAACTGGTACGCGAAGAACAGCTGCTGGACGAAGTGATGCTCAACGACATCCTGCGTCCGGAAAACATGATCGCTCCACGTCTGGTTCCGCTGAAGGCGTAACCCGGCTGCTGTAACAGTCTCACCAGGTTTGAGGGACTAGACACCTCTCGACCTTTCAAGGGCCCGAGCGCACGCTCCGGGCCCTTTTTTTCGCCCGCGAAATCCCGGCACACAACTTGCTCTGTAATGTCCCCCGGCCCCACGGAAATACCGAGCATGCTGCACAGCCACCTGACCACCCTCAACGCGGTTTCGCTGATCCTCAACCTGTTTCAGGAACAGGGGTGCGAGGCTGCTGCGCTGCTGGCTGGCAGCGGTATAGGCCCGGCAGACCTTGGCCATGCCGATGCGCGCATCACTACCCAGCAAGAGCTGCAGGTATGCGCCAACGCCGTGGCACGGCGTGAAGACATAGGCCTGGAGCTGGGCAGACGCATGCATGTGTCGTGCTACGGCATGCTTGGTTACGCCCTGCTCTCCAGTGCCACTTTGGGTGACGCCTTGCGCCTGGCTTTGCAGTATCCGGCACTGCTGGGAACAGTCTTTCGCTTACGCCTGATAGACGATGGCCAGCGTATCTGGCTTAGCGCTGATGAATATCGCGACCTACCGGCGCTGGCCGCTTTCAATGCCGAGTTCTGCCTGGTGTCGCTGAAAGTAATCTGTGACGACCTTCTGGGCCGCCCACTGCCCCTGTTCGGCGCCCGTTTCGGGCATGCCCGACCTGCCTACCACAAGCGCTATAGCAGTGCCTTCCCCTGTCCGCTCGGCTTTGACGCGCATGACAACGCCTTTGCTTTCGAGCGGCGCTGGCTGGACACCCCGCTACCTCTCGCCGACCCGATCACCCACAAAGCCATGAGCGAGCGCTGCCGGCGCCTGAACCTTGAATTCACCGGGCGCCAGGCCTGGCTGGGGCGGATACGCCAATTACTGCTGCAGCAACTGGACGCGGCCCCCGGCCTGGAGGGCTTGGCGCAGCAGATGAACTGTTCGTCTCGCACCTTGCGCCGGCACCTGCAGGCGCTTGGCAGCAGTTATCAACAACTGCTCGATGAGCTTCGATTCGAGCAAGCCAAGCAGTTGCTGGCCGATGACCAGATGCCGATCTACCGGATTGCCGAGCGCTTAGGGTTCAGTGAGACGGCGAGCTTTCGGCATGCGTTCCAGCGTTGGAGCGGTGTGGCGCCCAGCCATTTCCGAGGTTGATCACGGCCAGCGAGCTTGGCCACATCGATCCCCTTTTGGCCGTTTGCGTCGTTCTCCCGCGCCCGGCAGCCCGTGAAAATGGGCCAACGCCAGAACCACCGGAGAACAACAATGCTGACGATCTATTCCGATGACCACCGCCTGCACCACGGCCGCTGCGAGCTGATCGACGGCAAGCTGATGCCCTGCTTCGAAATGCCTTCGCGCGCCGACCATGTGCTCGAGCAGGTGAAAAAGCGCAACCTCGGTGATGTCCAGGGCCCGACCGACTTTGGCCGTGCACCGCTGCAGCGCATCCACAGCGCCGACTATCTCGACTTCTTCGAAGGCGCCTGGGCACGTTGGGCCGCGCTGGGTCAGGAAGGCGACCTGCTGCCCTTCACCTGGCCGGCACGCACCTTGCGCCAAGTCAAACCCACCGGCCTGCATGGCGAATTGGGTTACTACAGTTTCGATGCCGGCGCGCCCATCACCGCAGGCACCTGGCAGGCCGCCTACAGCGCAGCACAGGTTGCCCTCACCGCCCAGGCTGCAATCGAGCAAGGCGCCCATGCCGCCTTCGCCCTGTGCCGCCCACCAGGGCATCACGCCGCCGCCGAAGTGATGGGAGGTTACTGCTACCTGAACAACGCCGCGATCGCCGCCCAGGCCTTCCTCGACCAAGGCAGGGCCAGGGTGGCCATCCTTGACGTCGACTACCACCATGGCAATGGCACCCAGGACATCTTCTACCAGCGCGATGACGTGTTCTTCGCCTCGATCCACGGCGATCCGCAAGACGAGTTTCCGTTCTTCCTGGGCTACGCGGACGAAACCGGCGCAGGCGCGGGCGAAGGCTGCAACATCAACTATCCGCTGCCAGCGGGCAGTGACTGGGCTGCCTGGAGCGCCGCGCTGGAAGACGCCTGCGAGCGCATCGCAGACTACGACGCCGACGTCCTTGTCATCTCTCTTGGCGTGGATACCTTCAAGGATGATCCTATCTCCCAGTTCAAGCTGGACAGCCCGGACTACCTGAAGATGGGCAAACGTATCGCCCAACTCGGCAAGCCGACCTTGTTTGTGATGGAAGGCGGCTACGCAGTGGAAGAAATCGGTATCAACGCGGTCAATGTGCTGGAAGGTTTCCAGCTCGCCCAGCCAGGAGCCCGATAATGGTCCGACTCAAGTGCCTGCTCGCCCCACTCATAGCAACCACCCTGTTCACCGGTGCCTTCCAGGCACAAGCCGAACAGCGCACCTTGCGCGTGTACAACTGGTTCGATTACATCACCCCGCAAACCTTGACCGGTTTCCAGAAGGACAGCGGCGTCAAGCTGGTCTACGACATCTTCGACACCAACGAAGCCCTGGAAGCGAAGCTGCTAACAGGCAACTCCGGCTACGACGTGGTAGTACCGTCCAACGTGTTTCTCGCCAAGCAGATCGAGGCGGGGGTGTTCCAGCCACTGGACCGCAGCAAGCTGCCGAACTGGCAACACTTGGACCCGGCACTGATGAAGCTCATCGAGGCCAACGACCCGGGCAACAAGTTCGCCGTGCCCTACATGTACGGCACGGTGCTGATCGGCTTCAACCCGGACAAGGTCAAGGCGGTACTTGGCGACACGGCTCCCGTGGACAGCTGGGACCTGCTCTTCAAGGAAGAGAACATCGCCAAACTCAAGCAGTGCGGCGTAGCGCTGCTTGACTCGCCATCAGAGATCCTGCCTCTGGCGTTGCAATACCTGGGGCTGGACCCCAACAGCAGCAAGCCGGATGACTACAAGCAAGCCGAAGCTCTGCTGCAGAAGATCCGCCCCTACATCACCTACTTCCACTCTTCCAAGTACATGGCAGATATCGCCAACGGTGACATCTGCGTTGCCGTTGGTTATTCCGGTAGTTTCTCCCAGGCAGCAAACCGCGCCCGGGATGCGAAGAACGGTGTGGTGGTGGACATGCGCCTGCCCAAGGAGGGGGCGCCGATATGGTTCGACATGCTGGCGATTCCGAAGGGCGCCGCCAACCCGGAGGATGCGCATACGTTCATCAACTACCTGCTGCGCCCAGAGGTGATTGCCCCGATCAGCGACTTTGTCGGCTACCCGAACCCGAACAAGGATGCGACGGAAAAGGTAAGCCCTGCGATTCGCAATAATCCCAACCTGTATCCGACAGCCGAAGCGATGGCCAAGCTGTATACGCTCAAGCCTTTGACGCGTGAGGCAGAGCGGGCGAGGACGCGGGCCTGGACCAGGATCAAGTCCGGGACTTGATACCGTCTTGCAACAGGACCGCGCGCTCCTGCAGGAGAGCGCGGTTCCTTGTTGAGCGGCCTTGTGTCGCGATGGCCTGCAAAGCAGGCCAGCAATCTCAATCCCGCTTAACAAGCCCCGGCAACTGCGCCACCAGCTTCTGGTTGTTGAACGGCGCCCGTATGAACCCACGCTGACGCCCATCAGGCCCGACAATCGCCAGGTTACCGCTATGATCCACGGTATATCCGGGCTTGCTGGTATCCGCTGGAATGAACGGAATGCTCAAGGCATTAGCCAGCTTCTGGGTATCCTCGATCGACCCCGCCACGCCGACGAAATCCTTGTCGAAATAACCCAGGTACTGCTTGAGCTGGTTCGGCGTGTCGCGGTTCGGATCGACACTCACCAGTACCACCTGCAGCCGGTCGGCCGCTTCCTTGGACAGCTCGCTCTTCACCTGCCGCAACTGGGCCAGGGTGGTGGGGCAGATATCCGGGCAATAGGTATAGCCAAAGAACAGCAGCGACCATTTTCCCTTGAGATCGTCCAGCTGCACCGGCTGGCCGTCCTGGTTGGTCATGGTCACGTCGGCAACCGTGCGGCTCTGCGGCAGGAGGATGATGCCGGCGTCGATCAGCTCGGTGGGGTTTGGCTGGTCACTGCCATTTAGCACCTTGTTGACGGTCAGGCCCATGATCAACGCGACCAGGGCAACGAGGATGAAGACGGTTTTCTGGGTTCGGGTCATAGGTTCAGCAACAGGTAGTGGTCAACAAGCAACGCAATGAACAGCGCGAACAGGTAGCCGATAGAGTACTTGAACGTGCCGATCGCCGCGTGCGGCCGGCTGCCACGGTACAACACCCAGGCCCATTGCAGGAAGCGCAGGCCAAGGGCGAGGGCGCAGACCAGATACAGCGGGCCGCTCATGTGGATGGCGTAGGGCAGCAAGGTCACCGCCAGCAGTATCAGGGTGTAGAGCAGGATGTGCAGCTTGGTGTAGCGCTCGCCGTGTGTTACCGGCAGCATCGGGATATCGGCCTTGGCGTACTCCTCCTTGCGGTGAATGGCCAGGGCCCAGAAGTGTGGCGGCGTCCAGGCGAAGATGATCAGCACCAGCAGCAAAGGCTCGGCACTGACATGGCCACTGACTGCCACCCAGCCGAGCAGAGGCGGCGCCGCGCCTGCGAGGCCACCGATAACGATGTTCTGCGGCGTCGCACGCTTGAGAAAGCCGGTATAAAGCACCGCATAGCCGAGCAGGGAGGCAAGCGTCAGCCAGGCGGTAAGGGCGTTGGTGAACATCAGCAACAGTGCCATGCCCAGCAGCGCCAGGGCGAGGGCGAACAGCAACGCCGGCAGTGGCGCAACCCGGCCCTCGGCCAGCGGCCGCTTGTGGGTGCGGGCCATCAGCGCATCGATGCGTCGGTCCAGTACATGGTTGACCGCCGCAGCGCCCCCCGCGCACAGGGCAATGCCGAGGTTGCCGAACAGCAGCACGCTCCAAGGTACCCCGGCACGGGTCGCCAGGAACATGCCCACCAGCGAGGTGATCAGCATCAGCACCACCACCTTGGGCTTGGTCAGCTCCAGATAGTCGCGCCAGCCTGCGCGCTGCGCAGTTAGAAGCGTCGCCACGAATCGTTCCTCAACTGATGGGCCGCGCCCACGCCTGTCACCGGCGTCAGGCGCCAGCCTTGGCCCACGCGCACCTTGTCGACGACGCGGATACGGTAGTTGACCAGCACCATGCTCAGCAGCAACAGTGCGCCGCCTGCGTTATGCGCCACAGCCACTGCCAGAGGCAGGTGCAACAGCACATTGCTGATGCCCAGGCCTACCTGCAGCGCCAGCACCAGCAGTACCAGGCGCCCCAACCCAGGCAAGCCACAGCGGTGCAGCTTCCAACTGAGCATCAGCAGCACACCAGTGACCAGCAGCGCGCCCAGGCGGTGGCTGATATGGATGGCCGTGCGCGCATCGCTGTCCAGTTGCCCGCCCAGGTAGTTCGGGCCGACGTGCTGGGTCAGGTGGAAACCGTTGCTGAAGTCCGCTGCCGGCCACCACTGGCCATGGCAGGTCGGCAAGTCTGTGCAGGCAACGGCCGCATAGTTGGAACTGACCCAGCCGCCCAAGGCAATCTGGCCAATAACCACCAGCAGCGCCAAGGCAGCAATCCGCCGCAAGCTCAGCGGTAATTTCGGCAACGGTGCAAAGGCCCGTGACAGACGCAGCGACAGGAGGAACAACAAGGCCAGGGTAGTAAAGCCACCCAGCAGATGTGCGGTGACGACCTGCGGCCACAGCTTGAGGGTCACTGTCCACATGCCGAATGCCGCCTGGGCCAGTACAACGCCTAGCAACAGCACCGGCAGGCGGTAGGGCTGGCCGTTGCGCGAATGCCGGCGCACGGCCTGGAAGGCGAGCAGGGCAATCACCAAGGCAAGCGTGCCGGCAAAGTAACGATGGACCATCTCGGCCCAGCCCTTGGCGACCTCCACCGGATGCTCGGGGAAGTGCAGCTCGGCATGGGCCAGCTGCGCGTCGGTTTTCGGCACGCTGATGAAGCCATAGCAGCCAGGCCAGTCGGGGCAGCCCAGGCCAGCATGGGTCAGACGGGTATACGCACCGAGCAGTACGACCAGCAGCGCCAGCAGGGTGGCGAACACAGCGAGGCGGAATCCGGGTCTGGCCATGGCAGGGCTCCTAGCCGATGTTGGACAGCTTGAGCAGGTGGCGCAGGTCATCCAGTACATGCTTGCCGCTGACCTTGCCGTCATAGCGCAGCACCAGGTTGCCGTGGGGGTCGACGATCCACAGTTGCGGCGCGGGGTTTCCTACCTTCTGAAGGTAGCGCTGTGTATCGAGTGGATAACGCTGCAGCTGTGGGTACTCGCGCCCCAGTAAGGCCTGGTAGTCGGCACTCAACGGTTGGGCAGCGGCCAGGGCATGGCTGGCACGGCTGGCGTCCCGGCCAAGGCCAATCTGGATCTGCCGCGCCAGGTAAACCAGGCGCTGGCAGTCTTCGGCACAGCTTTCTGGGGCGCTGACCAGCAGTTGCCAACGTGAGTCTTCGCCAGCGATGCCGATATCGCTGCGGCTCTGGCCATTGCCGATCATCGTACCGTGATAGCTTCGGCCTTCCGGCACCCAGAACTTGAGCTTGTACATGCTGGTGGCCAGGATCATCGGGCCGAGCACCACCAGCAGAATCAGGATCAGCTGCAAACGCCCGCGGGCTCTGGGTTTGCGACGTTCAGGCATGTCCAGTGGAGTGGTGGTGGCGGCCATTGCGGTTCTCCTTTTTGTTGTGCCAGCCAAAGTAGAGGTAGAGCAGCACCAGTGCGGTGGCCAGGGCGAACCATTGCACGGCATAGCCCAGGTGTTTCTCCGGCCCCATGGCCACCACTGGCCAGTCCAGGCGGTAAGCCGCCGGGCCGGGCTGCAGGCGCAGTTCATGGGCAAATCCTTCGCGCTGGAGCTGTTGCCACAGTTGTGCAGGGTTCACGGCCGTCAGCAGGTGCGGCCACTGGCCCCCAACGGGGTCGGGGTGCAATTGAAAGGTGCTGCCGGGTGCTACGTATACCCAGGCATCCAGGGCCAGAGCCTGCGCAGGGGTGTCGAAGGGCACCGGTACGCGGCGGTCGGGCCAGGGCAACCACCCGCGGTTGACCAACAGCCACAAGCCGCTGGGCTGGTCGAGAAAGGGCTGCAGCAACTCGACGCCTGCCTGGCCGTCGCGCATGCGATTGTCCAGCAGCACGCTGTGCTCGGCATCGAAGCGGCCGTAGAGGTGCACACGGCGGAAGGCGGTATCGTTGCTCAACTGCAACTGGGCCGCGGAAAGCGGCGCGTCGACGCTGCGCTCGGCATGGTTGGCCAGCAATGCGCGCTTTTCGTCGGCTCGGCCCAATTGCCAGCAGCCAAGGGCAATCAACCCCGGCAGTAGCGCAAGCACTACCAGGGTGGGTACCCAGCCCGGGCGAAACGGCCTCACGGGCGCCTCGCTATACTTATCCACATCACCGCATCCCCCTGGAGAAACGCCATGCTCAAGGCCGCGATTGTCATGATGCTGTTGGCCACCATTGCCAGCCTGTTTAGCGGCCTGGTGTTTCTGGTCAAGGACAATGAGAACTCGACCCGCCTGCTCAAGGCACTGACCGTGCGTGTCACCTTGGCCTGCCTGACCATCGCCCTGGTTGCTTATGGCCTCATCAGTGGCCAGTTGGTCTCCCACGCTCCTTTTTAAGCTTCTCTGCGCCACTTGTGTCGCGAAAGGGGTGCAGAGCAGCCCCGGCACTTTATGCGTTTGAGCCGACATCCAGGGTCCGCGCTGCGGCCCTTTCGCGACACAAGGCCGCTCCTACAAGGGCTGCGTCGCCCTTCACAGCACATATACAAAGATGAACAAACCGACCCACACCACATCGACGAAGTGCCAATACCAGCTTGCTGCCTCGAAGCCGAAGTGTTTGTCCGGGTTGAAGTGCCCACGCAGGATACGCACGAACATCACGATCAAAATGATCGTGCCCAAGGTAACGTGGGCACCGTGGAAGCCTGTGAGCATGAAGAAGGTTGCGCCGTAGATCCCCGAGCCCAGCGTCAGGCCCAACTTGGTGTAGGCCTCGAAGTATTCGTAGGCCTGCAGCGCGATGAAGCTCAGCCCCAGCAGGATGGTGATCGCCATCCAGAGCTTCAGCGCCCCACGGTGGTCACGTCGCAGTGCATGGTGGGCGATGGTGATGGTCACACTCGAACTGACCAGCAAAATGGTGTTGATCAAAGGCAGGTGCCAGGGGTCGATGACGTCCTTGGGCGGCGGGAACAGCTTGGGGTCCGGGGTATTGAGCAGAGGCCAGGTGAATTCGAAACTGGGCCACAGCATATGTGCAACCCCCTTGTCGCCTTCACCACCGAGCCATGGCCCGGCCAGTACCCGTACGTAGAACAGTGCGCCAAAGAAGGCCAGGAAGAACATCACCTCGGAGAAGATGAACCAGCTCATGCCCCAGCGGAACGAGCGGTCCAGCTGCGCGCTATACAGCCCGGCGTGGCTTTCCTTAACCACCGCCCCGAACCAGCCGAACAGCATGTAGGCCAGCAGCAGCGCACCGACGAAGAAAATCAGCGGCCCATGGGAGTCGGGGTGGCCAGCCTTGAGGTCGTTGAACCACGTGCCAAGGCCGTACACCGTGATGAACATGCCGATGGTGGCAATGATCGGCCACTTGCTCTGCGCAGGGACGTAGTAGTGTTCATGACTTGCCATTGCTGTTCTCCTTCCCTTAACGGGCGCCCTGAACGTCCTGGGGCGCGACATGCGCGACCGGCGGGTGGCGAGCGGTGATGTCGAACAAGGTGTAGGCCAGTGTCAGGTGCTTCACGCTGGTCGGCAGGTCCCGGTCGACGATGAAGCGCACGGGCATCTCGATACGTTCGCCGGGCTGCAGCACCTGCTGGGTAAAGCAGAAGCACTCGGTCTTGTGGAAATACGCTGCAGCCTCGGCCGGTGTGATGCTGGGTACGGCCTGGGCGCTCATCGGCCGGTCAGTGGTGTTGTGAGCCACGAAGATCATCTGGTTGACGGCCCCCGGGTTGACCGCGAGCTGGTCGGCAGTGGCGTAGAAGTCCCAGACCATGTCGCCGGCATTGGTCGACATGAACTGCACCCGCACCGAACGCGTCGGATCGCTGACCTGGCTTCCCTCATACTGCCCGCCGGTCTTGCCATTGATGCCGAAGGCCCTGCACATGACGTCGTAGATCGGCACCAGGGCAAAGCCGAAGGCGAACATCACCACCGTCAGCATCAACAGGCGCAGCACCAGACGTTTGAGCGGTTGGCCGGTCATGGGCGGTTACCTATTTCACATCCGGTGGCGTCTGGAAGGTGTGATACGGCGCCGGAGAAGGGACCGACCACTCAAGCCCCTCTGCACCATCCCAGGGTTTGGCCGGGGCCGGCGCGCCGCCCCGAATGCACTTGATGACGATGAACAGGAAGAAGATCTGCGTGGCACCAAACATGAACGCACCGACCGATGACACCATGTTGAAGTCGGCGAACTGCAGGTTGTAGTCAGGAATACGCCGCGGCATGCCGGCCAGGCCAACGAAGTGCATGGGGAAGAAGGCCAGGTTCATACCGATGAATGACAGCCAGAAATGCAACTTGCCGAGGGTTTCGTCGTACATGTGGCCGGTCCACTTCGGCAGCCAGTAATAGGCCGAGGCGAAGATGCCGAAGATCGCCCCGGGCACCAGCACGTAGTGGAAGTGCGCCACCACGAAGTACGTGTCGTGGTACTGGAAGTCTGCCGGCGCGATGGCCAGCATCAACCCGGAGAACCCACCGATGGTGAACAATATGACGAAGGCGATGGCGAACAGCATCGGCGTCTCGAAGGTCAGTGAGCCTTCCCACATGGTGCTGACCCAGTTGAACACCTTCACCCCGGTGGGCACGGCAATGAGCATGGTCGCGTACATGAAGAACAACTCACCCACCACCGGTATACCGACCACGAACATGTGGTGCGCCCAGACGATGAACGACAGGAATGCGATCGCACCCGTGGCATAAACCATCGATGTGTAGCCGAACAGCGGCTTGCGTGAGAACGCTGGGATGATCGAGCTGACCGCGCCGAAGGCCGGCAGGATCATGATGTACACCTCTGGGTGGCCGAAGAACCAGAACACATGCTGGAACAGCACCGGGTCACCGCCACCGGCGGCACTGAAGAAGCTGGTGCCAAAGTGGATATCCATCAGCATCATGGTCACCACACCGGCCAGCACCGGCATCACCGCGATCAGCAGGAAGGCCGTGATCAGCCAGGTCCAAACGAACAGCGGCATTTTCATCAGGGTCATGCCCGGTGCGCGCAGGTTGAGAATGGTGGCTATGACGTTGATGGCCCCCATGATCGAGCTGATACCCATCAAGTGGATGGCAAAGATGAAGAAGGTCACGCTTGCGGGGGCATAGGTGGTCGATAGCGGGGCGTAGAAGGTCCAGCCAAAGTTCGGCCCACCACCAGGGCTGAACAGGGTCGATACCAGCATCAGGAACGCCGCCGGCAGCAGCCAGAAACTGAAGTTGTTCATCCGCGGCAGGGCCATGTCCGGCGCGCCGATCATCAGCGGGATCATCCAGTTGGCCAAGCCGACGAAGGCAGGCATCACTGCGCCGAACACCATGATCAGGCCGTGCATGGTGGTCATCTGGTTGAAAAATGCCGGCTCGACGATCTGCAGCCCGGGCTGGAACAGTTCGGCGCGTATCACCATGGCGAACGAGCCGCCAAGGAGGAACATGATGAAGCTGAACCACAGGTACATCGTGCCGATGTCCTTGTGGTTGGTGGTCAGCACCCAGCGCATCAGGCCCTTTGCCGGGCCGTGGGCATGCTCATGGCCGTGGGCGTGGTCGTCGATCACTGCACTCATGTCCTGTCTCCTGCAGCCCACTGACTGCCGCGAGTAACCCGGTTCATTGCGCTTGTGCCTGCTTGAGCGCCAGCACGTCCTTCGGTGTGACCATGTCGCCTTTGTCATTGCCCCAGGCGTTGCGCTCGTAAGTGACCACGGCGGCGATATCGACCTCAGACAGCTGCTTGCCGAAGGCCGCCATAGAGGTACCGGGCTTGCCGTGGAAGACGATGTTCAGGTGGGCATCCTTGGGGCCGGTGGCGATCTTCGAACCCTTGAGTGCCGGGAACATCGGCGGCAAGCCCTGGCCTTCGGCCTGGTGACAGGCCACGCAGGTGGTGTGATAAACCTTGTCGCCGCGCGCGACCAACTCTTCAAGGGTCCATTCCTTGCTGGTCAGCTCCTTGAGTTTGGCCGCTTCGGCCTTGCGCTCGCCGAGCCAGGTGTCGTAGTCGGCCTTGGATTTGACCTCCACCACCACCGGCATGAAACCGTGATCCTTGCCACACAGCTCGGTGCATTGGCCGCGATAGATGCCGGGCTTTTCGACACGCGTCCAGGCTTCGTTGACAAAGCCGGGGATGGCGTCACGCTTGACCGCGAAAGCCGGTACCCACCAGGAATGGATCACGTCGGCGGCCGTCACCAGAAAGCGCACTTTCGCCCCCACCGGCAGCACCAGCGGCTGGTCGACCTCAAGCAGGTAGTGCTCGTCCTTGGGCGCCTTGTTCTGGATCTGGTCGGCAGGAGTGGCCAGGTTGCTGAAGAACTCCACGTCCTGGCCCAGGTATTTGTAGTGCCATTTCCACTGGTAGCCCGTAACCTGGATATCAATGTCCGATTCGCTGGCGTCGTAGATATCGATCAGGGTCTTGGTGGCGGGGATGGCCATGGCCACCAGGATGAGCAAGGGGACCACGGTCCACAAGATTTCCACCCAGGTGTGCTCGTGAAAATGCGCAGCTTGCTGGCCGGTGGAACGGCGGTGGATGACCATGGACCAGAACATCGCGCCGAACACCACGACGCCGATGATCACGCAGATCCAGAAGATGGTCATGTGCAGGTCGAACACGGCGTTGGAGACTTCCGTCGCCCCCGGCGCCATGTTCACGGTCCAGGCGGCGTTGGCCTGACCTAAAACCAACCACAACAGGAGGCCCATCCAGACTGGTGGATGTCGCATCATTGCGGGTTCCCCTTCTAATTCTTGTTGTCCCGGAGGCGTGGCCTGCGGCAAGAGGGAACGGCGGTCAAGACTGCCTGGCTTCGACGACCGAGCCCCTGCGAAAAGCAGTCGGGCCTCATCAGCGAATCACGTTCAACCCGAGTATAGACAGCGACCAATGGCACGCAACGACGCAGGTGAAATGATCTTCATGAAATCGTGAAATCGCCTGCAAGGCCTGCTCTAGACGCTAAGTGGCATAATGGTGGCATCTGCATATATCCAACAGCGCACACGTTTGCGCGATTTATAACAAATGCGTCTTAGGTATTCTGTATACCGAGCTAATTTAGTGTCTTCCGTTTGAAACGTATTGTCCCTGGAGTTGTCATGAACATCGCTGCTGTACGCGAGCAAATAAGCCAAGCCCACGATCACGAACGCCATACTGGCCAACTGAAAGAGCGTCTCGAGCTGCAACTGCCCCACCTGCACCCCTCGATCCAACTGCCTGAGCAGGACGCACAGGGTACATTGGCGCGCTTCGTCAGCGCCTATATCGACCAGGTGCCGGAGTTGCTGGAGGCTGCCCACGCGGTGGCGCTCGAGGCCGGTATCGAGTCGCAGATCAAACCTGTACTGAAGATCGCCGAAGCCTATTTCCTGCAGCCGCCGAGCGTGATGCAAGGGCACGTGGGCCTGGACTGTCTGCTTGATGAAGCCTACCTGGCGCACCGTCTGGTGGAGGAGGTGAACGACCTTTATATCCGCCACTTCCAGCAACCACTGATCCCATTCGATACCACCATGGCCAACTTGATTGCCCATCAACTGATCGGAGAGACCTTCGCCAACCAGCTCGATGAGGTAGTGCACCACTCGGTGGATGAAATGCTGAACGAGGAAAGCTTTGCTACCGAATCAGTAGAAGCCTACCGGGAAACCTTGAGCAGCCCGAAGACTGGCGAGGCCTGGAAACGCTGGCCATGCCTGTCGCGCCAGCTGGGTGTCGAACTGGGCCAACCGGCCTGACCGCTGCCCACAGCCCCATGGGAACAGGCTCCAACTGATCGGCTGTACCGCGCACGGATAGATTCTTCCCCGCCCGTATCGGGTAGGCATTGACCTAACAAGGCGAGGAAGAAACCATGAGCATCAAATGGAACAGGCTTTACACGGACCTGTTACGCGGCAGCCGCTCCACCCTTTGGGGCAACTGGGCCCTCAACCCGGTCATCAAACCCGGTGCAGTGGGTATCATCGACCCGGCTTCCGGCGATTTCACCTTGGTCAACGAAGCGTTGCCCACCGTGCAGATTTCCAATGTTCAGCAAGGGCGCCGCTGGGCCATCAGCTCCAAGGACGTATCACGCAGGGAGACCAAGGCCAATGTTTCAGGGACGGTGATCGACCCTGCCACCGGGGCTCAGGTCAAGCCAGACCTGACGCTGGAGTGGAACTTCGGTAAAGAGGAGTCGATCGCTTCGGAGTTCGCCCTGCATGGTGAGCAACGTCTGAGTGACCTGGCCCTGATCCACGACCAGTACGATTGGCTATACGCACAGGCCGAGAAGGTCGGTATGGCCAGCGATGGCAGGATTGCAGAGGGTTTTGGCGTGGTAACGAGCGTCATTCTGGCCAATAGCGGCGTGAATGCCGGGGCCAAGAGCAAGAATGCCAAATTCTCCCTTTCGGGTTCGGCCAGCGGCCTGAACACCTTGCTGGGCGAAAACGGTATTTCAGGCAAAGGCGGGGCAACGTTCATTTCCACCCGCGATACCGCTTCAGTGGAATCGCATACGCTACCTGCGCAAGATGGCCAGGTTGCGACCATCCCGCTGCCTGTAGCCTACAGCTTTGCCTCTTTTGGCCCCGACAGGATGATCATTCCGATCTGGGTGCGCAAAGTTGGCAGCTTGCAACTGCATGTAGACAGCAAGGCCACCTCTGCCACCACCTACATCACCAAGGTATCGGTTGCATATGATCTGCCAGGTGAACGCCGCACCACGATTGGCCCGATTACCATTCCCGGCGGCCTGTCGCATAACTTCACCATTGCGCTCGGTGCCAGAAATCTCGACTTCAGCGCCGAATTCGTCAACCTGGGCGACAATCAAACACTCAAAAGGCATTGGGCCACACCGCTCAGCCAGTGGGTTGGCGGCAGCCGGACCATCAACCTGTATGGTACATGGCCCGGTTCGCCCTCCATCCGTGTCGTCGAGGAAGACTGACCTCAACACTCTGCCGCAGTGCGCAAGCCCCCCTCGATACGCCGCTTGAGTCCACGGGGCTCGATGATCAGGCGTGAACCACCGCTGCGCTGAGTACGCCCCCAGTCCTCCAGTAACTCCAGCACCGAGTGGTCGATGTAACTCAGGTTGGCCAGCGGTACGTGCAGCTGTGTGCCAGGGGGTACCGTTTCCAGCACCTGGGTCAGTGCCGGCACCTTGAGGAAGGTGGCGGCGCCCGTGAGCCGCAGCTCCATATGCCCCGGCCGGTCCAGGCTGAGCAGGTTGATCTTCAGGCGGGCTGCTTTGAGTGCCAGCTTTAGCAGCGTCAGGGCAAAGCCCAGCAGCACACCGGTCAGCAGGTCAGTGAAGATGATCGCCAGCGCGGTAGCTGCATAGGTGAACATAGGCATGCGACCGTAGCGGCCAAGCCCGCGAAAGGCCTTAAAGTCCACCAGCTTGATACCGGTGTAAACCAGCACACCCGCCAGGCTTGCCACCGGGATCTGCTGCAGCACACTGCTCAAGACCACCACGAAAGCCAACAGCCACAAGCCATGGAGAATCGCCGATGCACGGGTTTGCGCGCCTGCCTGCACATTGGCCGAACTGCGTACGATCACTCCGGTCATTGGCAGCGCGCCCAGTACACCGCACAGCATGTTGCCGATCCCTTGCGCGGAGAGTTCACGGTCGAAGTCCGAGCGCTGACCGCTGTGCATGCGGTCCACCGCAGCGGCAGACAACAGGGTTTCGGCACTGGCAATGAAAGCCAGTGCGAAGGCGGCCACCAGCAAAGTCGGGTCAGCCATTTGCAGCAAATCTTCGGGGCGTAGCCAGTCGATGGCCTCAGACAAGTCCGCCGGCACCTGCACACGATTGACGGGCAGTGCCAGCCACATGCTGAGCAGCGTCATCCCCGCAACACCGAGCAAGGCCCCAGGCACGAACCGCAGACGCTGTGGCCGCAAGCGTTCCCACCCCCACATCACAGCGATGGTCCCCAAACCGAGCAGGCCGGCCTGCCAGCCGCTGCCGGCACTTTCAAAGGGCAGGGCGCTAGCCACTGTAGCGGGGAACCCGATAAGGTTTTGCAAGCCCGAAGGCTGCGGCGCCGTGTCGAACATCACATGCACTTGTGACAGCACGATCAGCACACCGATACCTGCCAGCATGCCGTACACCACCGCCGGGGCGGTGACGCGGAACCAGCAGCCCAAGCGCAAGCGCCCGGCCAGCAACTGCAACAAACCCGCCAGCAGCAAGATCGGCCCGAGCATCGCCACGCCGTGTTGGCGCACCAGTTCGAACACCAGCACGGCCAAGCCCGCAGCAGGGCCACTGACCTGCAGTGGCGAACCGGCCAGAAAGCCCACCACGATACCGCCGATGATGCCGGTTATCAGGCCTTTGGCCGGTGGCATGCCCGAAGCGATCGCAATGCCCATGCACAAGGGCAGGGCCACCAAAAAGACCACAACCGACGCCAGCAATTCTCGCGGCAAGGCCGCTTTCAACTGTGTAATGTTCACCGTGTTTCTCCTTTCTCTGTCACATGGCCATTCCTCTGGCCATGGGCACGTTTGGCCCCTGACAAGCGCGCAGGCGCGGGCCGCCAGCGAGCATGCCGGCAAGGCAGTCAGGGAATTCAAGGCAGCCGAAGGCCGCGCCACACCCCTGCGGGGTGCAGCCGGCTATCAAGGTTCTAGCGGTGGATGGGTCGCTTAGTAGCGGCCTCTCGGAGTCGCGCAGGGCACCGGCTCACCGGCGGCCAAGGGCATGAAGCTGTCGCTGGCGGCATCGTAGGCTTCGATCCGGCTGGTCTCGATGTCATAGACCCAACCATGGATGTACAGCTCGCCAGCCGCAAGGCGCGACGCCACCGACGGGTGGGTGCGCAGGTGGTGCAACTGGGCAATGACGTTTTCCCGGGTCAGCACCTGCATGGTTTCATGCTCGCTGCCGCAGGAGCAGTTGTTCTCGACCACGGTGCGTGCCACTTCGGCATGACGCAGCCAGGCGGAAACGGTCGGCATCTTGGCCAGCGATTGCGGGTTGAGTACCGCACGCATCGCGCCGCAGTCGGAGTGGCCACAGATGATGATGTGGTGTACGCCCAGCGCCGACACGGCGTACTCGATGGCGCTGGAAACGCCGCCGTTCATCTGGCCATAAGGCGGCACTACGTTACCGACGTTACGGGTCACGAACAGGTCGCCTGGCGAGCTTTGGGTGATCAGCTCGGGGACAATGCGCGAGTCGGCACAGGTGATGAACATAGCGCGCGGCGTTTGCGCGGTGGCGAGCTTCTTGAACAGCTCTTGCTGCTCGGGGAAGACGTCATGGTGGAAACGCAGGAAGCCGTCGACGATGTGCTTGAGGGCGGCATCGGCGCTCTCCGCGGGGGCCTGCGGAACGACCTTGGATGGGTCCTTGACGGGCATGATTCATCCTCTTGACGGTGAGTTGGTAAATCCATTTTACCGGTGAAAGATTCTGGCTATGCGAGGAATTAGATGACACGCACAGGCCATAGATCACAGTCTTCGTGGACTGGTTTCCTACGCTAGCGGGGAAAACTTAACTGAAACTTAATTCGGAGGCTCTAGAACGGGTGTTCCAGATATAAAAGGCGGGAACTGAATAATAGCAAAAACACATCAAAAGCCAAGAGCCCCGAATAAGATTACGTGCTTGGATTAGTTGCATTGAGGGTCAAAACAATGCCATCTGCCCACCGGGTGGACAGAATGCCGAGCAATCCAGCATTTGCGCTTCCCGCCCCTCCAAACCCACCTTGCGCATGGCCTTGGCAAAGCGTTGCGCCAGCAGCTCTGCGAAAATGCCCTCACCGCGCATGCGCGCACCGAAGCGGCTGTCATACAGCTCGCCACCCCGGCTCTGGCGAATCAGGCTCAACACATGGCTGGCGCGCTGGGGATAGTGGTCCTGCAGCCACTGCTCGAACAGCGGTGCCACTTCCATCGGCAGGCGCAACATCATGTAGGCTGCGTTCTGCGCGCCAGCCTCCTTGGCGGCTTCCAAAAGGTGCTCCAGTTCGCTGTCGTTGATCATGGGAATCATCGGCGAACACAACACGCCCACCGGCACACCCGCCTCGCGCAGCACCCGGATTGCCCGCAGCCTGGCCTTGGGCGAGGCCGCACGCGGCTCGAGCACCCGCTTGAGGTCGTCGTCCAGCGTGGTCAGGCTGATCATCACCCGCACCAACCGCTGGCTGGCCATTTCGGCCAGCAAATCCAGGTCACGCAATACCAGCGAACCTTTGGTGACGATGGTCACCGGGTGGCGAAAACGCAACAGCACTTCCAGCAAGCGCCGGGTCAATAGGTGCTCACGTTCGATCGGCTGGTAGGGGTCTGTGTTGGCCCCCAGGTTGATGGGGGCGCACACATAGCCAGGCTTGCTCAGTTGCTCGGCAAGCACCTCGGCAGCGTTGGTCTTGGCGATCAGTTTGGTTTCGAAATCCAACCCTGGGGACAAGTCCCAATAGGCGTGCGAGGGCCGGGCATAGCAGTAGATGCAGCCATGCTCGCAGCCTCGGTAGGGATTGATGGAGCGATCGAAGGGCAGGTCGGGTGAGGTGTTGCGGCTGATGATCGTCTTGGCCGTTTCAACTCGCACCTCGGTGCCTTCGGTCAGGGGAACCTCAACGTACCAGCCGTCATCCTCGGCCACCGAATGGCTCGGGGCGAAGCGGTTGTGTGGATTATGCGCCGTTCCACGGCCTTTCTGTGGTGCTGGAGAATTCATCGCCAAACCCTATACTGTACATATGAACAGTATAGGGGCAAGGCTTATCTTGCCAGTACCTCTGGTCAGGCCAGCCCGTGCCAACTCAGGTAGGGGGCATGGCTTGGGGCGCGCCCAAGAAACGCTTCAAGGCCCTCGCGCAGTGGCCGCGAGGCGCCAGGCTCGAACAATGCCTGCTGGAGCGCGTGGCCCGTTGCGCGGTCAAGCAAACCGTTCGTTTCAAAACGGGTAAAGAGGTCAAACGCGTGCACATCGGCCCACAGATAAGCGTAATAGCCCGCATCGTATCCGCTGACCAGATGGTCAAAAGCATGCGCGGGGTGCTCGAAATCTGCCAATGGCCAATAGCCGCATCGCTCACGGGCATCGTCAAGCCGCTGCTCAAGCGTTCTGCCGTCATACGGCGTGCCGTGCAGGTCCATGTCGAACAACGCCAGGCTCAGGTCGCGCCCAATTTCCTCGACCCCCTCCTGCTTGAACTGGTTCAGGTACTCTGCAGCGCCAGCCTTGCTCAGCCTGCCGCCAGATTGGTCCGGCACGGCGATGCTTGCCAAATACCCTGCATCCCAAACCCAGCGCTCCATTAACTTGCCGAACAGTTCCATGCCATCGGTGCCCAATTCCGAAACATTAGACATGACATTGTTGCTGGTGCGGACCAGCAGGTGATGCAAGGCATGGCCAAACTCGTGATAAAGCTTGCGCAGTGCCAGATGGTCCAAAAGCGGCTCACTGGCACCGAGGGCTGCCGGGATATCAACGTTCACCACCACCACCGCTGCATGGTAGATACCCTCGGCATCGACGCGCCGGTTGCGCACATACGTGGTGAACACGGCGTCGGCCTGCTTACCGGCGTGTTGCACGGCGTCCAGATAGAAGAGGCCGATATGCGCGTGGTCCTGCCAGACCTCGAAGGTCTGCACGCTGCCATCCCATACAGGCATTCGGGCAGGCCGCAGCTCAAGCTTAAACAGCTGCTGCGCCAGCCGGGTCAGTGCAGTAACCACAGCACTCAAGGGGAAGTGCTCGCGAAACACCTCACTCGGTTGCGCATGCTCCGACAATGCCTGCAGATGAATGACATCCCAAGGCTGCACGCGCGTGAGCCCCGTCACGAGAGCCTTCTGCCCTAAGCTCTCACGCCATCGTTGCATGGCCGGTTGCACGCTGGCTGCGAGAGTTTGTAGAAAACCCCGAACAGCGCTGACAGAGCCGGCACTTTTGCAATTCAGGCTCAGTTCGAGGTGGCTGGCAAAGCCGAGCAGACGCGCTTTTTCATCCAGCAGTTCAGCCAAACGCTGCAAGCGCGTACCGTTGTCCTCCTGCAGGCCAGTATTGACGCCACGGGTGTGGAAAGCACGGTAGAGCCTTTCGCGCAGGGGGCGATGCTTCGCTTGCCGAAGCACGGCCTCGGTTGGGGCGCTTTCGCAGGCAACCAGCCAACCTTGCAAGCCAGCCTCGCTGGCGCGCACGGCCAGCTCATCTCGCAACCGCTGCGAAAGACCAATCAGTTCGCGCTCGTCCTCGATCAGCAACCCCGGCCGGTCGATATTGCGTACAAAGGCCTCCCGCAACGTGCCTATCTGCGCTTGCAGCCCGGCGAGGCGGGCTTTGTCGTCGTCGTCCAACGCTGCGCCGCTGGTTGCAAACCTGTCTAGATGCCTGCGCAAAGTAGCGCGCTTCATCGCGGCCAGGTTGACGCCGATGGCACTGCGCGCCAACCGTTCATACAAAGCGTGCAGCTTGCTGTCGGTAAATTTCTGCTCCGAGCGCGCAACTGTTCTGCCGTAGAACCCCAGAATGGATTCGGCCCAGTCCTGGTCCCGGCCCACGAAGGGAATCACGGCAAACAGCGTGCCCGACAACTGCGCGTCAAGTTCATCCACGGCGAGCACCAGGTCGTCCCAGGTCGGCTGCGCCTGCTGTCGTTCGATGATGCGCGCGATACCTTGCTCATGCGCCGAAAGCACATGGTCGAAAGCAGCGACCATGTTTTCCAGCGTTATCGAAGGGAAATCAATAGGGGAGTTGCTGCCTGGCAGCAGGGGATTGTTCATGTTGCATCGCCTGTCTCAAGTGGGAGCGGGCGAGCATGCCTGCCTGGCGGAGCGGTAGAGCCTTGATCTTCTACCACCCCGACACAGGCGGGCGGGCCTTAGTCAGCCGGTTTCTTCAGCTTGGGATTGGGGAAGAACTGCACCGTCTGTACCTTGGCCGGCGCCGCCTTGGGCGCCAAGTGGTTGACCCGCGTCCCAAGCTCCTTGGGTACCGACAGCCCCTGTTCATTCAGGGTGTCGGTGAAGCCGCAGGCCACGCACTCTCGGTGCGGCACGTCGTCTTCGCTCCACATCATCAACTTGTCCGGCTCGCTGCACGCCGGGCAGACCGCCCCGGCGATGAAGCGCTTCTTGGTCTTGTTCACAGCTACCTCGCTCATGCCGCCGCGTCCTCGCTCAGCCCGCAGTGGCGCAGCAATGCATCGATGGAAGGCTCACGGCCACGGAAGTCGACGAACAGCACCATCGGCTCGCGCGAGCCGCCTCGGGCCAGAATGGCCTCGCGGAAGGCGCGGCCTGTCTCGGCGTTGAGCACGCCTTCTTCCTCGAACCGTGAGAAGGCATCAGCCGACAGTACTTCGGCCCATTTGTAGCTGTAGTAGCCCGCCGCGTAACCGCCAGCAAAGATGTGCGCAAAGCTGTTCGGGAAGCGGTTGTACGCCGGTGGGCGCATGACCGTCACCTCGTCGCGCACGCCTTCAAGCACCTGCAGCACACTGCGGCCATCGCCGTGGCTGGCGTGCAGCTCGAAGTCGAACAACGAAAACTCCAGCTGCCGCACCATCATCATGCCGGACTGGAAGTTCTTCGCCGCCAGCATCTTGTCCAGCAGGTCCTGGGGCAGGGCAGCCCCCGTTTCGTAATGGCCGGAGATCAGTGCCAGGCCTTCCGGCTCCCAGCACCAGTTCTCCATGAACTGGCTCGGCAACTCGACCGCATCCCAAGCCACGCCATTGATGCCGGACACGCCAGCATGCTCGATACGAGTCAGCAGGTGGTGCAGGCCGTGCCCGAATTCGTGGAACAGGGTCGTGACTTCATCGTGGGTCAACAACGCAGGCTTGCCAGGCGCAGCGGGAGTGAAGTTGCACACCAGGTTGGCCACCGGGCTTTGCAGCTCACCACCAGCGGTACGGCGGCGGTCGCGGGCACCATCCATCCAGGCACCGCCACGTTTGTTGGCGCGGGCATAGAGGTCGAAGAAGAAGCGGCCGACGTGCTGGCCGTTTTCCTTGATTTCGAACAGGCGTACGTCCGGGTGCCAGCTGTCGAAACCCTTGAGCTCGGCGATTTCGATGCCGTACAGGCGCTGGACAATGCTGAACAGGCCGGACAGCACCTTGTCGATCGGGAAGTAGGCGCGCAGGGTTTCCTGCGACACGCTATAGCGCTGCTCGCGCAGCTTCTCACCAAAGTAACCGGCGTCCCAACTGGCCAGCTCGGGGCAACCTTGCTCGGCGGCATAGGCCTTGAGCTGCTCCAGATCCTGGGCGGCAAACGGCTTGGAACGCTTGGCCAGGTCGCGCAGGAAGCTCAGCACCTGGTCGCTGGACTCAGCCATCTTGGTGGCCAGGCTCAGCTCGGCGTAGTTCTTGTAGCCCAGCAGCCCGGCCAGCTCCTGGCGCAGATCGAGGATCTCGCGCATCACCGGGCCGTTGTCGAACTGGCCGGCATTCGGGCCCTGGTCGGAGGCGCGGGTGCAGTAGGCCGCGTACAGCTCTTCACGCAGGGCGCGGTCACTGGCGTAGGTCATAACCGCATAGTAACTGGGGAATTCCAGGGTGATCAGCCAGCCATCGAGGCCTTTGGCCTGGGCGGCAGCAGCCATCTGCGCCTTGGCCGAATCAGTCAGGCCGGCAAGCGCGGCTTCGTCGGTAACGTGCTTGGTCCAGGCCTGGGTGGCGTCGAGCAGTTGGTTGGAGAAACGGCTGCCCAACTCGCTGAGCTTGCTCTGTACTTGAGCGTAACGCTGCTGCTGGGCGGGTGGCAGGTCGATACCCGACAAGCGGAAATCACGCAGTGCATGCTCGAGGATGGTCTTTTGCGCCACATCGAAACCTGCGGCCTCAGGGCTGTTGGCCAGTGCCTCATAGGCCTCGAACAGCGCACGGTTCTGGCCCAGTTCGGTAGAGTAGGCACTGAGCGCCGGCAGGCAGGACTCGTAAGCCTCACGCAGCTCTTTGCTGTTGCACACCGCATTGAGGTGGCTGACCGGGCTCCAGGCAGCGCCCAGGCGGTCATTGAGCTCGTCCATGGCCAGCACCAGGCCGGCCCAGGTGGGGTTCTTGCCTTGCTTTTCGAGGATCTGGGCAATGGCTTTACGGTTATCGGCCAGGATCTCTTCGATCGCCGGCAGCACGTGTTCGGCACGGATCGCCGAGAAGGGCGGCAGATCATAAGACTGCAGAAGCGGGTTGTTCGCACTCACGGTTTGGCTACCTTGGCAGAAGAAACACTGCCCCATCTTAATTACAATCGACGCCGACCGCAGCAGGCAGCCTGCCTATCGGCACAGATGAGAGACCCTATCATGGCCATTCGTAGCTTCCAGCAACACACTCCGAAAGTTGGGCCACGGGCCTTCGTCGACCGTTCGGCAGTAGTTCTGGGTGACGTGGAAATCGGTGAAGACAGCTCTGTATGGCCTTTGACGGTGATTCGCGGCGACATGCACCGCATCAGCATCGGTGCAAGGACTAGCGTGCAGGACGCCAGTGTGCTGCACATTACCCACGCCGGCCCGTTCAACCCGGACGGCTTCCCGCTGATCATCGGCGACGACGTGACCATCGGTCACAAAGTCATGCTGCATGGCTGTACCCTGGGCAACCGCATTCTGGTCGGCATGGGCAGCACGATCATGGATGGCGCCATTGTCGAAGACGAGGTGATCATCGGTGCCGGTAGCCTGGTACCGCCGGGCAAGCGCCTGGAGAGCGGCTACCTGTACGTGGGCAGCCCGGTAAAACAGGCACGGCCACTGACCGACAAGGAACGCGCCTTTTTCCCTTATAGCGCCGGTAACTACGTGAAGCTCAAGGACCAGCACCTGGCCGAAGGCTACGACCGCCCGGAATGAACCTGACTACCGAGACCACCATGCACCAGCAGAATATCCTATTCGACCTTGACGGCACCCTGACCGACCCGCGCCTGGGCATTACCCGTTCGATCCAGTACGCCCTGGCCAAACTGGGCATCGACGAGCCGGACCTGGCGCGGCTCGAGCACTTCATCGGCCCACCCCTGCTACAGGCCTTCATGCAGTTCTACCGCTTCGATGAAGCCAAGGCGTGGGAGGCGGTGAACTTTTACCGGGAACGCTTCCGTGTCACCGGCCTTTACGAAAACCTGGTCTTCGAAGGTGTACCGGAACTGCTCCAGGCCCTGAACGGTCAGGGCCGCACGCTTTACATCGCGACGTCCAAGCCCTGGGAGTTCGCCCGTGAGATCGCCAGGCACTTCGCCTTCGATCATCACTTCAAGGTGATTTACGGCAGCGAACTGGACGGCACTCGTACCAACAAGGTCGAGCTGATTCGCCACCTGCTGGACGAGGAAGGGCTGGACCCGGCGCAGACCCTGATGATCGGCGACCGCAAGCACGACCTGATCGGGGCACGCAGCAATGGGTTGCAGGCAGTGGCAGTGGGGTATGGGTTCGGCAGCGAAGAAGAACTGAAGGCCCACACGCCGGAATTCCACTACGCCACCTTGGCTGAGATGCATCAGGCGTTCATCAAGGCCTAAGCGCGCATGTAGGAGCCGGCTTGCCGGCGATGGGCCGCAAAGCGGCCCCCAGCGCTCACTGACTGGCCACCAATCGAGCCAACACCGCCTTGCGCTGTTCGGCCGGCAACCGTCCTAGCGCTTCTACCTTCTGATAGAAGCGTACCCAATCCCCCCCAGCCTCGCGAAACACCACCGCAAACGCCGGCACCCATTGGTCATACAGCCCAAACGGCAATAGCTTGGCATTGCTCATCGGCCCATACATCCAGGCGTCATAACGCTTGTCCCCAGCCCACTGGCTATCTCGAACCTGTCGATAATCGCGCCTCAACCGCTCGAATTCTGCCTGCTTGGCCGCACGTTTGTGTGCGTCATCCAGCGGCCCTGCATAGAGCGCCTGCAGCCGCTCGCGGCTGGCCAGAATCAGCCGTATGAACTGGTCACGCTGCAGGCTCTGCTCACCCTGAGTCGCTTCAAGCCCACGGGCGGCGCGCCATTGCCGCGTTCCTTCCTGCTCGACGAATGTGGCGAAGGACTCGTTGAACTCCGTGTCGTCCTGCACATAGAGGCGCTGATGCGCCAGTTCGTGGAAGATCAACGCGGCCAGGCGCTCATCACCCCAGCCGACCATCGACGACAGGATCGGATCGTCGAACCAGCCAAGCGTCGAATAAGCCTCGACACCGCTCACATAGACATCCATGCCTGCCTGACGCATCACCGCCGCCGCGCCGCGGGCCGCGCCCTGTTGGTAATAGCCGCGGTAGGCGACGCAACCGGCAATAGGGAAACAGTGCGTCACCGGTTGCAGCGAGAGCTCAGGCGTAGCAAACACATTCCACACCACATAGGGCCGCCCAAGGTCGGCATACACCCGATAGCTACCGTTGTCCGGCAGGCCCAGGCGCTTGCTGGCGAACAGCCGCGCCTGCTCGGCGTGTTGCAGACGGGCCCGCAACTGCGGGCTGCTGGCCGGGTCAGCGAGTACCCGCTCCACCGGCTGACGTGCACGCAACAGTTGCCACTGGCCATCGGCCAACTGGCCGTAATAAGAAAGACTGCTGCAACCACTCAGCAGAAAGGCGCCCAGCACGGGAACCAAAGTGCTGAAAACACGGTCGAGTGGCCCAGGGCCTGAGCGCCTCAAAAGAAAAAACCAGACCATCTTGGGCTATCCATTCGCTCACGGTCGATGCGCTCCAAGACTATCTCGCCAAGGGGGAGTTTCGCCATGCGTGCACTGTTCGTCGCCGGCTCAATGTTGCTGATGTCTGCCTGTTCGACCCTGCCCGATCCGGACCCGAACCAGGCATGGATCGACCTCACCCCGCACGACGAAACCTCGCTGCACGCGGTGCAGGTGGACGAGCGCGATTGGGCAGACACCCGCTATTTCGAGGTCCAGCCCGGTAGCCACGAGCTGACCGTCCGCTATCAGTTCCCGGTCACACCCAGCAATATCGGCCCGGTCGGGGAACCGTTGTGGCGCGACTGCCAGCTCAACTTGACCTTCAAGGACTTCAACGCCGGCCAGCGCTATCAACTGCAAGCAGGCAGCATCGGCTTCCGGCCCTGGATCAAGCTCTACGACCACCAACAGAAACTGGTCAGCCAAGGCCTGCCGGCGGGCTGCCAACGCACCTGAAGCCCGCAAACGGCGCTATGCTTGTAACTTGTGAATCGCAAGTGGGAGTTTCACCATGCGCCAGCCCATGATGCTGATGGCCCTCAGTGCATTGGGGGCATGCGCCAGCCCCTTGCCCCCCGTAGATCCCAAGCAAGCCTGGGTCGACCTCTACACCATCACCCCCGGCCGAGTCATCATGGCGGACAAGCTTGATGGCAAGCGCCTCGAAGACGGCCGTTACTTTCAGGTCACGCCTGGCAAGCACGAGCTGGTGGTCCGGTTCGACTATGAAATTTACGGGGGCGGCATGATGAGTCAGCCCAGGGATCGGACCTGTTACCTGACCGTGCGCTTTGACGATTTCAAGGCAGGCGAGCGTTATCGCCTGGAAGCGCGGGCACCTGTAATGGAACCGCAAGTGCTTTTGTATGACGCCAGCCGCACAGTGGTGGTCAACGAACCCAGCAATGTGTTCTGTATTCCCTGAAACCGGGGGCTGCTTCCCAGCCCCGGTTCCCATTGGCGATCATCCGTTCTTCTGATAAATGATCTTTTTGGTCCCGCCATCACAGCTGCCAACGATCATGTTCTGGTCCTTGACCTCACTGTTGGGCACGATCTCCAGCGTGTACGACGGCACACCCTGAGCCTGGATCTTGGCTTCGATCTCGGCCTTCAGTTCCTCGCACGGTTTGACCGCCGCCAAGGCAGAAGTGGCCAGCAGAGACGCCAACACAGCGATTGCGACGCGTATCATGGCACGGCTCCTGGATGGGCAGCTGCGCTGCCGATGCTGTTTAGACTACAGCAAACCGAAGCTGTTGCGCCGCCTAGCCCACCAAGGTGGCGTCCAGGCTGATCTTCGCGTTCAACACCTTGGACACCGGGCAGCCAGCTTTGGCCTTGTTGGCAATGTCCAGAAACTGGGCTTCACTCGCGCCAGGCACCTTGGCCTTCAGCACCAGGTGCACAGCAGTGATGGCGAAGCCATCGGGCTGTTTTTCCAGAGTCACTTCAGCGATCGTATCGATACGGTCGGGCGTCAGCCCCGCCTCGCCGAGCATCATCGACAGCGCCATCGAGAAGCAGCCAGCATGGGCCGCGCCGATCAACTCCTCTGGATTGGTGCCGGGCGAGCCTTCGAAGCGGGTGTTGAAACCATAGGGGTTCTGCTTTAGCGCGCCGCTTTCAGTCGAAATAACGCCTTTGCCGTCCTTCAGGCCACCTTGCCAGATAGCCGATGCAGTCTTTTTCATGATGCCTCCTGGTCACTCGGTTACGTATCTATGGGTTCAGAGGCTACCCACCTTCGCCAAGTTCAGATCAATCGCACCGCAAGCATTGAATCTTCCGAATGTGCCCATACAGAGTTTAAAAGGCCTTCGGCCAATCACTTTTGCGGAGGCTCCAATGACGCAGCTGCGTGACCTGAAAATTTCCACCCTCGACCTGGTGCCGGTACGGGCCGACTCTGGCCCGGCGCAAGCGTTGCGCAATTCGCTGGACCTGGCCCAGCATGTCGAGCGCTTTGGCTACAACCGCTTCTGGGTTGCCGAACACCACAACATGGACGGCATCGCGAGCTCCGCGACCTCGGTGCTGATCGGTTACCTGGCGGGGGGTACTTCAACCATCCGTGTCGGCTCGGGTGGCGTCATGCTGCCCAACCATGCCCCCTTGGTGATCGCCGAGCAGTTCGGCACGTTAGCCAGCCTTTATCCAGGGCGTATCGATCTGGGCCTGGGCCGTGCGCCGGGCTCCGACCAAATGACCGCACGCGCCCTGCGCCGGGAGCGTTCGGGCAGCGCCGATGATTTCCCGGACGATGTCGAAGAATTGTCGCGCTACCTTGGCCCGCGCACAGATGATCAAAAAGTGATCGCCGTACCTGGCCACGACACCGAGGTGCCGATGTGGCTGCTCGGCTCCAGCCTGTTCAGCGCACAGCTGGCCGGCATGCGCGGCATGCCCTACGCCTTCGCCTCGCACTTCGCGCCGCGCTACATGCATGAGGCGATCCGTATCTACCGCGACCATTTCAAGCCGTCTACCACGCTCGACAAGCCTTACGTGATGCTGGGCATTCCGATGGTGGTGGCCGAAACCGACGACAAAGCCGAGTTCCTGGCCACTTCGGTGTACCAGCGTATTCTTGCCCTGATACGCGGGCAGAGCCTTATGCAACGCAAGCCGGTACCGAGCATGGATGGGCTGTGGCTGCCACATGAGCGCGATGCGGTGGGTAGCTTCCTGGGCCTGGCGATGATCGGCAACCCGCAGAAGGTGAAGGCCAAGGTCGAGGTGCTACTGGAGCAGACCGGGGCGGACGAGCTGATCTTTACCTGCGACCTGTATGAGCATGAGGACCGGATCAGGTCGTATGAGTTGTTGGCGCAAGCCTTGAAATCTGAGTAGGCCCCAATCGCCGGCAAGCCGGCTCCCACTGGGAACTCCAAGGCCGCGAGATATTGGAAACGCAGTGGGGCAGGCTTGCTGGCGGTTGGGCCAGCGCTCAACCACGCCGGTAGACAATTTCCTTGCTGCCACCTTCACAGCTCCCCACAACCTTGCCAGCGGGGTCTCCCTTACTGACGATCTCAAGTGTGTAGCCCTTCACACCTTTGGCATCCAGCTTCGCGGCAATCTCGGCCTTGAGCTCCTCGCAAGGCTTGCCCGCCGCCAGCGCGCCACCCGCCAGCGTCATCAGGCCCACCGCCAGAATCAGTTTCTTCATCACTCGCTTTCCTTGTGCAGATGAAAATGGGAAGGGGCGCCGGCAAAGGCGCCCCTGTCTGTATTACGCCATCACGCCGGCCTTTGCCAGCCAGACCCTGTTTCAGCTATTGGCGATGCGGAAGCCCACTTTGAGCGTGACCTGAAAGTGCGCCACCTTGTTGCCTTCGATGTGGCCACGGGTGTCGACCACTTCGAACCATTCCAGATGCTTGATGCTCTTGGCCGCTTCGGCCAAGGCATTGTTTATTGCGTCTTCGATGCTGGTGGTCGAGGAACCTACCAGCTCGATCTTCTTGTAGGTGTGATGATCGGTCATGAGCGCTCTCCTTGGGTGACAGTGAAATTGAGCCTAGCAGTGCCGGCCTGGTTTACCTGCGAGCCGTCAGGCTGGGCGAAAGTTCGATCGCACTTTCGCCCCGGGCCGCAGTCGCAATCCATACAGTCCATACTGCAAAGGAGAGTCACCATGCACCGCAATTCGCTGCGTAAAACATCCCTGGAAAGCATGGAAGCGGAGATCGAAAGCCTCCTTAAGAGCCTGGAGAGCCTCAAGCATGATGCGTCGGAGGAGTCGCAGAAGTCCGTGAAGGCAATCCGCAGCAACGCCGAAAGCGCGTTGAAACACTCGCGCAGCCTGCTTAGCGATGCTTATGAGGAAGTGAAGACCCGCACCCGCCAGACCGGTATCGCAACCCGTGATTATGCTCAGGAGCACCCGGTGACCACTGCTGGCGTAGCCATCGGCGCGCTCGGCCTGCTCGCGGCGTACCTGTTGTACCGCCGCAACTAACCTGCCTGCCGCTCCAGTTCGCGGCGCAGCCACTGCGCCAGCTGCTCGGCGCGCCCGTCTGCGGCGCGCCGTGGCACCCAAAGTGCCAGCGCCGCTGCAGTAGGGGAAAAGCCCCACGGTGCGCTGAGTCGCCCGGCACGCAAGTCATCCGCCACCAGCGGCTGCGGTGCGATAGCCACCCCCAGCCCTGCCACAGCCGCCTCCAGCAGGTAATACAAATGCTCGAAGGCCTGCCCATACTGCAGTGCAGCCGGGTCCAACCCCTGTTGTCCGGCCCAGGTCGGCCACGCCTGCGGGCGTGAGGTGGTATGCAGCAAGGCTTCGTCCAGCAGCGCCACGGTGGGCGCACTGCGCAACCGCTCGAAACCGGTAAAGTGTGGGCTCAACACTGGCCCGATACGCTCTTCGGCCAATACATGTACCTGCATGTCCGCAGGCCAAGGGGGTTCGGCATACACCAGCAGCGCATCGAGCCCCGGCCGACGCGGATCAAGGTCGCCTTCCCCTGCTGACAGATGCAGCCGCAACTCTGGTAGGTCTGCTTTCAGGCGCCCAAGCCGGGGAATGAACCATCGCGCCAGCAGGCTACCCGAGCACCCCAGCACGAATGGCGCCTCGCTGACATCCCGGCTGAGTTCGGCGCAGACACTGCGCAGCCTGTCGAACGCTTCACCACTAGCATCACGCAGCCTGACGCCGGCATCTGTGAGTTTGATGCCACGCCCGTCCTTGACGAACAAGGCCACGCCCAGGTGTTCCTCCAGCACCTTGATCTGCCGGCTCACGGCGCCATGAGTCACATGTAGCGCTTCGGCAGCCCGGCTGACGCTATTGAGCCTGGCGGTGGATTCGAAGGCCCGCAGGGCGTTCAGGGGAGGGAGGTCGTGGGCCATTTGACGTGTGAGTTTTCCTGACAGGTTTGCGCAATCTTATCGGTTTTCAGCCGGGCTTGCCGTGGTTAGAGTAAAGCCCATCACTCATTCATTACGCCCTGGAGCGCCCCATGACCCAGTCCCAATACCGCCCCGGCCCCGACGCCAACGGCCTGTTCGGCTCGTTCGGTGGCCGCTATGTGGCCGAAACCCTGATGCCGCTGGTGCTGGATCTGGCCCGCGAATACGAAGCCGCCAAGGCCGACCCCAAGTTCCTCGAAGAACTGGCCTACTTCCAGCGCGACTACATCGGCCGCCCCAACCCGCTGTATTTCGCCGAGCGCCTGACCGAGCATTGCGGCGGCGCCAAGATTTTCTTCAAACGTGAAGAGCTCAACCACACCGGCGCGCACAAGGTGAACAACTGCATCGGCCAAGTGCTGCTGGCCAAGCGCATGGGCAAAAAACGCCTGATCGCCGAAACCGGCGCCGGCATGCACGGCGTGGCCACTGCCACCGTCGCCGCACGCTTCGGGCTACCCTGCGTGATCTACATGGGTGCAACCGACATCGAGCGCCAGCAGGCCAACGTGTTCCGCATGAAGCTGCTGGGCGCCGAGATCGTCCCGGTTACTGCCGGCACCGGCACACTGAAAGACGCAATGAACGAAGCCCTGCGCGACTGGGTCACCAACGTCGACGACACCTTCTACCTGATCGGTACCGTGGCCGGCCCGCACCCGTACCCTGCAATGGTCCGCGATTTCCAGTCGATCATCGGCAAAGAGACCCGCGCCCAGTTGCAAGAAAAGGAAGGTCGCCTGCCCGACAGCCTGATTGCCTGTGTTGGCGGTGGCTCCAATGCCATGGGCCTGTTCCACGAATTCCTCGAAGACGAGAGCGTCAAGATCATTGGTGTGGAAGCCGGTGGCCATGGCGTGAACACCGGCAAGCATGCGGCCAGCCTCAACGGCGGCGTACCCGGCGTGCTGCACGGCAACCGTACATACCTGCTACAGGACGATGACGGCCAGATCACTGACGCCCACTCGATTTCGGCCGGCCTCGACTACCCGGGCATCGGCCCCGAGCATGCCTACCTGCATGAAGTGAAGCGTGTGGAGTACGTCAGCATCACTGACGATGAGGCCCTCGACGCGTTCCACGCCACCTGCCGCCTGGAAGGCATCATCCCTGCCCTGGAAACCTCGCACGCCCTGGCAGAAGCGATCAAGCGCGCGCCGAACCTGCCCAAGGACCACCTGATGGTCATCTGCCTGTCAGGCCGTGGCGACAAAGACATGCAAACCGTGATGAACCACATGGCCGCCCAGGAGAAACAGGCATGAGCCGTCTTGAACAACGCTTTGCCGAGCTGAAAGCCGAAGGCCGCTCCGCACTGGTCACCTTCGTCACCGCCGGCGACCCTGGCTACGATGCCTCACTGCAGATCCTCAAGGGCCTGCCGGCGGCCGGTGCCGATGTGATCGAACTGGGCATGCCGTTCACCGACCCGATGGCCGATGGCGTAGCCATCCAGCTGGCCACGCTGCGTGCGCTGGAAGCAGGCCAGAACCTGGCAAAGACCCTGCAGATGGTGCGTGAATTCCGCGTCGACAACCAGGCCACACCGATCGTGCTGATGGGTTACTACAACCCGATCCACCGCTTTGGTGTAGAGAAATTCGTCGCAGAAGCCAAAGAAGCGGGTGTCGATGGCCTGATCATCGTCGACCTGCCGCCGGAGCACGATGCTGAGCTCGCCACCCCGGCCCAGGCCGCTGGCATCGACTTCATTCGCCTGACCACCCCAACCACCGACGATGCGCGCCTGCCACGGGTGCTGGAGCGCAGCTCCGGGTTCGTCTATTACGTGTCGGTGGCAGGCGTGACCGGCGCCGGCTCGGCAACCACCGAGCACGTGACCGAAGCCATCGCCCGCCTGCGTCGGCATACCGATCTGCCGATCAGCGTTGGCTTCGGCATTCGTACACCAGAGCAGGCCGCAGCGATTGCGCGCCTGGCTGATGGCGTGGTGGTGGGGTCGGCGCTGGTCGACAAGATCGCCCAGGCCAAGGACGCCGATCAGGCTGTTGCCGATGTATTGAGCCTGTGCTCTGCGCTGGCTGAAGGTGTGCGCGGCGCTCGACGCTGATCCGCTTGGCCTCTTCGCGGGTTTGTCCGCGAAGAGGCCACCACATCGCTAACCGCCAAAAACCGACAACTTCAAAGGCCGCAAAGCCCCCATCCAGATCGCATGATCGCGGTGATCCGCCAGCTCATCCCCGGTCAGCGGGTGCAGAAACACCACCAACCCCTTGCGATACAACGCCAACCACGGCAACACCACGCCCAACACCTCCGGCCCGAACGCCAGCTGGCAGCTCCAGTCCGGGTGCGGCCCGACTGGCTTCTGGTGCATGCGCCCCATGGTCACGGGGAACAGCCGCGCCGCCTCCTCGCACAGCTCACGCGCCTGCTCGATAGTCGATGCGTCGTAATATACGTGGGCGTGATAGCCCTTGATCCTCTGCACGATGTCTCCTGATTGCGGTCAAACCATCACCCACCTGCAAAGGGAGTGATGCAGTGAAAAATGCCGAAACCCCAGTATTCAAGCTGGTGCTGTTCGGGGCTGAAAGCAGCCTGGGCAGTGCCCTGATGGTCGAGTTGCTGTCACGTCAGCACGAGGTCACTGCCGTGGTCGATGACCTCAACCGCCATGCTCCGCGCCCGGGCCTGCATTTTAAGATAGGCGGGCTGGGTGATGCCGACCAGGCGGAGCAGGGCGCAGCAGGGGGCTCGGCGGTGATTGCCCTGTTGTCGGCGCTGGCGTCGGGTGACCTTGCAGCGCAAGGTCGGATGAGCGAAGCGTTGGTGGCCGGGCTTTCTCGCACGACTATACGCCGGGTGCTGCTGGTGGGCGATTTTGATGTGCTGGATGCGCCGGGCAAGTACACCGAAGCAGAGCGTGAGTGCGTGGACCAGGTTGTGGATGCACTGCAACGCAGCCCTTTGCACTGGACATTGATCAATGCGCCACAGGCACTGATGGACCTGGAGCGAATGGCGGCGGGGATGGCCGATATGCTCGAGCTGGATCTGCATCGGGGCGAGCATCTGAACTTCGTGACGTAGAGCGCCGGGGCCTACAGGTACTGCGCGAGCTCAAGTCCTGCCATGGACCCGTGGGAGCTGGCTTGCCGGCGATGGGCTGCGCAGCAGCCCCAATCACTGACTCCGCTCATCTTCCAGCCAATCCACAAACCGCTCGATCAGCGCCCCACGCCGCTTGCGCGGCGGCAACACCACGTAATACCCCCGCGTCGAGCGCAGGCTCCCCTCCAGCGGCCGGCACAGCAACCCTTGCTCGACCAGCCCATCGACCAGATGCCGCCAGCCGATCGCTACCCCTTGCCCGGCAATTGCCGCCTGGACCAACAGCGTGTAGTTATCGAACCGAAGCTGCCCGGGCGGCGGCGGGCTTTGCACGCCAAAGCCACGAAACACCCCCGCCCAGTCGAACCAGCGGCTGGCCTGTTCGCCACGCAGATGAAGCAGTGGCAAGCGTTGCAAAGCCGCGGCTGACAAGGGTTTGCCATGAGTCAGCCGAGGGCTGCAGACCGGGAATACTTCTTCATCGAACAGCCAGCGGCTCTCGCCTTGATGGAACCGCCCATCCCCAAACAACACCGCCACATCGATATCCGGCCGCAGCATCCCCTGGCTGCGCTCACCGGTCACCAGGCTAACGTCCACCTGTGGATAAGCGTCGTGGAACCGCTGCAACCGCGGCATCAGCCAGAACGCTGCGAAGGCGAAATCGGTGGCCACCTGCAGTACTTCGCGCTGGCCCCGCCCGCTGGCTTGGGCAATGCCGTCATCCATGGCCTGCAGGCCTTGATGAACCTGCTCGAACAATAGCTGCCCGGCATCGGTCAGCGCGATGCCGCGGTAGATACGGTCAAACAGACGCGTGCCCAACCGAGCCTCCAGCCGTTTGACCTGCTGGCTTACCGCCGGCTGGGTAGTGCCCAACTCCAGCGCCGCAGCCGTGAAACCACGCAAGCGGGCAGCGGCCTCGAAAACGCGCAATGCGTCGAGCGACAAGTCGGCAAGGTGATCAAACATAAGCTCAGCTAATCCCAGACATTGCCCGCGATGGGCTTTACCCAAGTTATTCACAGCCGCATCTTGATAGGCAAGCAGTTCGCATAACCTTCAACGATGGAATCGAACCATGACGCAACCGAATATCCTGTTCATCATGGCCGACCAGATGGCCGCGCCGATCTTGCCGATATATGGCCCTTCACCGATTCAGATGCCCCATCTGAGCCGCCTGGCCGATCAGGCGGTGGTGTTCGATTCTGCCTACTGCAACAGCCCGCTGTGCGCACCCTCGCGCTTTACCCTGGTAAGCGGCCAGTTGCCCAGTCGTATTGGCGCCTACGACAACGCCGCCGACTTCCCGGCCGATATCCCGACCTACGCCCACTACCTGCGCCGGCTCGGCTACCGCACCGCGCTGTCGGGCAAGATGCATTTCTGCGGCCCGGACCAGTTGCACGGCTACGAAGAACGCTTGACCAGCGACATCTACCCCGCCGACTACGGCTGGGCAGTTAACTGGGATGCCCCGGACAAGCGCGCAAGCTGGTATCACAACATGTCATCGGTATTGCAGGCCGGCCCTTGCGTGCGTACTAACCAGCTGGATTTCGACGAAGAAGTGGTATTCAAGGCCCGTCAGTACCTTTACGACCATGTCCGCGAGAACGATGGTCGGCCGTTCTGCCTCACCGTGTCCATGACCCACCCCCACGACCCGTACACCATCCCCAAGCGCTACTGGGATCGCTACGAGGGTGTGGATATCCCCATGCCCCGTACCGAATTCGGCCAGCACGAACTCGACCCGCACTCACAGCGCCTGCTCAAGGTGTACGAGCTGTGGAACAAGCCCCTGCCTGTGGACAAGATCCGCGATGCACGCCGTGCCTACTTCGGTGCCTGCAGCTACATCGACGACAACATCGGCCAGCTGTTGCAGACCCTGGAGGAGTGCAACCTGGCCGACGACACCCTGGTGGTTTTCTCTGGCGATCACGGCGACATGCTTGGCGAGCGCGGGCTCTGGTACAAGATGCACTGGTTCGAGATGTCGGCGCGGGTGCCGCTGCTGGTCCACGCGCCCAAGCGCTTCGCCCCGACGCGGGTCAGTGCTTCGGTATCGACCTGCGACCTGCTGCCGACGCTGGTCGAGCTTGCCGGCGGTACTGTGGATAAAAGCTTGCATCTGGACGGCCAATCGCTGCTCGGCCACCTGCAAGGGCAGGGTGGCCATGACCAAGTGATCGGCGAGTACATGGCCGAGGGTACCGTCGGACCATTGATGATGATCCGCCGTGGCTCGTACAAGTTCGTGTACAGCGAAGACGACCCATGTTTACTCTATGACCTGAGCCGCGACCCGCACGAGCGGGAGAACCTCACCGGCAGCCCGGACCATCAGGCGCTGCTGCAGGCATTTGTCGACGAAGCACGCCAGCGCTGGGATATCCCCGGCCTGCGCCAGCAGGTACTGGCCAGCCAGCGGCGCCGCCGCCTGGTTGCCGAAGCGCTGGCCATCGGCAAACTGAAAAGCTGGGACCACCAACCGCTGGTGGATGCCAGCCAACAGTACATGCGCAACCACATCGATCTCGACGACCTCGAGCGCAAGGCACGTTATCCACAGCCCGCACCCCTGGATTGAGAAGAGAAGCCGCCATGCAGAAGTTCTCCACCATCGTGTTCGCCCTGGCCCTGAGCCTGGGCACCGCCACGGCCCACGCCGAAAACGCGCAATGCAGCACCGTAAGGATGGCCGACCCCGGCTGGAGCGACATCGCCACTACCAACGCCATCGCCCGCTTGCTTCTGGAGAGCCTGGGCTATCAGGTGAAGATCGACAGCCTGGCGGTGCCGATCATCTACGGCGGCCTAAAGGACGGTAAGGTCGATGCCTTCCTGGGTAACTGGATGCCGGCGCATCAGGGTTTTCATGACAAGTTCGTTGCCAATGGCGATGTGCACCAGCTGTCGCGCAACCTTGAAGGCACCGAGTTCACCCTGGCGGTACCCGATTACGTGTGGGATGCCGGCGTGAAAAGCTTCGCCGACCTGCAACAGCATGCCGATCAGTTCGACAAGAAGCTGTACGGAATCGGCTCGGGCGCGCCCGCCAACCTGTCGCTGAAGGAGATCATCGACAAGAATGAATTCGATCTCGGCCAATGGAAGCTGGTCGAATCAAGCGAACAGGCAATGCTGGCGCAGGTCGACCGCGCCGTGAAGAAAAACCAGTACATCACCTTCCTGGGCTGGACCCCGCACCCGATGAACGTAAAACTGAAGATGCATTACCTGACGGGCGGGGAGAAGTGGTTCGGCAGCAAGGGTGAGGTCTATACCCTGACGCGCAAAGGTTATCCACAAGCCTGCCCTAACCCCGCAAAATTGTTGGGTAACCTGACATTCACCCTGGACATGGAAAACAGCATCATGGCTGAGGTTGTAGATAAGAAGATCAGTTTCGATGAAGCGGCCAAGGCGTGGGTCAAGGCGCATCCAGATCTGCTTCAAAAGTGGCTTGATGGAGTGACCACCAGTTCTGGCGGCGATGCCAAAGAGGCTGTCAACGCCAAACTCTGATTGGTTTATCTGTTAGGTTGCTGGGGCCGCGTTGCGGCCCATTCGCGACGCAAGGCCGCTCCTACACGCAGGGTACGATTTGGCGTAGGAGCGGCCTTGTGTCGCGAAACGAGGGCAAAGCCCTCGCCTGCGCTCTTGAATCAGGAACTGCCCATGCCCCGCTTAAACCACCTGCTGCCCTTCTTGACCTGGCTGCCCCGTCAATCGGGCCGCAGCCTGCGCGAGGACCTGCTGGTCGGCCTGAGCGGTGCCATCCTTGCCCTGCCGCAATCCATCGCCTATGCCCTGATCGCCGGCCTGCCTGCCGAATATGGTCTTTATGCGGCCATCGTGCCGGTATTGGTCGCCTGCCTGTGGGGCTCGTCCTGGTACCTGATTTGCGGACCGACCGCCGCCATCTCCATCGTCCTTTACGCCAGCATCAGCCCCTTGGCGGTGGCCGGTAGTGCCGATTACGTGACCCTTGTGCTGCTGCTGACCTTTCTCGCTGGCATCTTCCAACTGCTGCTCGGGCTGCTACGCTTCGGCGCACTGGTCAATTTCGTTTCCCATTCGGTGGTGCTTGGCTTCACCCTGGGCGCCGCCATCGTCATTGCCCTCGGCCAGTTACCCAACCTGCTGGGTATGGACTTGCCGAGCCAGGCCACGGCGTTTAAAACAGTACAAGACTTGGCAAGCCATGCTGGTGAGGTCGACTTGCCGTCCTTGATACTGGGCTTGGGCACCGTCCTTGTAGGTGTGGCCTTCAAACTTTGGCGGCCACGCTGGCCGAGCCTGTTGATAAGCCTCATCGTTATCAGCCTGGTGGCGTGGCTGCTGCCTGGTTTCTTCGGCCATGTACCGCGGGTGCCAGCGTTCACCGGCCAGCTCCCCCCAGTCAGCCCACTGCCGTTACTGGATGTGGAGCTGATGCTGCGCCTGCTGCCCAGTGCCGTGGCGGTGGGCATGCTGGGCCTGGTAACCAGCCTGTCGATTGCCCGTTCGCTGTCGGCACGCTCCGAACAGCTTATCGACGCCGACCAGGAAATCCGCGCCCAGGGGATGTCGAACATCGTCGGTTCATTTTTTTCCGGCTACCTGTCTTCTGGCTCCTTCACCCGCTCTGGGCTCAGCTACGACGCTGGCGCCCGCTCGCCCATGGCCGGGGTGTTCTCGGCGCTTTGGGTGGCGCTGTTCGCCGTCACCGGTGCAGGGTTGATCGCACACCTGCCGATACCGGCCATGGCCGGCAGTATCCTGCTGATCTGCTGGGGCCTGGTGGACCACCGGGGCATCCGTGCGCTGTTCAGGGTCAGCCGGTCGGAGTTCCTGGTTATGGCCCTGACTGCTGCAGCAACCTTGCTGCTGGAGCTGCAGACAGCGATTTATGCCGGTGTGCTGGCTTCGCTGTTCTTCTACCTCAAGCGCACTTCACGGCCACGCGTGCAGCAGAGCCGCGAAGGGCAGGCCGACGTGCTGCGGGTGGGCGGGTCGATCTTCTTCGGTGCGGCGCACTACCTGCAGGTGCGCCTGCAGCGTTGCCAGGGCCCGCATGTGGTGATCGATGCACGCCAGGTGAATTTCATCGATTACTCGGGTGTGGACATGTTGCACCGCGAGGCACGGCGGTTGCGCCGGGCCGGAGGGAGCCTGACCTTGCTTCGGGCAAGGCCGCAGGTGGTCGAGGAATTGCAGAAGCTGGAAGGGGTGGAGCTTTGCCCCATTCAATTTGCGGAGTGATCTTCGGGGCTGCTTGCCAAGGCCTGAGGCCGGCGCTGTACCTGTAGGAGCTGGCTTGCCGGCGATGGGCCGCAAAGCGGCCCCAGAAATCTCAGCCCCGAGCGAGCTGCCGGCGCAACTCAGCCAGCACCGGCGCCGTTTCCGGACGTACCCCACGCCAGATGAAGAACGCCTCCGCCGCCTGCTCTGCCAACATGCCCAGCCCATCCAGCACCTTGGCCGCCCCCAGCTTGCTGGCCCACTGGCAGAATGGCGTCGGTTCCTTGCCATACATCATGTCGTAACACACGGTGCGCCCGGCCTCGACCAGGCTGTCGGCAATCGGCGGCAGCTCGCCGGACAGGCTCGCCGACGTGGCGTTGATGATCACGTCCACCGGCTCCTGCAGCCAGGCGAAACCGCTAGCCATCACCGGCCCCATCTCATCGAACTCGCGTGCCAGCTGCTCGGCCTTTTCCAGTGTGCGGTTGGCAATTACCAAGGACTGAGGGTCATGCGCCAGGATCGGCTCCAGCACGCCGCGCACTGCGCCCCCGGCGCCAAGGATCAGAATACGTTTGCCAGTCAGTTCAACCCCGGCATTCACTGTAAGGTCGCGCACCAGGCCGGCGCCATCAGTGTTATCGCCCCGCAGCGAGCCATCGGCCAGCTTGCTCAAGGTGTTCACCGCCCCGGCCCGTTGGGCGCGCGGAGTGAGGCTGTCACACAGGCGGTAGGCCTCTTCCTTGAATGGCACGGTCACGTTGGCGCCACGGCCTTGCTTGAAAAAGCCCCGGGCGCAGTCACTGAACTCGTCTAGCGGCGCCAGCAGGGTGGCGTACTCCAAGTCCTGGCCGGTCTGTTCGGCGAACAGGCGGTGAATCAACGGCGACTTGCTGTGGCCGATCGGGTTACCAAATACGACGTACTGGTCCATGAGGGCTCCTCGGTTATCCACAAGCTTACTGGGCAAGCCAATCGCGGTCTTGCAGGAAGTACTCGGTCAGGCGCGCTTCTTCGCTGCCAGGTGCCGCCTTCCAGTCGTAGCCCCAGCGTACTTGCGGTGGCAGCGACATCAGGATCGATTCGGTACGGCCGCCGGACTGCAGGCCGAAGAGTGTGCCACGGTCATACACCAGGTTGAACTCCACATAGCGCCCGCGGCGGTACTCTTGGAACTCGCGCTGCTCGGCGGTATAGGGCGTGTCCTTGCGGCGCTGGACGATCGGCAGGTAGGCATCGACGTAGGCATCGCCGATGGCGCGGATGAAGGCGAAGCAGGTATCGAAGCCCCACTCGTTCAAGTCATCGAAGAACAGCCCGCCGATGCCGCGCGGCTCACCACGGTGCTTGATGTGAAAGTAACGGTCGCACCAGGCCTTGTAGCGCGGGTACACGTCGGCGCCGAACGGCGCGCAGGCCTGCTCGGCCACGCGGTGCCAGTGGATGCAGTCTTCCTCGTTGCCGTAGTAGGGGGTCAGGTCGAAGCCGCCGCCAAACCACCACACAGCTTCTTCACCTTCTTTTTCGGCGATGAAGAAGCGCACGTTGGCGTGGGAAGTCGGCACGTGCGGGTTATGCGGGTGGATCACCAGCGACACGCCCAAGGCCTCGAAGCCACGGCCTGCCAGCTCGGGGCGGTGGGCGCTGGCCGACGGAGGCAGGCCGCTACCGAACACGTGGGAGAAGTTGACGCCGCCTTTCTCGATCAGCTTGCCGTCGCCGATCACCCGCGTGCGGCCCCCGCCACCGGCTTCGCGCACCCAGGCATCCTCGACGAAGCGGGCGCCGCCGTCCTCAGTTTCGAGGGCAGAACAGATGCGGTCTTGCAGGTCGAGCAGGTAGGCTTTCACGGCCTCGGTGCGGCTAGTCATCGGGTCACCAGGAACGGGCAGGGAAGAATTCGCCGCGTAGCATACCACCGGCAGCTGGCGCGCCGCAGTTGACGGCGATCAAGCAAAGGCGTCCGATAGAAGGCCTTCCCCGATCCCGACAACAGGAGTGCGAGATGGCCAAGCGTATCCAGTTCAGCCAGCATGGCGGCCCGGAAGTATTGCAGCTGGTGGAGTTCGACCCGGCACCGCCCGGGGCGCAGCAGGTCCGAGTGCGTAACCATGCGATCGGTTTGAACTTCATCGACACCTATTTCCGCAGCGGGCTGTATGCCCCGCCTGCGCTGCCTTCAGGCCTGGGCACCGAGGGTGCCGGGGTAGTCGAGGCGGTAGGTGAGGGCGTCACCCGCCTGAAAGTGGGCGACCGCGTGGCCTATGGCGGCGGCCCGCTGGGTGCCTACAGCGAGGTGCACACCTTGCCGGAGGCCAACCTGGTCAAGCTGCCCGACAACATCAGCTTCGAGCAGGCGGCGGCGGTGATGCTCAAGGGCCTGACCGTGCAGTACCTGCTCAAGCAGACCTACGCCGTGCAGCCGGGCGATGTGATCCTGTTCCACGCCGCCGCCGGGGGGGTGGGCTCGCTGGCATGCCAATGGGCCAAGGCGCTGGGGGCCAAGCTGATCGGTACCGTCAGTTCGGCCGAGAAAGCAGAGCGGGCCAAGGCACTGGGCGCCTGGGAGACCATTGACTACAGCCGCGAGGATGTGGCCAAGCGCGTGCTGGAGCTGACCGATGGCAAGAAATGCCCGGTGGTGTATGACGGCGTGGGTGCCGACACTTGGCTGACCTCGCTGGACTGCCTGCAACCGCGCGGCTTGATGGTGAGCTTTGGCAATGCGTCGGGCGCCGTGAGCGGGGTGAACCTGGGGATCCTGGCGCAGAAAGGGTCGCTGTATGTCACACGGCCGACCTTGGCCAGTTATGCCAACAATGCCGAGAACACCCAGGCCATGGCGGATGACCTGTTTGCGGTGATCGCCAGTGGCAAGGTGGTTGTGGATATCCAGCAGCGGTATCCGTTGAGTGAGGCGGCCAAGGCGCAGAGCGAGCTGTCGGCGCGGCGGACGGTGGGGTCGACTGTTTTGTTGCCTTGAGTGCCTGGCTTGGAGCTTTTAGAGCCTTTGAGATAGAGCGCCGTGTGGACGGCGCTCGTTCTACGCAAGAATGCAAAAACCAAGGCGAGCACCTGCAAGCCTCACAACTACCTCTGCTGCGCAGGCGCTGACTCGATGCCATCAAGCATCGCCTCTACCAACCCCTCCGCCATCTCGATCGCATGCAGGTTCGACCAGTACATGCCGCGGCCTTCTTCGCGCAGGTAATCGAGGGTCTTGTAGCCAGTCTCGTAGGCACAGCGCAGGTAGAGGGCTACGTGGACCAAGGCGTCTGCGGCGGAAATGTCGGGGTTTACGGTGAACAGCGCTGAATGGCCGGCGTCGCAGCGGCCGAAGGGGCGGGTGGAAGTGCAGGGAAGTGGTGGATCTGGGACGAGTTTCTTGATCATGGAAAATGCTCCTCAATGCCGCTACCAATCACTACCACGTGAATTGGGTGGCGACTGTCCGCGAGGTGGTAGACCCGGGCATTTTCCAATCCAGGCAGGCTCGAAAGCCTCCCGCGCACAGCCGCCATAGACTGTCATGGAAATGATGCATCCGGGCTACCACACCCGATCGCCAAGTTGTTCGGCGACGGTCTGAAGCCTAGAGACAGGACTTCCCACTGAGAAGGTGATGGTATTCGATGCGGGTTGTAGGAGTTTTCCCAAACTGATGTGCTGGCAGCATTCAGGGCCGCTTTGCGGCCCATTCGCCGGCAAGCCGGCTCCCACACAATTCCAGTGGGAGCCGGCTTGCCGGCGATTCGAGGGCGCAGCCCTCGCCAGCGTCAACCCGGGCGGACGATCTCGCCCGTGGCCAGGTTACGAATCACACTCGGATTCTTCCGCCCACCCAGGGCCCCACCCAGCACCATGTCCAGGTCACCATGAAAATACTGCTCCACTCGCAACCGGCTCTTCGCCGCCGGGCGCCCGCCCGGGTTGCAAGAAGTGGAAATCAACGGCCCGACCAGCGCGCACAACTCGCGCACCTGCGGGTGATCACTGACCCGCAGTGCCACGGTGTCATGCTGCCCCGTCACCCACTCCGGCAACAGGTCCTGGTGCGGCACCAGCCAGGTATTGGGCCCAGGCCAGGTGCTGCCCATGCGGTCGATCCAGTCCTCGGGGAAATCCTCGAACAGAAAGTCGAACTGGCGGATGTTGTCGGCGACCAGGATCAGCCCTTTATCCACAGGCCGCGACTTGAGCGCCAGCAAGCGATACACCGCGTCCTCGTTCCATGGGTCGCAGCCCAGGCCCCAGACCGCTTCAGTCGGGTAGGCGATCACCGCACCGGCCCGAATCTCACGCGCGGCTTGTTGCACACGCCAACTGCTCACCATTTGTGTCTCTCCGCATTTAAGCCATGCGCGCAGTTTACTTAGCCAGCGCGGGCAAACCAACGCCCGGCTTCATTGGTCACCCGGCCCTCGAGCTCCAGCTCGGTCAATTGCGCCAATACTTGCGCCAAGGGCAGCTCACTACAAGCAGCCAGTGCCTCGCTGGTCTGCGGTGCAGCATGCAACAAGGCAAGCAATGGATGGGACGGTTTATCCACAACTGCCGGCGGCAGGTTCTGCCAACCCTGCAAGCTTTCCAGGATCTGCCCCACGCTTTCCACCAGCAGTGCGCCGTCGCGAATCAACTGGTGGCAGCCTTTGGCGCCGGGGTGGTGGATCGAGCCGGGAACGGCGTAAACCTCGCGGCCTTGCTCGGCGGCCAGACGGGCTGTGATCAAAGAACCGCTGGCCAGGCTCGCCTCAACCACCAGCACACCGAGTGACAGGCCACTGATGATGCGATTGCGTCGCGGAAAGTTACCCGGCAGCGGCCCGGCATCGAGCGGGTACTCGGAGACCAGCGCGCTACCGCTGTCGATCATCGCTTTGGCCAGGTCACGGTGGCGCTGTGGATAAAGTTTTTGCAGCCCAGTGCCTAACACACCGATCGTGCCTCCCCCGGCCTGCAATGCGGCCCGATGAGCGGCACCGTCGATTCCCAAAGCAAGCCCACTGGTGATGGTGAAGCCGGCCTGCGAGAGGTAACGGGAAAATGCCTTGGCGGTATCGAGCGCCGGGGGTGAAGCACGCCTGCTGCCCACTATTGCCAGCTGTGGCCGTTCGAGCAAAGCCGGGTCGCCTGCGACGAAAAGCAGCGGCGGGGCATCATCGATTTCGCCCAGTAGCGCGGGGTAGCCGGGGCTGTCCCACATCAGCAAATGCTGGCCCGGATGCTCTATCCAGGCCATTGCAGCCAGCGCCCCGTCGCGTACTTCGGCACTGCGCCGGGCGTCGATGGTGGCCTGCGCAATGCCCAGCGCACGCCAGGCGCCCGCCGGTGCACTGAGCGCTGAAGAAGCACTGCCAAAGGCTTGCAGCAAGGTGTGAAAACGACGCAATCCCGTCTCGGGAAGGCGGTGCAGACGTAACCGCGCTTCCAGTTCGGCAGGCGGGCAAAGCGACGAATGGTGGAACGGCATAGAGATCATCCTTGATCGAAACAGGGCCATTTACGTGGCACAACCTGTGGATAAGTTTGTGGGTAACACTTTGAAAAGCTGTCCATTAAATGCACGCTATCAAGCCCATAAACACCCTAGACGAGCTTGCCAGGTGCCGAAATCGTCGATTCCCTTTATTATGTATGCTCAGTTTTCAACCGAACGCACAGTGATTGCCTGACCCTATGGCCATTTTGAACATTCTCGAATTCCCAGACCCGCGCCTGCGCACCATCGCCAAACCGGTGACGGAGTTCGACGACGCCCTGCGCCAGCTGATCGACGACATGTTTGAAACCATGTACGAAGCGCCTGGCATCGGCCTGGCTGCCACCCAGGTCAACGTCCACAAACAGATTGTGGTCATGGACCTGAGCGAAGACCGCAGCGAGCCGCGGGTCTTCATCAACCCGTCGGTCGAAGAGTTGACCCACGACATGGGCCAGTACCAGGAAGGCTGCCTGTCGGTGCCGGGCTTCTACGAGAACGTCGACCGCCCGCTGCGGGTTCGCGTCAAGGCGCAGGACCGTGACGGCAAGCCTTTCGAGCTTGAAGCCGAAGGGCTGCTGGCGGTATGCGTGCAGCACGAGTTCGACCACCTCAACGGCAAGCTGTTCGTCGACTACCTGTCGCAGCTCAAGCGCGACCGGATCAAGAAGAAGCTGGAAAAGCAGCACCGCCAGCAAGCCTGATCCCACCTTCCAGAAGGCTTGCTCCGGCAAGCCTTTTTCTTTTTTGAAGCGAGAACTCCATGCGCATCGTCTTTGCAGGCACTCCAGAGTTTGCCGCCGAACACCTCAAGGCCCTGCTCGACAGCCCCTACGAAATCGTGGCCGTCTACACCCAGCCCGACCGCCCGGCCGGCCGAGGCCAGAAGCTGATGCCAAGCGCGGTCAAAGCGTTGGCGGTGGCTCATGACATCCCGGTGTTCCAGCCGCCAACCCTGCGCAATGAAGATGCCCAGGCGGAACTCGCCGCGCTCAAGCCGGACCTGATGGTAGTGGTCGCCTATGGCCTGATCCTGCCCCAGGTGGTGCTGGACATCCCGCGCCTGGGCTGCATCAACAGCCACGCCTCCCTGCTGCCACGCTGGCGCGGCGCGGCGCCGATCCAGCGCGCCGTGGAAGCCGGCGACGCCGAGAGCGGCGTCACCGTGATGCGCATGGAAGCAGGCCTGGACACCGGGCCGATGCTGCTCAAGGTGGTGACCCCGATCAGCGCCGACGACACCGGTGGCAGCCTGCACGACCGCCTCGCTGCAATGGGCCCGGCAGCCGTGGTGCAAGCCATCGCCGGCCTGGCCGACGGCAGCCTGCAAGGCGAGGTGCAGGACGACGCCCTGGCCACGTATGCGCACAAGTTGAACAAAGACGAGGCACGTATCGACTGGAGCCGCCCGGCCGTGGAGCTTGAGCGCCTGATCCGTGCCTTCAACCCTTGGCCGGTGTGCCACAGTACCCTGGATGGCGAAAGCGTGAAGGTGCTGGCCGCCAAATTGTCCACAGGTGAAGGCGCCCCTGGCGAGATCCTGTCAGCCAGCAAAGACGGCCTAGTGGTCGCTTGCGGTGACCAGGCCTTGAGCCTTACCCGCCTGCAATTACCAGGCGGCAAAGCCCTGGCCTTCACCGACCTGTTCAATAGCCGCCGCGAGAAATTCGCCACCGGCAAGGTGCTTGGCCAATGAACCCACGCCTCGCCGCCGCCCGTGCCTTGGCCGCTGTGCTCAGTGGCAAGGCCTCGCTGAACAGCTCGCTGCCTGCGCAACTGGACAAGGTCGATGAACGCGACCGCGGCCTGACCCAGGACCTGGCGTTCGGTACCGCCCGCTGGCAGCCACGCCTGGACCTGCTCGCAGCCCAGCTGCTGCAGAAGCCATTCAAGGCCGCTGATGCCGATGTACAGGCACTGCTGCTGGTAGGCCTGTACCAGTTGTTCTACACGCGCATCCCGGCCCACGCCGCCATCGGCGAGACAGTCGGTTGCGCCGACAAGCTGAAAAAACCGTGGGCCAAGGGCCTGCTCAACGCCGTGCTGCGCCGCGCCCAACGTGAAGGCGAGGCACTGCTCGCCGGCATGGAACGCGACCCGGTTGTACGCACCGCCCACCCACGCTGGCTGCAGAAAGCCCTCAAGGCGTTCTGGCCCGAGCAGTGGGAAGCCATTTGCGCGGCCAACAACGCTCACCCGCCGATGATCCTGCGGGTCAACCGCCGCCACCACAGCCGCGATGCCTACCTTGCCCTGCTGACCGAAACCGGCGTTGGCGCCAGCGCCTGCCAGTTCAGCCGCGACGGCATTGTGCTGACTGAGGCCTGCGACGTGCGCAGCCTGCCGGGCTTTGCCGAGGGCTGGGTGAGCGTTCAGGACGAAGCCGCGCAGCTGTCGGCCGACCTGCTTGAACTGGCCCCCGGCCAGCGCGTGCTCGATGCCTGCTGCGCTCCAGGCGGCAAGACGTGCCACCTGCTCGAGGCAGAAGCGGGCCTGGGACACCTGGTGGCCATCGACCTGGAAGCCAAGCGCCTGACCCGGGTGCGCGAGAACCTCGAACGCCTGCAGCTGGATGCCGAACTGATCGCCTGCGACGCCCGTGACACCGCCAGCTGGTGGGACGGCAAGCCGTTCCAGCGCATCCTGCTCGACGCGCCCTGCTCGGCTACCGGCGTCATTCGCCGCCACCCGGACATCAAGCTGACCCGCCAGGCTGACGACATTCCGGCGCTGGCCGCGCTGCAGGGCGAGTTGCTCGATGCCCTGTGGCCGACCCTGGAGGTGGGCGGCATGCTGCTGTACGCCACCTGCTCCAGCCTGCCGACCGAGAACACCGAAGTGATCGGGGCCTTCCTTGCCCGCACACCGGGCGCCCGTGAGCTGGACCTGGCCACCGAAGCTGGTATCCGCCAGCCCCATGGTCGCCAGCTGCTGGCCCAGGAAGGCGGCCATGACGGTTTCTACTATGCCAAGCTGATCAAGATCGCCGCCTCGCGCGGTTAAGAAAAAAGTTAGGGAGTAGCGGATGAAGATCATCATCCTTGGCGCAGGCCAGGTAGGCGGTACGCTGGCAGAGCATCTGGCCAGCGAAGCCAACGACATCACTGTGGTCGATACCGACGGCGACCGCCTGCGTGACCTGGGCGACCGCCTGGATATCCGTACCGTGCAAGGCCGCGGCTCGCTCCCGACGGTCCTGCGCCAGGCCGGTGCCGATGACGCTGACATGCTGGTGGCGGTGACCAACAGCGACGAAACCAACATGGTCGCCTGCCAGGTCGCCTATTCGCTGTTCCACACGCCCACCAAGATCGCCCGGGTGCGTGAATCGGCCTACCTCACCCGCGAAGAGCTGTTCGACAACGACCACATCCCGGTGGACGTGCTGATCAGCCCCGAGCAGGTCGTGACCAACTACATCAAGCGGCTCATAGAACACCCAGGTTCGCTGCAGGTGATCGACTTTGCCGAGGGCAAGGCGCAGCTGGTGGCGGTCAAGGCCTATTACGGCGGCCCATTGGTGGGCCAGCAGTTGCGCCAGATCCGCGCGCACATGCCCAACGTCGATACCCGCGTGGCCGCGATCTTCCGTCGTGACCGGCCAATCACCCCTCGGGGCGACACCGTGATCGAAGCCGATGACGAAGTGTTCTTCATCGCCGCGAAGAAAGACATCCGCGCCGTGATGGGCGAGCTACGGCGCATCGACGAGACCAACAAGCGTGTGGTCATCGCCGGGGGCGGGCAGATCGGCGAACGCCTGGCCGAGGCCATCGAAAGCCGCTACCAGGTGAAGATCATCGAGATGAGCGCGGCCCGTTGCCGGCACCTCTCCGACACTCTGGAAAGCACCGTGGTGCTGCAGGGCAGCGCCTCGGACAAGGACCTGATGCTCGAAGAGAACATCGCCGATGCCGACATATTCCTCGCCCTGACCAATGATGACGAGGCGAACATCATGTCGTCACTGCTGGCCAAGCGGCTCGGTGCGGGCAAGGTGATGACGATCATCAACAACCCGGCCTACGTAGACCTCGTGCAAGGCGGTGAAATCGATATCGCCATCAGCCCCCAGCTGGCTACCATCGGTACCTTGCTGGCGCATGTGCGCCGTGGCGATATTGTCAGCGTGCACTCCCTGCGCCGCGGTGCGGCAGAGGCCATCGAGGCTGTGGCACATGGCGACTCAAAGTCGAGCAAGGTGATCGGCAAGGCCATCGAAGATATCGCCCTGCCGCCGGGCACCACCATTGGCGCGATCATCCGCGACGAGCAGGTGCTGATCGCCCACGACGACACAGTGATCGAATCGGGTGACCATGTAATTCTGTTCGTTGTGGATAAAAAGCACATTCGCGACGTGGAGAAGCTGTTCCACGTCGGCTTGAGTTTCTTCTAAGGGAGGCGGGCATGCGCGAATCGCTGGAGAAGATGCTCGCCAAGGGTGTGGATAACCCGCTGCTACGGTTCGGCCTGGGCAAGGCCTGGCTGGACGAGGGCAACGGCGCCGAAGCGGCAGTGCACCTGGGCCGTTGCGTGGAACAGGACCCCAAGTATTCGGCAGCGTGGAAGCTGCTCGGCAAGGCGTATCAACTGCAGGGCGACCTGACGGCGGCGCGCAAGGCCTGGGAAGACGGGATCGTGGCGGCGCAGGCCCATGGGGACAAGCAGGCCGAGAAAGAGATGGCGGTGTTTCTCAAGAAGCTGAATAAAGCCTGAAATGCCGGGGCTGCTTTGCAGCCCATCGCCGGCAAGCCGGCTCCCACAAGTACAGTGCAGACCTCAAGAACTGCGCGTTCCCTGTGGGAGCCGGCTTGCCGGCGATAGGGCCGGTAAATCCGATGCAAGACTCAAAGGAAAGCCCCGCAAAGGTAATCCTGGCTAGAAAGTTCGCACGAGCGGCATTCGCCCTGATGAAAAATCAGGACGAATAGGTCACCAAAGGCGCGAAAATGGCTTGCTGATAACCATAGAATCTCCCACTGGGTTTGCGCTGAGTTTGAGAGCAGCGGGGTAGCTGTGGGGAAAGGGGCGCAGGGCGCCCCCAAACTCTCAGTACCAGCGCGCCTCGCCAGCCGGGCGCTTCTTGAAGCGCTTCATGCTCCACATGTACTGGCTCGGGTATTCGCGCACATAACGCTCGACCACCTTGCTCATGGCCGCCGCCGACACGTTCACATCCGTGCTGTACATCTCTTCTGGCGCAGCCTCCAGAAACACCTTGAAGCCCGAGCCATCCGGCAAGCGCAGGGCATGCAGGAACACCCCCACCGCCTTGCCACCGGCCAGCATGTTCGGCACGAACTTGCTGGTCAGCGCCTGGGTGCCCAGGAACGGCACGAACACACCAGCCGATTCCGCCGGCTCCGGGTCGGCGGGAATCCCCACCTGCCCACCGCGGCGCACTTCCTTGATCACGCTGAGGATGCCTTCCTTGGTCGAAGGCGCCACGCGGTTGCCCATCTGCACACGCTGTTCACGTAGCAGGTCATCCACGGCCTTGAGCTTCGGCGGGCGGTAGAAGATGATCGGTTTGCACTGGTTGCAGTAGAAGTGGTTGAGCACTTCCCAATTACCCAGGTGGCTTGTGATACCGACCACACCCTTGCCTGAGGCCAGGGCCTGCTCCAGCACTTCCAGGCCGTGCACTTCCTTGACCAGCTCAAGCGAACGCTGTGGCGGCCAGATCCAGGCACAGGCACTTTCGACAAAGGATTTGCCGATATCTCTCAGCGCCCGGCCGACCAGTTGCTCGCGCTCGACCGGGTCCATCTCAGGGAAGCACTTGGCGAGATTGATGCGCACGACATTGCGCGAACCGTTGGGTACTTTCCACATCAGCCAGCCGATCCCGGCACCGACGCGCTGTACCGCGCCCCAGGGCAGCTTGGCAAACAGACGCAGCACCCCGACCATCAGGGCGCCCTTGAACTTTTCCACAGGCCAATTCCTTATTTCAGCAAGGCGCGCATTGTAACCCCTCAGCGCAGCAAGGCGGCGTAACGATCACAATCGGTGGTGTGGTCCATGACCATGCCGGTAGCCTGCATGAAGGCGTAGCAGATGGTCGGGCCGACGAATGTAAAGCCGGCTTTTTGCAACGCCTTGCTCATCGCCTTGGCCTCGTCGGTGACCGCCGGCACTTCGCTTCGGGCACTGAAATGATTGATCTTCGGCTCGCCGCCGACGAACGACCAGAGCCACTCGGCCGGGTTATCCACAGCCAGCCACGCCTGCGCATTGCGCCGGACAGCCTTGAGCTTGAGGCGGTTGCGGATGATGCCGGCATCGAGCATCAGCTCTTCGATGCGCTCATCGCTCATCTGCGAAAGCTTCACCGGGTCGAAGCGATGCAGCACCTCGCGATAGCGCTCGCGTTTACGCAAGACGGTGATCCATGAAAGCCCCGCCTGGAACCCTTCGAGCAAAAGCATCTCGAACAGCAACGCCGGATCACGCTGCGGTGTTCCCCATTCCTGGTCGTGGTAGGCCTGGTACAACGGATCGTCGGTACACCAAAAGCAGCGTGGCATAAGGCTCCAATGAGTAGAGGGCGAGGCGAATCAGGTTATACTCCCGCTCTTTACATCCGCATCCCCAGATACAGGTGAATTTCGTGAGCCAGCCTACGCCAGCCGTGCGTACCTTCCAAGACCTGATCCTCGCCCTGCAGAACTACTGGGCAGCTCAAGGTTGTGTGGTGCTTCAGCCCTACGATATGGAAGTAGGCGCCGGCACTTTCCATACCGCTACATTCCTGCGCGCCGTCGGCCCAGAAACCTGGAACGCCGCCTACGTGCAGCCCAGCCGTCGCCCTGCCGACGGGCGGTATGGCGAAAACCCCAACCGCCTGCAGCACTACTACCAGTTCCAGGTGGTGCTCAAGCCCAACCCGGCCAACTTCCAGGAGCTGTACCTCGGCTCGCTGAAAGCCATCGGCCTGGATCCGCTGGTCCACGATATCCGCTTCGTCGAAGACAACTGGGAATCGCCGACCCTGGGCGCCTGGGGCCTTGGTTGGGAAATCTGGCTCAACGGCATGGAAGTGACCCAGTTCACCTACTTCCAGCAAGTAGGCGGCATCGAGTGCTACCCGGTCACCGGTGAAATCACCTACGGCCTGGAGCGCCTGGCCATGTACATCCAGGGTGTCGACTCGGTGTACGACCTGGTCTGGGCCGACGGCCCGTTCGGCAAGGTCACCTACGGCGACGTGTTCCACCAGAACGAGGTGGAGCAGTCGACCTACAACTTCGAGCACGCCAACGTCGAGAAACTGTTCGAGCTGTTCGACTTCTACGAAAGCGAAGCCAACCGCCTGATCAAGCTGGACCTGCCGCTGCCGACCTATGAAATGGTGCTCAAGGCCTCGCACACCTTCAACCTGCTCGACGCCCGTCGCGCCATCTCGGTGACCGAGCGCCAGCGTTACATCCTGCGCGTACGTACCCTGGCCCGGGACGTGGCGCAAAGCTATCTGCAAGCCCGTGCACGCCTGGGCTTCCCGATGGCTACCCCTGAACTGCGTGACGAAGTGTTGGCGAAGCTGGAGGCTGCACAATGAGTGCTCAAGATTTCCTGGTAGAACTGGGCACCGAAGAGCTGCCACCCAAAGCCCTGGCCACCCTTGGTGACGCCTTCCTGGCCGGCATCGAAAAAGGCCTGCAGGCCGCAGGCCTGAACTACACCGGTAAACAGGTGTACGCCGCGCCGCGTCGTCTGGCCGTGCTGATTCGCCAGCTGGATGTACAGCAGCCTGACCGCAGCATCAATATCGACGGCCCGCCCCTGCAGGCTGCCTTCAAGGACGGCGAGCCGACCCAGGCTGCCTTGGGCTTTGCCAAGAAATGCGGGGTAGAGCTGTCGGAAATCGACCAGAGCGGCGCCAAGCTGCGCTTCTCCCAGCATATCCCGGGCAAGGCCACCGCCAGCCTGCTGCCGACCATCGTCGAAGATTCGCTCAACGACCTGCCGATCCCCAAGCGCATGCGCTGGGCCGCCAGCCGTGAAGAGTTCGTGCGCCCGACCCAGTGGCTGGTGATGCTGCTGGGCGATCAGGTCGTCGACTGCACCATCCTGTCGCAGCAGGCCGGCCGTGAATCCCGTGGGCACCGCTTCCACCATCCGCAGAACGTGGTCATCACCACCCCGGCCAACTACGTCGAAGACCTGCGCAAAGCCTACGTGCTGGCCGACTTCGCCGAACGCCGCGAGCTGATTGCCAAGCGCACCACCGAACTGGCCATGCAGCAGGAAGGCACTGCCATCGTGCCGCCGGCGCTGCTGGATGAGGTGACTGCACTGGTCGAGTGGCCGGTACCGCTGGTGTGCTCGTTCGAGGAGCGTTTCCTCGAGGTGCCGCAGGAAGCCTTGATCACCACCATGCAGGACAACCAGAAGTACTTCTGCCTGCTGGACAGCGAAGGCAAGCTGCTGCCGCGCTTCATCACCGTGGCCAACGTCGAAAGCCGTGACCCCAAGCAGATCGTCTCGGGTAACGAGAAGGTTGTGCGCCCGCGCCTGACCGACGCCGAGTTCTTCTTCAAGCAGGACAAGAAGCAGCCGCTCGAAACCTTCAACGAACGCCTGAAGAACGTAGTCTTCCAGGCGCAGTTGGGCACCGTCTACGACAAGGCCGAGCGCGTATCCCGGCTTGCCGCGTACATTGCTCCGCTGATCGGCGGTGACGCCCAGCGCGCTGGCCGTGCCGGGCTGCTGTCCAAGTGCGACCTGGCCACCGAAATGGTCGGCGAATTCCCAGAGATGCAGGGCGTTGCCGGTTACTACTACGCGCTCAACGACGGCGAACCGCAAGACGTCGCCTTGGCGCTGAACGAGCAGTACATGCCGCGCGGTGCTGGCGCCGAGCTGCCGCAGACCCTGACCGGTGCTGCGGTAGCCATCGCCGACAAGCTCGACACCCTGGTCGGTATCTTCGGCATCGGCATGCTGCCGACCGGCAGCAAAGACCCGTACGCCTTGCGCCGCGCGGCCCTGGGCGTGCTGCGTATCCTGATCGAGAAGCAACTGGACCTGGACCTGACCCCTGCGGTCGAGTTCGCAGTCAAGCAGTTCGGTGCCAAGGTCAAGGCCGCCGGCCTGGCCGAGCAGGTGCTGGAGTTCATCTTCGACCGCCTGCGTGCGCGCTATGAAGACGAAGGCATCGACGTTGCCACCTACCTGTCGGTACGTGCCCTGAAGCCGGGTTCTGCCTTGGACTTCGACCAGCGCGTGCAGGCCGTGCAGGCCTTCCGCAAGCTGCCGGAAGCCGAGGCGCTGGCCGCGGTGAACAAGCGTGTGTCGAACCTGCTGAGCAAAGCCGAAGGCGCCATTGCCGAACAGGTCGAGCCGAAGTACTTCGACAACGCCAACGAGTTCTCGCTGTATTCGGCCATCCAGCAGGCCGACCAGGCTGTGCAACCGATGGCAGCCGCACGTCAGTACAGCGAATCGCTGGCCCGCCTGGCGGCCCTGCGTGACCCGGTCGACGCCTTCTTCGAGGCAGTGATGGTCAACGCCGAGGACGCCAAGGTTCGCGCCAACCGTTATGCCCTGCTCAGCCGCCTGCGCGGCCTGTTCCTGGGCGTTGCCGACATTTCGCTGCTGGGGTAAGCCTTGAAACTGCTGATTCTCGATCGTGACGGGGTAATCAACCAGGACTCCGACGCCTACATCAAGTCGCTGGAGGAGTGGATCCCGATCCCCGGTTCGATCGAGGCCATCGCGCAGTTGAGCAAAGCGGGCTGGACGGTGGCTGTGGCCACCAACCAGTCCGGCATTGCCCGTGGCTATTATTCGCTGGCAACCCTCGAAGCCATGCATGCGCGTCTGCGCACGCTGGTGGCAGAGCAAGGCGGCGAAGTCGGCTACATCGTGTATTGCCCGCATGGGCCGGACGAGGGTTGTGACTGCCGTAAGCCCAAGCCCGGCATGCTGCGGGCAATCGCCGACCATTATCAGGCCGACCTGCGCGGCGTATGGTTTGTCGGCGACAGTAAAGGTGACCTGGAGGCCGCCCTGGCCGTCGGTGCACAACCGGTGCTGGTGAAAACCGGCAAAGGCGAGCGGACGCTTGAAAAGGGTGTTGCGCAAACCACACTGATTTTCGACGATCTGGCAGCTATCGCCAGAGAACTAATTTAAACAATGCGCCCAGGGGCGCATTTTTATCAGGCGGGCAAGCCCGCAACGGTACATGCCACTATGTCGATCCTGCAGGCGATCAGAATCTTTCTTTTTTACCTGCTGCTGGGCACCAGTTCGCTGCTGTGGTGCTCGCTGAGCTTTTTTATCGCGCCATTTTTGCCGTTTCATAAGCGCTACCGCTTCATCAACGTCTACTGGTGCCGTTTTGCCGTGCTGCTGGCGCGGGTGATTCTGGGTATCCACTACAAGGTCACCGGTGCCGAGAACGTGCCGAAAGAGCCCTGTGTGATCCTGTCCAACCATCAGAGCACCTGGGAGACGTTCTTCCTGTCTGCCTATTTCTCGCCATTGAGCCAGGTGCTCAAGCGTGAACTGCTGTACGTGCCGTTCTTTGGCTGGGCCATGGCCATGTTGCGGCCGATCGCGATCAACCGCGATAACCCCAAGGAAGCCTTGCGCCAGGTGGCGAGCAAGGGTGACGAATTGCTCAAGCAGAAGGTCTGGGTGCTGATCTTCCCGGAAGGTACTCGGGTACCCTTTGGCACCGTGGGCAAGTTTTCCCGTGGCGGTACCGCGCTGGCGGTAAACGCCGGGCTGCCAGTGCTGCCGATTGCGCATAACGCCGGCAAGTACTGGCCCAAATCGGGGTGGGGCAAGCGCTCTGGCACCATCGAGGTGGTAATCGGGGAGCCAATGTATGCCAATGGCACCGGCCCGCGTGCCATTGCAGAGCTGAATGACCGTGCCGCGGCCTGGAACGAAACGACTCAGCGGCGCATGGGCTCGTTGCCACCGGTAGATGAAAAACCACACGAGCGGATTGCCTGACGATCTGTGGATAACTTGTTAGCAATTTTTGGACGAAATGCCACAAGTGATAGCTAAGTATATGAATTTGCTATTTATTTTTGTGTATGACATTTTTCTGAAAAACGTGCATAAGTTTTTTGAGGCATAAGAAAACCGGCTTTTACAGCCGGTTTTTTTATGGCATCAAGACATCATCAGACCTTGTCGATATCCACATCCCTGGTTTCTTTCAGGCAGAAGATTCCCACCACCAGGCTGATCCCGGTTACCAACACCGGGTACCACAAGCCGTAGAAGATATCCCCGGTGTACACCACCAGCGCGAACGAAACCGTGGGCAGGAAACCGCCAAACCAGCCATTGCCAATGTGATAGGGCAGCGACATAGACGTATAGCGGATACGCGTCGGGAACAGCTCCACCATTACCGCCGCCAGCGGCCCATAGGTCATGGTTGCGATCAGGATCATTGCAACGATCAACACCACCACCATCACCTGGTTGACCTGCGACGGATCCGCCTTGGCCGGGTAGCCTGCCTGCTCGATGGCTGTGCGCATGGCTGTTTCGTCAAATCCGTTGATGGTCTTGTCGCCAATGTTCACCACCACTTGGCTGCCCGCCACATTCACCGAGCTGTACGGCAGGCCCTGTTTGACCAGGAAGGTCTTGACCTTGTCGCACGGGCTGTCGAAACGCGCCTTGCCGACCGGGTCGAACTGGAAGGTACAACCTTGCGGGTCAGCGGTGACCACGATCGGCGCCTGACGGCTCGCTGCGTCGATCTGCGGGTTGGCGTAGTGGCTGAGGGCCTTGAACAGCGGGAAGTACAACACCGTGGCCAGCAGCAGGCCGAGCATCAGGATAGGCTTGCGGCCGATGCGGTCGGACAGCCAGCCGAAGAATACGAAGAACGGCGCGCCGATCACCACGCTGATGATCAGCAAGGTATTGGCCTGGGCCGGATCCATCTTGAGCATCTGGGTCATGAAGAACAGCACGTAGAACTGCGCCGTGTAGAACGTCACGGCCTGGCCGGCGTTGATGCTGAATAGTGCGGTGAGCACCACCTTGAGGTTTGGCCAAGAGGTGAACGACTCGCGGATAGGCGACTTGCTGACCTTGCCCTGGGCCTTCATTTTCACGAAGGCCGGCGACTCGTGCATGCTCATGCGGATCCAGGTGGAAATGCCCAGCAGCACGATCGACAGCAGGAACGGCAAGCGCCAGCCCCAGGTTTCGAACTGATCGCCGGTGATGTAGCGGCTGCCCAGCACCACCAGCAACGACAACAGCAGCCCCAGGGTAGCGGTGGACTGGATGAAGCCCGTGTGGAAGCCGCGCTTGCCGGGCGGTGCGTGTTCGGCCACATACGTCGCCGCGCCACCATACTCGCCCCCCAGCGCCAGCCCCTGCAGCATGCGCAGTACCACCAGGATGATAGGCGCGGCAATACCGATGCTTGCATAGGTAGGCAGTAAACCAACGGCGAAGGTGGACAAGCCCATCAGCACGATGGTGATCAGGAAGGTGTATTTTCGCCCGATCATGTCACCCAGCCGGCCGAACACCAACGCGCCGAAGGGCCGTACCAGGAAGCCGGCGGCGAATGCCATCAGGGCGAAGATGAAAGCGGTGGTGTCGTTGACGCCAGCAAAGAACTGCTTGCTGATCACTGCCGCCAGCGCACCGTAGAGAAAAAAGTCATACCACTCGAAAACCGTCCCGAGGGATGACGCGAAAATGATCTTGCGTTCTTCACGACGGCTTGGGCTGCTCGCCGTCGCCCCCTGCTCTTGGATGTAATCCGACATCGTTGCTGTCCTCGGCCCGCAGGCCACAGTGATTATTCTTGTTGTTCCACTGTCGGCAGCTTCTGACCGCAAGCCGCCGGTACTGCACGCACCCGGGTCAGGGCGTCGGTAACGCGTCTTCGTTCAGGTAGGTCTGGGTAGCAGCTCCCTTGAGAATGAGTTGGGCCGCCTTCTCGGCGATCATCAGGGTGGGTGAACAGGTATTGCCGGAGGTGATCTGCGGCATGATTGAAGCATCCGCCACGCGCAGGCCGGGGATGCCGCGTACACGCAGCTGGTTATCCACAACGTCCAGCGGGCCGCTGCCCATACGGCAGGTCCCGACCGGATGGAAGATGGTGGTGCCGATCTTGCCTGCCGCTTCGAACAAGTCCTCCTCGGTTTGCAGGGCAGGGCCTGGCAGGTATTCCTGAGGATCGAAAGCGGCGAGGGCAGGGGCCTGGACGATGCGACGTGTGATACGGATGGCGTCGGCGGCAACGCGCAGGTCTTGAGGGTCGCTGAGGTAGTTGGGGTCAATCAGTGGCGCGCTGTTCATGTCCGAGCTACGGATATCGATGCGCCCACGGCTAGCAGGGCGCAGGTTGCACACCGAAGCGGTGAAGGCGGGGAAGCGGTGCAGCGGCTCGCCGAAGCGTTCCAGCGACAGGGGTTGTACGTGGTATTGCAGGTTGGCGGTGAGCTGCTCCGGGCTGGACCGCACGAACGCCCCAAGTTGGCTCGGCGCCATGGCCAGCGGGCCGCTGCGGTCGTAGAGATAACGCAGGCCCATACCCATCTTGCCCCACAGGCTGTTGGCCATCTGGTTGAGCGTTCTGGTGTTGCGGATCTGGTAGATCAGGCGCAATTGCAGGTGGTCTTGCAGATTGCCACCGACACCGGGCATATCGTGCCGTACGCCGATGCCGAGCGTTTCCAGCAGCGTGCGCGGGCCAATGCCGGAGCGCTGCAGGATGCCGGGCGAACCCACCGCCCCTGCACATAGGATGATCTCGCGGCGCGCAGCGAACTCGTGCCAGGCGCCTTGCCAAAATGCTCTCACTGCGCGGGCGCGGGTGTTGTTCAGCAGCACTTGATCAACCTGCACGCCGGTCAGCACGGTGAGGTTGGAACGGTTATGCACAGGTCGTAAAAAAGCCTTGGATGCATTCCAGCGCACACCGCTGCGCTGGTTGACCTGAAAATATCCACAGCCTTGGTTGTCGCCGGTATTGAAGTCATCGACCTTGGCGATACCGCTCTGCTCGGCGGCATCTCGGAATGCATCGAGGATCGGCCAACTGTAGCGCTGGCGTTCCACCCGCCATTCGCCAGTGGCGCCATGGTGATCACTGCCACCTGCAAAGTGATTTTCGCTGGCCTTGAACAGCGGCAGCACGTCCTTCCAGGCCCAACCGTCATTGCCCTGTTCGGCCCAATGGTCATAGTCCGCAGCCTGGCCACGCATATAGATCATGCCGTTGATCGATGAGCAGCCCCCCAGCACCTTGCCCCGGGGGTAACCCAGGCTGCGACCACCCAGGCCGATTTGCGCCGCGGTCTTGAAGCACCAGTCAGTGCGGGGGTTGCCGATGCAGTAAAGGTAACCGACGGGGATGTGAATCCAGGGGTAATTGTCGCGGCCCCCGGCTTCCAGCAGCAATACGCGGCAGGACGGGTCGGCGGACAACCGATTGGCCAGCAGGCAACCGGCAGGACCGGCACCCACGATAACGTAGTCGAAGACAGAATCGGCTGATGGCATGTGCAACCTCGCGCCTGATTTTTATTCTTGTCGTCGTACATCTTATTGATTAATTTCGCTGAGGAAACACGAGATTTCGCGCAGCCGTTGTGCGTTTTAGCACAGCGAAAAACAGGGAAAGGATGCATGTTCGACTGGAATGATCTGCGGTTTTTCCTCGAGTTGCAGCGCAGTGGCCGCCTGCTCAGTGCTGCCAAGCGTCTCAACACGACCCATAGCACGGTTGCCCGGCATATCGAGAGCATCGAGAAAAGCCTGGGCACCCCACTGTTCGTGCAACACGCGCAGGGCTACGAATTGACGCCCTCCGGCCAGGCGCTGCTCAAGCACGCCGAAGCCATGGAGAACGTCGCGTTGCTGGCGCAGGAAGAAATCACCCAGGCCATCACACCGCTGGGCAAGATTCGCCTTGGGGTCACCGAAGGCATCGGCATCATGTTCTTCACCCCACGCATGAACGCGCTGTTCGAACGGTATCCGGGCCTGGAAGTGGAGCTGGTGGCCGTGCCTCGCTTTGTCAGCATCCTCAACCGCGAGGCGGAAATCAGCATTCACCTGGAGCGTCCCAGTGCCGACCTGCTGATAACCCGCAAACTCACTGACTACCGCCTGGCCCTGTATGCCAGCCAGGCTTACCTGGACCGCGCGCCACCTTTACGCAACCGTGAAGATCTGGCCCGGCACAGCTGGATCGGCTACGTCGACGACCTGTTGTTCAGCCAGGAGCTGCTGTTTCTAAACAGCTTCTGCCGGGCGCCCAATGTGGCCTTTCGCAGCACCAGCGTGATCGCCCAGCAAACCGCTGCGCGCGCCGGCCTGGGTATCGCCGTGCTGCCCAACTACATGGCTCGCCACGACCCGACACTGGTGCGCGTACTGCCCAGCGAAACCATCCAGCGCAGCTACTGGATATGCACCCGTCGTGAATTGCACAAGTCGGTACGCCTGCGGGTGGTCTGGGACTACCTGCTGGCGCTGTGCGCGCAGGAACAGGCCGAGCTGCTAGCCGAGTAGCGCCTTGCCGGCCAGCAGCAGGGCAGCCCCGAAGCCGGCCACCGAGAACAGCTGCTGCAGGCGAGGCCCGGCCAGCCGGGCCGCCAGCGGCCGCGCCAGCAGCAGGCCAAGCACAGCACCAACGGCAAAAGGTGCGCCCACCTGCCAGTGCATCACACCGGCCAGGCTGGCACTGACCACGCTACCTGTAGACACCAGAGCGATCACCGCCAACGAGGTCGAAACGATGCTCTTCATACGCAGGTTGGTGTAGCGGTTCAAGGCAGGGATGATCACGAAGCCACCCCCCACGCCCAACAAGCCGGACAACAATCCGGAGAGTGCTCCGGTCATGGCCAGCGCCCGCGCGCAGGGCAGTGTCCAGCGCAAACGGCCCTGCAACGGGTTGAGCACACAAGGCTCGATGAAACGGTGGGCTTCGTTGGTCTCGCCACGCAGCTCACTGGCAGCCTTGCGCCACATGCGCAGGCAGGCGTAAACCAGCACGCCGGCGAACACCAGGGCCAGGGGCGTGTCGGGCAGACGATGGGCGAGCATCAGCCCGAACGGTGCTGCAGCGATGCCGATCAGGGCGATGAACAGCGCGGCGCGATAACGCACCAGCCCTTGCCGCAAGCCGAGGACCGCCCCCACGGCAGCGGCAAGACCTACAGCAAGAAGGCCAATCGGCGCAGCTTCGACCATCGACAGACCAAGACCAAACACCAGCAGCGGCACCGCCAGGATGCCGCCCCCCGCGCCAGTCAGCGCCAGCACTGCGCCAATGATCGCGCCCAGGCCGGCACCGAGCAGTTGATGTTCGATCACCGTGATGCCTCGGCCGCCAGCGGTTGCGGCCGTGCCAGCCACTCCCGCCCCTTTAGCATGCCTTGCCAGTAAAGCGGCGGCAGCACTCGCGCCTTGAGCAGCCAAGCGAGGCGCGTCGGCTGGCGGCCATCCAGCAACCAGCGCGGGAAGCTCGGCGCGACCTTGCCGCCATAGGTGAACTCGGCAAGCACGATCTTGCCGCGCTCGACCGTCAGCGGGCAGGAGCCGTAACCATCGTACTGGGCAAGGTTAGCCAGCCTGCCCAGCGCCACCAGCACGTTGTTGGCAACCACCGGCGCCTGCTTGCGCGCGGCGGCTGCGGTCTTGGCGTTGCTGGTGCTGGCGACATCGCCCAGGGCATGGACGTTGGCAAACTGACGATGACGCAGCGTATGCGGGTCGACATCGACCCAGCCAGCAGCATCGGCCAATGGGCTTTGACGAATGAAGTCGGGGGCAACCTGTGGCGGCACCACGTGCAGCATGTCGAAGGCTTCAGTATGTGTTTCAGTGCTGCCATCGGCAAAGGTGCGGAGAAAAGTGGCGCGCTTGTTGGGGCCATCTACTGCAGCCAGACGATGGTTGTAATTGAGGTCCACACCGTACTTGTCGATGTAGGCCATCAGGGCCGGTACGTAATCGGGCACACCGAACAGCACAGCGCCGGCATTGAAGAAGCAGGCTTTGATGTCGCCCAGCCGCCCCTGACGCAGCCAATGGTCGCAGGACAGGTACAGCGCCTTCTGCGGCGCACCGGCGCACTTTATCGGCATGGGTGGCTGAGTGAACAGGGCGCGGCCTTGCTTGAGGTTCTGCACAAGCTCCCAAGTGTAAGGTGCCAGGTCATAGCGGTAGTTGGATGTAACGCCGTTGCGCCCCAGGGTATCACTGAGCCCGTCAATGGCAGCCCAATCGAGCTTGAGGCCGGGGCAGACCACCAGCTGTTCATAGCTGATGGTGCGACCATCTTCGAGCATGACCAGCTGGCCCAGCGGGTCGAACCCTTGCACGCGTGCCTTGATCCAGCGCACGCCACGAGGAATGGTCGAGGCCATGGTGCGCGCTGTGCTCGGTGCGTTGAACACACCCGCACCGACCATGGTCCAGCCGGGCTGGTAGTAATGAACGTCGGCAGGGTCGACCACCGCGATATCCAGTGACGGGTCGCGGCTGATGAGGCTGGCAGCAGTGGCGATGCCGGCAGCGCCGGCACCGACGATGACCACCTTGTGGTGGTCGGAATTAGCAGGGGACAACAAGGCAGGCATGGCGTAAATCCTGGGAATTCTAATGATGAGGTAGGGCGGTCAGAGCTTGTTCAACGGGATCTTCAGGTAGCTCACGCCGTTGGATTCCGGCTGCGGAAAATGGCCACTGCGCATGTTGACCTGCACCGAAGGCAGGATCAGGACGGGCATCTCGAGGGTCTTGTCACGAGCCTCACGCATGGCGACAAAGCTGTCCTCATCGATGCCCTGGTGGACATGAATGTTGCTGGCGCGCTGCTCGGCCACGGTGGTGACGTAACGCATGTCACGCCCGCCCGGCAGGTAGTCATGGCACATGAACAGCTGAGTCTGGTCAGGGAAGGCCAGCAGGCGGCGGATCGATTGGTACAAGGTGCGAGCATCAGCGCCTGGGAAGTCACAGCGCGCGGTACCGTAGTCAGGCATGAACAGGGTGTCGCCCACGAACAGCGCTTTTTCCCCTGCATCCTCTACCAGGTAACTCATGCAAGCAGGGGTATGCCCCGGCGTGTGCAGCGAGCGGGCATGCAGGTTACCTATGCGGAAACCTTCTTCGTCCATGAGCAACACATCGAACTGGCTGCCGTCACGGGCGAAGCCCGGCTCGACGTTGAACAAGTCGCCGAAGACTTTCTGTACCTTGGTTATCTCGGCGCCAATGGCGGTGTGGCCACCGAGCTTTTCCTTGAGATACGCTGCGGCTGAAAGGTGGTCGGCGTGTACGTGGGTTTCCAGAATCCACTGCACCTTGGCGCCCAGGCTCTGTACCCGATCAATCAGACGGTCTGCAGACTCGGTGCAGGTGCGGCCTGACTTGGGGTCATAGTCGAGTACGCTGTCGATCAACGCACACTGGTTGGTCTCACGGTCCAGCACCAGGTAGCTGATAGTCGAGGTTGCGTCGTCGAAAAAGGCTTCCACCTGAAGGTTGTTGCCGATGATCATCACATTCTCCAAATAATCCACCCCGCCTTTTAGAGGCGTAGGCAGTGACGGGTGGTTTATCAAGATGCATGCCAGAGGTTTAACCCGTGCCAAAGCCAGTAAAATCGACCCCTGATGGCGCAAGGCAGGCCGGTTTGTCAGCTGCCCTGGCAGTCGACTGTCAGCCAATGGCAGTGTTTGGCAGTCCTTGTTACCCTCAACGGCTTATCCAATCGGTGCCGTCATGCCTGAATCCCATCCCCTCATCCTAGCTCTGGTTTCCTACCTCGAACACGATGCGTTGCCCACCATCGTGCTGGACACCGACTACAACATCCTCGCAGCCAATGCCGCCTATCGTCGGCAGTTTGGCCGTGATGACCGTGCGCCGCTGGGTGAGAAGTGCCACCGGGTTTCCCATCACTACGCCGTGCCTTGCGACCAGGCCGGGGAGCACTGCCCCATGCGCAAGGCCTGGGGCAGCAAACTGCCGGAACGGGTACTGCACATTCATCACACCCCGCGCGGGCCTGAGCATGTGGATGTGGAACTACGGCCGATCCTCGATGAGCAGGGCAGGGTGGTCGCCTTCGTAGAACGCCTGACAACGGTCACACTAGCCTCGGCCCAACCTCAGCAACAGGGCCTGGTCGGCCGGGCGCCAGCATTCAAAACGGCATTGGCCAGCCTGCAACGTGCGGCACCCGCACAGATCCCGGTATTGCTCCAGGGTGAATCCGGTACAGGCAAGGAGCTTTTCGCCCGGGCGATCCATATGGGTAGCCCGCGGGCGAATGGCCCTTTGGTGGTGGTCGACTGCACCGGCTTGACCGAGTCACTGTTCGAGAGTGAATTGTTCGGCTATGAGAAAGGAGCCTTTACCGGCGCCAACCAGCGCAAGATCGGCCTGGCAGAAGCGGCCCACGGCGGCACGCTCTTCCTCGACGAGATTGGTGAGGTGCCACTGGCGATGCAGGTCAAATTGCTGCGCCTGATCGAATCCGGCAGCTTCCGCCCGGTTGGCAGCCTGCGCACCGTGCATGCGGACTTCCGCCTGGTGTCTGCAACACACAAACCGCTCAAGCAGATGGTTGCAGAGGGCACGTTCCGGGAAGACCTGTATTACCGCATCAGTGGCTTTCCTATCCGCCTGCCCGCCTTACGCGAACGCGTAGAGGATCTGCCGCTGCTGGCGCAGAGCCTTCTGCAGCGCATGGCAGGCAAACCTGCCGCGAGCCTTACTGACGCTGCGCTTCAACAATTGGCCCTGCATACGTTCCCGGGCAATATCCGCGAGCTGCGGAACATCCTCGAAAGGGCGCGGCTGTTTGCCGATGATGGGCTGATACGGCCTGAGCATCTGCCGGAAGATGTAGGCCCGCAAATCGCAACCGGTACGAACAAGGCGCGCGCTCGCAGCGACCTGAGTGATCTGGCACAAGCGCTGCAACAGTTTCAGGGCCCGCGTAGCGAACTGGCGCGCCACTTAGGCATGAGTGAACGTACGCTATATCGGCGCTTGAAAGCGCTAGGGCTGAATCCGGCTTAGGGCTTGGTGATTCTTTACCGGACCTTTACCTCTTGCCAGGGATTACTCATCTCGAATCACGGTCTGAAGCATTAACCGTAATCGGCGTCTCATTGAAACCCGCCGGACGTGTACATGCAAAGGATCGACATACGATGAAAAAAACCCTCTCCGTGCTCTGCGCTACGTTGATGCTTAGCGTACCACTGGCCAGCTTCGCCCAACCCGGCCCGCCCCAAGGGCACGATGGCGACCGCTCGCATCAGGGCCAAGGTCATCCGCAGCAGAGCAAGCAGCCAGGCCACCCGCAACAACATGGCAAACCCGGCAACGGCCAGGCTCAGTCCTACCGTAATCCAAACTTCCGTCCACAACCGGGGATGCCGGTACCTCACCAGCAATGGAAGCGTGGCCACGTGGTAGACCCGCACTATCGCAATGACCGTTACTGGGTGACCGACTGGCGCGCCCGGCACCTCTCGCCGCCGCCCCGCGACCACCGTTGGTTGTACGTCAACGGCGACTACGTGCTGGTGACCATTGCTTCCGGGGTGATCGTAAACATCCTCAGCGGTTACTAAAGCCGTATAAAACCAGCCGCCAACAAAAAGCCCGCTTGCGCGGGCTTTTTGGTAAGAACAACCTGTGTAGGTTCACAAAATAGGTGATAGGCCAGACCCCGTGAAATTGGAATCTTCGCCATTTTTTTTGTGAAATGAAGGGGTGCTTTTCACAGAAAAGCCGAGAAATCCCTACTCACCAATCACAAAAGTTGATTGGCCTGGAAAGGGCCGTTTACGACCGACGCGTGACTTTTCGGTAAGGGATGAGGAGTAGTCGCAGCGATCCTTTAGCTCCTAGTCTGGCGACCTTGGGTTCAGAATCCGACTGGCAATGCCCGCCGTCACTACTTCAGAGGAACCAGCTTCCTCTGCTGCCAAAATTGCGGGGGCTCATGCTGGTACCCAGGCCCGACAAATGCGCAGTTGCAGCCCTCAATTGCAAGGCTATCCAAAGCGGCACGCGTGTCAATCAAGATCTGATGCATGACGATGGCCGGCCTCACGGAGGTGAAACCGGAGATTCAGAATGACTAAACCGACCCCGTAGACACCAACCTCCACGAAGGCCGCTATCGACCCAAAGCTGTCCTTCAAGAAAGGCAGCTAACGGCGAGAAGCGGTCATTTTGTATCTACAGGTTTCGGGGCGATTCACTCGTCTGATGCTCAGGAGCACCAGGATGGGCGTCAAGGAGGTGGTCATCTTGAGGTGGACTATGCTGACCAGTTGCTCTCAAATCTAATCGTGAGGTCCTCCATGGCAAACCCCAATCTGCTGGCTCTATTCAGAGATGAAGTCCTTCTGACCGGGCCTGAAAGCTCCCTACCTAGCAACCTATCTCAGTTCTGGCTTGAGGAGCTCCAGAATCATCTGGAGAGGTATTTCGACGGTTTGAACTCGGAGTCAGATGCAGAAGAGAAGGATCTCGACATCTCCCTCCCACTCGCAGCGATCATCCACATCTTGTTCGCAAAAAATGGTGGGGAGGAGATATCCGAGAGCTCTGAAAAGCTGTACGAGTATTTCCAAGACAACCGGCTCGAACTGGCCCTTGAAGAGATCACGCGAAAGACTCATGTGGCTGCCGAGGCTGCAACCATTGAGACCATCTTCACCAACCGAGACGTCCTGGTGGAGCAAAGCCCCCTTCTTCAATAGGTACCTCCACCGATGCCATCGCCGGCGGGCACGCTCCGAGGCATTGATGGAATGCATTTTGACGACTGCCGAGATCAGCGAATGAAAGAAATTGCTGCGCCGATGTTCGATCTAATCGCTTTGTCGCTTCCACGAGGGTTGGGGTTTGGGGACAGCCCGCCAGTAGGGGCATGGCTTAGTGAGGACGGAATTTCTTGTGCCGCTCTAACCCGAAATATCAATTCCGGCAGCTTCGGAATTGTCACCTTGCGGCGTCGTGTCGATAGCGTGTGGGTGCTCCTCAGCCATGGTGAGTGCACCACTGGCGAGTCCGAAGCCCGCGCCTCAATCAGCCATTTTCTCTATACCCAAGCCCATCCGCTTCCACTCCCTTCAGGTGAACGACGACGTGCTCCTCTAAGCAGAATGGGTAAGCGCACACCAAGCGTGGTGTTCAAATCACTATTTGATCCAAGCCGCCGTATTGGGGCGTGGGCGCTGAATCAACTGTATCTCGCACTGCCATCCCCAGACAGAAATTGGGTTCCCGATTGCCAGACTGAGAATTTTCACACCCGCCTCTGGGAAGCCCACCTATTAGCGATTTTTCGTGAACAGGGACTCTTGGTCACCCAGCCTAAAGAATCACCCGATTTTCACATCGAGAATAGGCTGGGAGATGAGGCCTGGGTTGAAGCAGTGACAGCCAACCCGGAAGAGCGGTATGAGCATTTTGGCGCCTCGCCGGTCCCCCCACCCGCTGACCGACATGAGCGTTTCTTAGGAGCGGCTGCAGAAAGGTTTGCGAGGACCATCCAAAACAAATTGGACAAGCGTTACGAATCCCTACCGCACGTGGAGGGTAAGCCGCTCATTCTGGCCTTAGCCGATTTCCATGCGCCCAGTTCAATGCTGTGGAGCAGGGAGTCGCTCATCAGCTATCTCTATGGCTTTGCAGTTCACTCATCTGCGCATCGTGGTACGCACCTGATAACTGTGGAGGAAGAGACATCTCTGCTATCAGGGCGCCCCAACGGCCTATTTACGCTAATGGAAAATGCCCATCTTTCAGCGGTCATTTTCACCAATGCCTGCACAGTGCCAAAGCTCAGCCGAGTGCCGATCTCAGGTGGAGCTCATCTAGACGGGTACCGATACTTGCGGTTTGGTGAGTTTTTCGACCGTTCTCCGGGAGCATCACGAGGTATCCCATTTCTGTTGGATGTAGCGTCCAGCGACTACGGTCAGCTCTGGCCGCAATATGGCTACGAGCCGTGGTCTGCTGAAGTGGAGGTATTCCATAACCCTATGGCACTATACCCGGTGCCTAATGAGTTGATACCAGAAGTCACCCACTGGAGAGAAGTAAACGGAAGAGTCGAGTGCGAATCTTTCTTTGATGTATCCATACTCCGATCCAGAACACTCGTCCTCAGTGCAAACGCTAAGGTTCCGTCACTCGATGAGTTGCTGACAGCAGCCAGTCCTCCAGAGCTCTGACGGCGGCGGGGTGGCCGCATCGTTGCCACGCAGGTAGATGAGAATTTCTCAGCAAGCTACCCAGCCAGGGGAAGGACATGAGATCCCCTGCGCAATTCAGGACCGTTGAAGCGTCACCTCTCTTCGGGTAAAAGCATGACCGTCATACAACGCTACAACAGCGTCATACCCGAGAGCATAGGAAGAAAAATGTCGATCCAAGGACTAAAACGATACTTTGGAAACAAGATTCACGCAGTGATAATGATGGCCCCGCTTAAGCGGGAAATGATACGCCTCGGCATATGCACCCTTATGGCGATTATTCTGAATATCATCTTGTATACCGGCGTTGAAGTAGACGGCACCATCAAGCCGTGGGCAGAAACCCCGATAAAACTGTTTGCATCGTCGATGTTATTCGCCTTCATGATCAAGGCTTTTCTGCCAGTTCTCGGCTGGACGATACTGAAAGCAATGCTGTTGAGTGCGAACAATGCCTTCAGCGGCATACTGAGTTTTTTGGGCAATCAGTTCACAGGCGTCATGTACTGTACCGGAATTATTATGGGTTCTATCACGATTAAATTGTATATGGTTTCCGGGGTTTTAGACTCTGAGTTTGCTTATCTGTCCGCAATCGTATTTGCTTCCGGGGTTTTATATTTCTATGTGCTGCAATGCGCCATTCAAAAAACAATGAGTCCGGCCCTGCGTACACCAGCAGTACCGCGTTAAACCACTAGGCTGTGACTATTCATCTCTGGTGCTCAGTAGGCGCTCGCTCTGCTGAACCCTCACCCATACACAACCATTAATGGACTGGCCCGCCTTCGACTTTATGAAGAAGGCGAGCGAGCACGTGACTGATTGCGCATGTATTCCGAGATGAGACTTTCGAAATTGATGTCCGCCTCCTCAACGAGAATATTGACGTGACAGTACAGCTCTTCAGGACCTCTGAGATAATTGAAAATCCTTGATCTAACGATGCCGCAAACCCCTTCTTTGACCGCCGTAGAGGGGAGGTTGATAACATCGCCAACGCACGGGATAAGAGCTAGGCCATGGTCGCTGTTGAAGACAATGTCAGCTGGACAGGCATCAATGCTGGCATCGGATTGTCCTTGCGAAACCTGCTGATAATCAATGCTATACCTCATGTACAGCCTACCTCATTTGTTGAGTGAGGAATCAGCGCCGCGGATCGTAAACAGAAACCTCAAGTTCGCAAGCGACGGGAGCATGTAGCGGATTTTCGGTACTAGAGAGCTTGGCAACTATCGTTTTTCAAGCACATACCCTACGCCCCGAAGCGTATGTATCAGTTTGGTCTCGAAAGGGTCATCTATCTTGGCTCTGAGTCTTCGAATCGACACCTCTACAACGTTTGTGTCGCAGTCAAAATTCATATCCCAAACCTGCGAAATAATTTGGGTGCGGCTCAGCACCACACCGGTATTACGCATCAGGTAATGCAGTAACGCGAATTCTTTCGTGGTCAGGTCAATGCGCTGACCGTCCCTGAATGCCCTGTGCCGGCTCTGATCAAGCTCCAGGTCAGCGACGCGAATGACCTCTACGGATGCAGGGTGATCTGACCTGCGCATCAAGGCGCGAACCCGGGCCAGCAGCTCAGGGAACTCAAATGGCTTGATCAGGTAGTCATCTGCTCCGTTCTCCAGCCCCCGGACCTTATCCGCCAGCCGGCTTCTCGCCGTCAGCATCATGATACGGGAAGGGCAGTTTTTACGACGCAACAACTCAAGGACCTGCCAACCGTCCATCTCTGGCAGATTTATATCCAGGATAATCAGCTCATATTCGTGCTGCTTAGCCAAGAATAATCCATCTGACCCGGTGTGGACGCAATCTACGACATAGCCACATTCCGTCAGACCTTGACGCACATACTCCGCAGTTTTTACTTCATCCTCAATTACCAGAATTCGCATGGGATTTTGTCTCGATATCACTGAGCAGTTAACCGCGCACGCGCGCCGGCATTATTGAAAGGGATGGTAAATCAAAATGAGCGTGCCGGGGCTCAAATGACGGATTTGTAATTTCTAGGTAATACAGTTGATAGTCTGGCGGTATATCTTGTCGCGGTTTGGGTTTGACAGTTGCGGGCCCTCTCTCCAGCAGGTGATTTGACCTTATGAAGTATTGGGTTATTTTCTTTTTTGTGCTGGCTTCGTTCCGCTCAGATGACGGCGAGGTCGCTCACATCGAGGAAGCTGGTCATTGGTGTAGTCATGAACTTCACCGGCATGCAATGCGTACAATCGAACGCTTGCTTGAATTTTAGGTAAAAAAAAGGCGCCCAATGGGCGCCAAATATCCACCTTTTACCAAAGGAGCACTTAAGCCACTCAAGGTGAATTCGTAATGCTCGTTTTACTAATAGGACCAGTTAATGAATAACTGGTCCAGTTAGCGAATTACAGAATCGAAAGCGGGTACTCAATGATCACACGGGTTTCATCCAGATCCGATTCGAATGCAGTGGCACGTGTGGTTGCCTGGCGCAACCGGAAGGACAGATCTTTTGCTGGACCGGTTTGGACAACGTATTTGACTTCGACGTCACGCTCCCAACGCTTCTGATTGTCGAGCGGGTTGCCGTTGTCATCAGTGCGCATGTAGAACTGGTTAGCGTTCGAGTAATCCGCACCCGAGCCTCTGGCGTAGCGCGTCATGAACGTCAGGCCTGGAATGCCGTAGCTGGTGAAGTTCAGGTCATAGCGCAGCATCCAGGAACGCTCTTTCGGCGAGTTGAAGTCGCTGTACTGGATGGAGTTGTCGACGAAAATCGAGTCCGACTGACGCAGGTAGTCGAAATCGTCGTCGCCGTTGTTGCGCTGATGCGACAGGGCCAGGGTGTGGGCACCGTAACGCACACCGACCTTGGCACTCCAGATGTTGTTGTCGAATTCACCCAGGCGCTTCTTACCTTCATCTACGGCTTTGTAGTAGTTGAAGCCACCGATCAGCGCCAGATCGTCGCTCAGCGGGTAAACCACGCTTGTGCCGGCGTAGTACTGATTCCAGACGTCTTTCAGCTGGCTGGCGTAGACGCTCACAGTCCAGTTGTCGTTGATCGAGTAGTCACCGCCACCGTAACCGATCCATGGCGAGTTGACCGGGCCGCCGTAGAACGTCACGAAGTTGTCGTTCAGGTTGCTTGAGACCGGCTGGCTCATCGCATGCAGACGACCACCCTGGAGGGTAAGGCCCTGGATGCTGGTGTTCTCAACGGTCACACCGCGGAAACTCTCTGGCAGCAGGCGAGAGTCACCCGATGCGACGACCGGGGTCGATGGGAAGACATCACCCACTTTCACGATGGTATCGAACAAGCGGACTTTGGCTGCGCCGCCGACCTTGGTGTATTCGTCGCGAGCTTCACCCTTGTTATCAACGGGCAGCACGTCGAAGGAGCTACGGCCGCCGTTGCGCCCATCACCGGTGTCGAGCTTGAGGCCGATCATGGCAAAGGCATCAACGCCAAAGCCAACGGTACCTTGGGTAAACCCGGAGTTGAATTTGCTGATGATCGCGTGCGCCCAGGCTTCGGAGTAGCCGTTCGTATTGCCCTTGCCACTGTTGTAAGTGGGGGCGGTGCTGTCGCGGTTATCACGGTTGAAGTAGAAGTTACGGTTCAACACTGTAAGGCTGCTGCCTTCAATGAAGCCTTCTGGCTTGTCTTCAGCTTGTGCCGAAATAGCATAGCTTCCAGACAGCGCAGAAACTGCCGCCAAATACAGTGGTACTTTGATTTTCATCCGATGCTCCTTTGATTCACGGCAGTTTTTATTATGTTTACCGGCGCGGGTGTCGTTAGTTGTTCTGACCCGGCGGCGCGCCTAGCGTAGCGCGAGCTCATATTTGCAGGCCGAAGATAACGGGAAGGTGATAGGACAATTACAATTTCGTCATCTACCTGTTATTCGGCACCTTCGCACCGCGTGTTTGCCATCTCTGTTGCTTGTATCGAAATCATCGTGTCGGGTTGGGTTTCCCAGTATTTACGGGCATTACAAAGCTTTCTTACGAAATTGTAATTTTCTAGCCACCCCTCTGATAGCTACCGCTCATTAGAGTGCCATCACCTAATCAAGTGGGGCTTGGCAGCTGTTTCGGCGTTCTCGCCAAGCTTTATCGAAGTTTGTGCACGAGGACCATCAAAGTGCCCCGGTATAACCGCAATGTCTTACCCAAGACCCCCGTCTCGCCCTGGAAGATCGCTGCACTCTGTGCAGTCATCTCTGGGTTGATGGCGCCTGCAGCCCTTGCCCAAAGCATCAGCTTGCCCCAGGCGCTTTCGACGGCCATGGATGCCAACCCAGACCTGGCCGCGGCCAGGCAAGAAATTGGGATCGCTGATGGTGCTCGCAAGCAGGCCGGGCTTATCCCCAACCCCACAATCTCGTATGACGTGGAAGACACCCGTCGTAACACCAGCCAGACGACTGTCTCTCTCAGCCAGACCCTTGAGCTGGGCGGTAAGCGGGGGGCTCGTGTTGACGTCGCCACATACGGGCAGACCGCCGCACAGCTTGAGTTAGACCGTCGCGTTAACGGCCTGCGTGCAGATGTCGTCCAAGCCTTTTACGCCGCGTTGCGGGCCCAGACAGGTCTCGACCTGGCCAAGCAATCTCTCGAACTGACTGAGCGCGGTCTTCGCATCGTCGATGGCCGTGTTCGCGCAGGTAAGTCGTCCCCAGTGGAGGCGACCCGCGCTCAAGTGCAACTGGCCGAAGCCCAGCTGCAAGTTCGACGTGCAGAAACGGAAAAAGCGACCGCTTACCAACAGCTCGCTCAAATTACCGGGAGCTCAGTCACCGTGTTTGATCGACTCGAATCGCCAACCCTCTCCCCGGGCTTGCCACCTCGCACTGAAGATCTGCTGGCTAAGCTCGACCAAACAGCAGAAATGCGTCAGGCCGTGGTTCAGATCGACAAGAGCGACGCCTCGCTCGGATCAGAGAAAGCTCAGCGTATCCCGAACCTTACTGTCAGCGTAGGTAGCCAGTACGACCGCTCTGTGCGCGAGCGGGTCAACACTGTGGGCCTGTCTATGCCGTTGCCGCTGTTCGATCGTAACCAAGGCAACATTCTTTCCGCTTCTCGTCGTGCAGATCAGGCCCGAGACCAGCGCAATGCTGTGGAGCTGCGTCTGCGCACCGAAACCCAAACCGCGTTGAACCAGTGGTCCACCGCCATGCAGGAGGTCGAGTCCTACGACAAGACCATTCTGCCATCAGCCCAACAAGCCGTAGAGACCGCAACCCGCGGCTTCGAGATGGGCAAATTTGGCTTCATCGAAGTGCTGGATGCCCAGCGCACCTTGATCGTCGCTCGTGGCCAATACCTCGAATCGTTGGCAGCGGCGACCAATGCGCGTGCGCAGGTGGAAAGGGTTTATGGCGAAGTCGGCTCAACTGCCGGCGCTCGCTGAACGGGCCAAACATTTTCTTCGGCACACAGCCTTGAACAAGCCGGTGCCTACGATCAGCAGGAGTAGCAATGGATAACAAACGCAAGATCGCCCTCGCGGTAGCCGCTGTGGCAGCCCTCGGATTTGGCAGCCTTGCCTGGAACAATAGTTCCGGACAGCAAGCCGCCAGTACCGCTGAGCATGGCGCTAACGATGGCCATGGCGACGAAAAGAAAGCCGCATCTGCCGCCAAAGAGGAAGGTGATGAGGGCCATGGTGAAGAAGGTCATAGCGAAGAGGGCGGTGAAGAAGAGGGCAAGCTGACGCTCAGCGCTGAACAGATCAAGGCCGCCGGTGTTGCCTTGGAAGCTGCAGCGCCTCGTGACCTCGGTACCGTCGTGAGCTTCCCGGGCGAAATTCGCTTCGACGAAGATCGTACTGCCCACGTGGTTCCTCGTGTTCCTGGCGTTGTTGAGGCTGTCCAGGCCAACTTGGGCGAGACGGTCAAGAAAGGGCAAGTCCTGGCGGTAATCGCCAGCCAGCAGATCTCTGACCTGCGCAGCGAACAACAGGCCGCACAGCGTCGCGTCGAACTGGCGCGTGTCACCTTCGAGCGTGAGAAGCAACTGTGGCAGGACAAGATCTCCGCAGAGCAAGACTACCTCCAAGCACGCCAAGCGCTGCAAGAGGCGGATATCTCCTTGGCCAACGCCAAGCAGAAGGTCGGCGCAATCGGTGCCTCGGTTAACTCTGTTGGCGGTAATCGTTACGAGCTCCGCGCTCCCTTCGACGCCGTGGTAGTGGAGAAACACCTGACCGTCGGCGAAGTCGTCAGCGAGGCGACCAACGCCTTCATCCTTTCCGACCTGAATCAGGTCTGGGCGACCTTCGCAGTTCCGCCGACAGATCTGGGCAAGGTCACGACTGGCCGTGCAGTGAAAGTCTCTTCGCCTGACATGAACGTCGAGGTCGAAGGGAAGGTGGGTTATGTCGGCAGCCTGCTGGGCGAGCAAAACCGTGCAGCTACTGTCCGCGTCACCTTGACCAACCCCAACGGCGCCTGGCGTCCAGGCCTGTTCGTAAACATTGCGGTCACCTCCCAGACCGATCGAGTTGCCGTAGCGGTCCCTGAGCACGCTGTGCAGACCGTTGAAGACAAACCTTCGGTATTCGTACGCACCCCAGATGGCTTTGACACCCGCCCGGTAAAACTGGGTCGCCGCGACAATGGGTACGTGGAAATCATCGACGGTATTGAAGCCGGCGCCCAGGTAGCAACCAGTGGCAGCTTCACACTCAAGTCCGAGCTCGGCAAAGCTTCTGCCGAACACGGTCACTGATGCGAACTGACAGGATGATTTCTCATGTTTGAACGTATCATCAGATTCGCCATCGAGCAGCGCATCGTAGTAATGATCGCCGTTCTGATCATGGCGGGTATCGGTATCTACAGCTATCAAAAGCTGCCCATCGATGCGGTACCCGATATCACCAACGTCCAGGTGCAGATCAACACTGCAGCGCCTGGTTACTCGCCCTTGGAAACCGAACAACGGATCACGTTTCCAGTTGAAACGGCCATGGCCGGTCTCCCGGGCCTTCAGCAGACCCGTTCCCTGTCTCGCTCTGGCCTGTCTCAGGTCACCGTGATCTTCAAGGATGGCACTGACATCTTCTTTGCCCGCCAGTTGATCAACGAGCGGCTGCAGGTTGCGAAGGAACAGCTGCCAGAAGGTGTAGAGGCCGTCATGGGTCCGGTATCTACCGGCCTCGGCGAGATCTTCCTGTGGACTGTTGAAGCCGAAGATGGCGCGGTCAAAGAGGACGGTACGCCGTACACCCCGACCGACCTGCGCGTGATCCAGGACTGGATCATCAAGCCTCAGCTGCGTAACGTCCCGGGTGTGGCCGAGATCAATACCATCGGCGGTTATGCCAAGCAGTTCCTGGTTGCGCCGGATCCAAAGCGCCTGGCTACCTACAAGCTGACACTCAATGACCTGGTCGCAGCGTTGGAAAGTAACAACGCCAACGTCGGTGCCGGCTACATCGAGCGTAATGGTGAACAGTTGCTCATCCGTGCACCGGGTCAGGTAGGCAATATCGAAGACATCGCCAACATCGTGATCACCAGTGTGGATGGTGCACCGATTCGCATCAGCAGCGTTGCTGACGTCAGCATCGGTAAAGAGCTCCGTACAGGTGCTGCTACTGAGAACGGCCGCGAAGTCGTGCTCGGTACCGTGTTCATGCTGATTGGTGAAAACAGCCGCACCGTATCTCAAGCTGTCGCCGCCAAATTGGCGGACATCAACCGCACCCTGCCAAAGGGCGTGGTGGCTGTGACTGTTTACGACCGTACCAACCTGGTTGAAAAAGCCATCGCGACGGTGAAGAAGAACCTGGTGGAAGGCGCGATCCTGGTTATCGCCATTCTGTTCCTGTTCCTCGGCAACATCCGTGCGGCTCTGATCACCGCGATGGTGATTCCGCTGTCCATGCTGTTCACCTTCACAGGCATGTTCAACAACAAGGTCAGTGCCAACTTAATGAGTTTGGGGGCACTCGACTTCGGCATCATCGTCGACGGTGCCGTGGTTATTGTAGAAAACGCGATCCGTCGACTGGCTCATGCGCAACATAAGCATGGCCGCATGCTCACCAAAACCGAACGCTTCCACGAGGTCTTTGCCGCGGCGCGAGAAGCTCGCCGGCCGCTGATCTTCGGTCAGCTGATCATCATGGTGGTGTACCTGCCGATCTTCGCCCTCACCGGCGTCGAAGGCAAAATGTTCCACCCGATGGCCTTCACCGTTGTGATGGCGCTGCTGGGTGCAATGGTCCTGTCCGTTACCTTTGTTCCTGCAGCTATTGCCATGTTCGTCACTGGCAAGGTGAAGGAAGAGGAAGGCGTGGTCATGCGCACAGCTCGACTGCGCTATGAACCGGTTCTGCAATGGGTGCTGGGACATCGGAACATCGCTTTCTCGGCCGCAGTAGCCTTGGTCGTGCTCAGTGGTTTGCTGGCAAGTCGTATGGGTAGCGAGTTCATCCCAAGCCTCAGTGAGGGTGACTTTGCGATGCAGGCCATGCGTGTGCCTGGAACGAGCCTCACTCAATCTGTCGAGATGCAGCAGCGTCTGGAGAAAGCGGTGATTGCGCAGGTGCCTGAAGTTGAGCGGATGTTCGCACGCTCGGGTACCGCAGAAATTGCATCTGACCCGATGCCGCCGAACGCCTCTGACGCCTACATCATGCTCAAGCCTCAGGATCAGTGGCCTAACCCGAAGAAGCCTCGTGATGAGCTGATTGCTGAAGTGCAGAAGGCCGCAGCGGGTGTTCCAGGAAGCAACTACGAGTTGTCGCAGCCAATCCAACTGCGTTTCAACGAGCTGATTTCGGGCGTGCGTAGTGACGTCGCTGTGAAAGTCTTCGGCGATGACATGGACGTGCTCAACAACACCGCCAACAAGATCGCGGCAGCGCTCAAAGCGGTCCCGGGCTCATCGGAAGTGAAAGTTGAGCAGACATCCGGCCTGCCGGTGCTGACCATCAACATTGACCGCGAAAAAGCAGCACGCTACGGCCTGAACATCGCGGATGTTCAGAACTCGATCGCTATCGCCGTGGGTGGCCGTCAGGCCGGCACGCTGTATGAGGGCGACCGTCGGTTCGACATGGTAGTACGCCTACCAGAGACCGTTCGCACCGACGTAGCGGGTATGTCCAGCTTGCTGATCCCGGTACCTGCCAATGCGGCACAGGGTGCCAATCAGATCGGCTTCATCCCGCTGTCCCAGGTCGCCAATCTGGACCTGCAACTGGGCCCGAACCAAATCAGCCGCGAGAACGGCAAACGTCTGGTTATCGTCAGCGCCAACGTTCGAGGCCGCGATCTGGGGTCCTTCGTTGAGGAGGCGACCGCATCGCTGGACAAGAAGGTGCAAATTCCTGCGGGCTACTGGACGACTTGGGGGGGCCAGTTCGAGCAGCTGCAGTCGGCTGCCAAACGCCTGCAGATCGTTGTTCCAGTCGCCTTGCTGCTGGTCATGACCTTGTTGTTCCTGATGTTCAACAACCTGAAGGACGGCATGCTGGTCTTCACCGGTATTCCATTCGCACTCACCGGTGGTGTTGTGGCGTTGTGGCTGCGGGACATCCCACTGTCGATCTCGGCAGGTGTCGGCTTCATTGCACTGTCCGGCGTTGCAGTACTGAACGGCCTGGTGATGATTGCCTTCATCCGCGGGCTAAGGGAGGAGGGACGAACGCTCAGACAGGCAGTCGATGAAGGTGCATTGACCCGTCTGCGACCTGTTCTGATGACAGCCTTGGTAGCGTCCCTGGGCTTCATCCCGATGGCTTTGGCCACCGGCACCGGTGCCGAAGTTCAGCGGCCATTGGCGACGGTGGTGATTGGCGGGATCCTGTCCTCCACCGCACTGACCTTGCTGGTACTGCCTGCCCTGTATCACTGGGCACACCGCAAGGATGAAGACGGCGACGAGGCCGAAGTGGTTAGCTAACAGCCTCCGCTAAAGAGAAGCCCACAACACGTGTTGTGGGCTTTTTTGTTTAAAGTGAAGTAGATGCACTTACCTTTCAAAATTGTAAGTTTCTCGTCATGCCGGTGATGCCTATGCATTGCTAAGGTTACGCCCGAGAAGTTTTGAAATTGAGAGGGTTTTATGAAAAAGCTAATTATCGCTGCTGCACTTGTTGTTTTCTCGGTGGCTTCGCAGGCCAACACTTTCTCCGAGAGCAAGCAGCTTCAATACACCAAGGAACACCAGACCGCAGTGGCCAAGTACGCGGAGAAAAATGGCAAGCCAATGCCAGAGATTCAGGATTACAAATATGGCATGAAGATAGACGTTGCGAAATTCGTACGTCAGTCGCAGGACCCCCGTACCTGCCAGGTCTATCCACGGTTGATGACCTTCGAGGACTCCCAGGGCACGCTCAAGACTGTTCGTTACTCGATGTATTCGCAATGCATCAACAACAAGTAGTAAACGATTTGAACAGAACAATTAGAGAATTCATAAATGCCAGGCAGTGCCTGGCATTTTTTATTACGCCCGATACCCCATAGCTTCGAAATGTTAACGCCTGGGCTCGGGCAAACCGTGCAATAGATCTTAGCCAACCAACAGAGACGGCTCCCCAACTGCAGAGGGCAATTGGAAGCCTTGACCCCAGAAGGGACGAGTTATGAAGAGTTTGCTTGAACGCCCTGATGACCAAGCCGGGCATGAAGGTCATAGCCATGAGCATGGCGGCATTTTTGGAATGAACACAGAGCTGATTTTCGCGCTGATCTGTGGTGCTCTCCTGGGTGCCGGAGCTCTCGCAGGAAAACTTGGCCTGATTGATCGTCTGCCTCTGATTCTGTACGTGTCGGCCTACGTGTTCGGTGGATGGTTCACCACTAAGGAAGCGGTTACCAACATCCGTCAGAAACGCTTCGAGATCGACTCGCTGATGCTTCTCGCCGCAGTCGGTGCCGCGAGCATCGGCGCCTGGGCGGAGGGGGCTCTGCTGCTGTTCCTGTTCAGTCTGGGGCATTCCCTTGAAAGCTACGCGATGGGGCGGGCCAAGAAAGCGATTGAGGCACTGTCCAAGCTCGCACCAGCCACCGCGATCGTACGCAGAGCAAATGGCACGGTGGAGATGCCCGTGGAGCTGCTGGTTCCCGGTGACGTTGTCATCGTGCGCCCCAATGACCGCCTGCCGGCCGATGGTTTTGTAGTCGTAGGCTCCTCAAGTATCAACCAGGCGCCAGTAACCGGTGAGAGCGTCCCCGTGGACAAGCAACCTGTTCCTGATGCCGAACTCGCACGCAGCAAGCCAGATGCAGTGGATGCAGCCTCGAAAGTCTTCGCCGGTACCATCAATGGCGAAACGCTCATCGAGGTTGAGGTAACCCGGCGCTCTACGGAGAGTACCTTGGCGCGGGTCATCAAGATGGTCAGTGAAGCCGAAGTCAGGAAGTCACCGACCCAGCGATTCACGGACCGCTTCCAACGCATATTCGTCCCGTTGGTTTTACTGCTGGTAGTCGGGCTGCTATTTGCCGGCATTTTCCTTGACGAGCCGTTCCGTGACTCGTTCTACCGGGCGATGGCCGTACTGGTTGCAGCCAGCCCCTGCGCGCTCGCGATCGCTACACCAAGCGCCATTCTCTCTGGCATCGCCAGGGCAGCCCGAGGTGGCGTGCTGATCAAGGGCGGTGCGCCACTTGAAGAGCTTGGATCATTGAATGCCATGGCATTCGACAAGACCGGTACCCTGACCGAAGGGCGCCCACGTATCACCGATGTAATACCCATAGGCGGCACGCAGATCGAGGATCTGCTAAACGTCGCCATCGCTGTGGAGTCGATGAGCGACCATCCGCTGGCTGCGGCAATTGTGCGTGACGGTGAAGAGATGATTGGCACACGGTGCCGATTCCAAGCCAAGAACATGAGCAACATGATTGGCCGCGGCGTGCGTGCTGAGCTTGATGGGCAGTTCGTCTGGATTGGCAAGGTCGAGATGTTCGGTACCAATGGTATTCCCGCACTCAGCAAGGCAGCCCTGGAGGCTGCGGAGCGTCTACGTCAGTCAGGCCGTACCACCATGGTGGTACGGCGTGCTGACAAGGATCTGGGCGCTATCGGGCTATTGGACACACCCCGGGAGGGGGCCAAAGAGGCACTCCAGAAGCTTAGAGAGATGGGCATCGAACGCATGGTCATGATTTCTGGAGACCACAACCGCGTTGCAGAGGCTGTAGCCAAACAAGTTGGCTTAGATGAAGCGTGGGGAGACCTGATGCCGGAAGACAAGGTCAAGGCCATCAAAAACCTGCGCCTTAGCGCCAAGGTGGCCATGGTGGGTGACGGCGTCAATGATGCCCCTGCCATGGCCAGTTCGAGCGTTGGTATCGCAATGGGGGCTGCTGGATCTGATGTTGCCCTGGAAACGGCTGATATCGCGCTTATGGCTGACGACATCAGGCAACTCCCATTTGCGGTGGGGCTGAGCCGTCACACGCGATCGATCATCCACCAGAATCTGTTCGTCAGCTTGGGGATTGTGGCCATCCTGGTTCCGTCCACCATCATGGGCTTGAGCATTGGTGCCGCTGTTGCGATCCATGAGGGCTCCACACTGTTGGTCGTCTTCAACGCCTTGCGCCTGTTGGCCTACCGCAGAAGCACCTGATCCCTGAGCTTCAATCATGAAGCTAAGCAGGGAAATGACCTGAAGTAGAAGTACGGGTCGTGCGCGATCAGCGCACGACCCGTACTTTTCTCTCACTCGTCGATCCCGATGCGCTTGAGGCTTTCAAGGGCCTTTCCGCACTCAGGTGAGCCATGCCGTAAGCCGCAGGCCAATGCAGCTTTGAGGCTCATGACACCGGCTACGAAACCGACTTGATTGCCGACTCCGTGTCCGTCCGCAAATCCCTGATCATACGCAATCTCGACAAGCGCATTGATCGCCGCCAGGGTGTCCTGTTTGTTTTTACTCTTTTGCATATCTACTCCGCGAGCATTCAGCTCATATCGCTCGGTTAGGTGGCGGCGCCTTCAGGTTTGGGGTGAGCGAATCCCGCTCCCATAGCCAATCCCTAACGGGGGGCTCAGCCCGCCACCGTAAGGAAAATCAGCTATTGAGAGCAGATGACTCGTTTTGGTCACCCGTGCTGCTCGCCTCACCGCATTGGCACTGAGTGGGTACATCCGGGTAGTCGCTGTGATTCTCAATGAACAGCGTTCGGCAGGTTTCGCACCCATAGATCCGGGGCAGGGATTTAAGGCCGCTCGGAAGCACGTCACTCAGAGGCTCGTTATGCCAAGGAGCCCCGTCAAGGATTCTTGAACGCAGGATGTTTCCCAGGCGCCAGGTGTCACTTTGTGCGCGCCAGGACCACATCGGCGCAGAAAGCGAATACTGGATGAAGGTCTCTTGTGACTGCCTGGATAGCGGGTACTTGGGGCGGGTCCAGCCGGAATCGATGATGCTGAACCCCATGCCCATTTCTGCGCTCGGGTGGGTCTTTTCACCAAAGAAACGGTCATGCGTCGCTGGAGCCGTCGCATGATGGTCAGTCGGTGGGAATACCCACAGATAACACTCATCCCGGTTGACCATGCTGATGAGCTCGCTTGGCCCCCGCATGGGGGAATTTGCAGCCAGGGCGAAGCGATCCTTCCACGACATTTTGGGAGGCGGCGCAATACCAGCAGCGATGGCCAACGTGGCAGTCTTGGGGACGAAGCGATCGCCTAGCTCGTTCAGATCCAGGTTCTTGCAGAGAGCCTTGAAGGCCTTTTTGCGAGTCTTCGAGCTGAAGGAGGGGTCAAGGAGCAGGCGAACCTGGTTCACGCCGATTCCCGCAGTTCGTAGCACCTCAATGACTTCTTCAGCCACACCGACTGCTTGAAGATCGGTCAATCCTAAGCACGTTTTCGCCCGCTCGACCGCCGCGTAGAGGTTGTACTGCCGTGTCTCGTTGTCACGACAGACCTGAATTGGCAGCTTGTCTTGGATGGCAACTTGCGGTGCAACGGAGCCGATGGCCGCGTGGAACAGCTGGTGGAGGTGCAGATGAGAGTACGGGCGGCCAGAAGCCGAGAACGAGGCGTGCAGCTGAGCAGCGAGAGGTTGAAGCAGCTTTTTTGCAGGCATGACTATCCCCTAATGAGCGACGTTGGGGTAGCTGCGCTTGTAGGGCCGTTAGACGCGAAGCTGGACGTCGAATCAGGTTCAATCATGAATAGGAGTCAGGTTTGATTTGCTTGCACGGCCACCATGCAAAGCCCGACGCGGCAATCACATCAGATTCGCCGAGCTTTGGCAAGAGCGGTCATCGGTAAGCGAAAGCAGGTAGGAGGAGGGCGCTCCATGCTTGATCACCTCCAGAAACAGGAAAGCCGGAAGCACGTTGAGCGCTTCCGGCTTTCTCACGTCAGACTGATGAGAGGGATCAGAAGACGTATTGCAGGCGGGTCACGATGGCATTGCCGCTGTCGTCGCCCACGGTGTTCTCGTTGTTGTCGGTGCGCACGTTGATGTAGTTGGCACTGACTTTCACCGCCTCGTTGACGTACCAGTTCACACCCACCGTGTGGCTCTTGGCCTTGCGCTCGTTCGATTGGTCCGCCGCGGTGACCAGGTTGCCGTCTTCGACCTTGATATCGTCAAAGCGGTAGAAGACTTCCCAGGCCCCCAGTTCCTTGTTCTCTGGTTTGATAGTGTCGAACTTGGCACCATCGAGCTTGTAGATACGCGGCTCGCCGGTCAGGGTGTAAGCCATCTGGGCGTAGTAACCGGAGGCCTTCATGTCGTTGTTGGCCTGGTCAGCTTTCAGCTTGCGGCGAAGGTATTCCGCTTGAACCGAGAACGGGCCGGTGGCCCAGGCACCTTCGAGACCCCAGACCGAGTCGTCCTTCCACAGGCCATCTTGTGCAGCAGCACCGCCAAACAGCATGCGGTTGCCGTTGGTGCCGGCATCGCCGCCGCCATTGGTATCTACACCGCGGACGCCCAGACGCGAACGAATCCGGGTATCGACCGCACTGTTTTTGAGGTCGCGGTAAGCGTACTGAGCACCGACGTGCAGGACGTTGCCATCACTGTGCAGCGGTGCGAACACGCCACGTACGTTGTAGCGCTTGGTGCTGTCGCCATCCGAGTTGTTATTGGTTTCGCTGAAAACGCTACCGGAAACATAAGCCATGTCAGCGATGGTGCTGGTGGCTTGAACACCCATGCCGGCGTTGTCGTTGATCCAGTCCGCCAGGTCGTACGAGAGGTTCCGCTCCATGGCGGTGGTCCACTTCGAACTGGTGGCTTTCTCAAGACCGAAGTCGGTGTAGAAACGGCCAAAGCGCAGTTGCACCGGCTTGAAACCCGTGTAGGTCAGGCTGGCTTCGTCGAAGTAGCCGTCGGAGTCGTTGCCCGTGTTGCGGGAAAGGTCGTAGTTGAGCTGATACTTCCAGTCGCGGTACAGCACGCCACCGAGCTCAAGGTAGGCGCGACGGAAGTAGCCTGCGTCAGCGGTATCGCCATTCTTGGTGAAGACACCATCGAAACGGCCGTAGTCGGCCTGAACTCGGCCGCCCAGTTTGAAACTGAATTCCTTGTCAGAAGTCGATACTTCAAGACCGCCCTTGGTCTTCAGAACGATGTCAGCTCCGTCAGTGGTTACTGTTCCGGAGAATGCTTGCGAGGAAAATGTGCCTATTATTGCGGCAGCCAACAGCTTTTCCCGCATGTTCGAAGAACGGATCATTGCTTGCCTCTCGTATGTTAAGTGCTTAGCTACCGACGTTATATTTCGCCCTGCGCCGGCCTAAATTTATCTTGCAGATGGGAGCAGGCCACGGTTGTCACCTGCTGTAACAAGATGCCTTTGTTCTAAGCACTCTGACTAGGTTGCAAGCGAATATGACAGTTGTGTTTCTGTAGTGTTAACGGAGGAGTTTCAAACCTAACAAAACTGTTACCGAACAAGCCAGTCCTTCTTATCAAAGAAGCTCTTCTTGATCAATCTTCGAATTTCCAAAACCTGCGGATTGCGGACAAGCTTCGTTTTGATAACAAGATAGACATCTTTCTCCTCCAGGTCGTCCAGGAAACCCGGCACGGGTAGGATATTTCTCTCCAGTTTTCGGCTGTAGTCGGGCAGCACTCCAATACACGCACCGCCAACGACAAGGCCTCGTGATAGGTTGTAGCTCTTGACCCGAGTGGTACCGCCCTGATGCTCAGCCATTATCGATGCCCACTTTCGTGAGCCCGCCAAGATCTCTTCATCCCAAGGGACAACGAGCATGAAGTTGTGCAAATCCAAGCTCTCCACTGGAAGGGTGACGCTTCTTGAATAGCGGCTGGAAATGAACAGGGCGTGCCCAATCCGGCCAAGCCGTTCAAACCTATACGTAGGATGGCGATCAAGCGCGCCTTTATCATCTGGGCTCACCAAAGCGATACCCACATCGACTTCACACTCAGAAAGCATCTGCGTTGTGCATTCTGAATGGATTTCCAGCTGCATTTCGGCATGATCACGCACGTAGGCGACTAGATCGCGGTTTACGATGTCGTTCAGCACTGGCTCTGTGATCGCGATGGTAAGCCTGGGGACTTCCTTTTCACCGGACTTGCCAAGGCCGTCTGGGCCGAAGAGCTGGCACAGGTAATGGCTGACCCTCTCGCCTGTGCGGGTCAGGGCAAGCTTGTTGTGTTTGTAGACAAACACGGGAGCACCAATGTGCTCTTCCAGTTTCTCCAAGCGTTTCCGCAGGCCTACCACTGGCACATTGAGCCCTCGGGCAGCCTGTTTGAAACTGGCACAACGTGCTGTTGCGAAAAACTCTACGGCCAGCTGATCATCAATTGGCAAATCATCCAATATGTCAGGGCTGTAAGGAACAACGGTGCTTGTATATGTTTCATTTTGTGTAACCATTAGGTCCCCCTTAATTCGGGGAATCTATCTCAATGCCACCCGGTGTTTCCTTATCTTGTCAACATTGTAATCCACGGGTCATGCATGCGTTATCGGAAGGCTTTTATTTCGAAAGCGTAATTTTCAGGCAATCCCTCTGATATTGTAGCGTGCTAGCCTAGTGCGCCGACTTGTTACTTACCATATATAGATTCGGCTAATTACGCATTTACATTTAGTTCACTATTTTTTCACCTTTGCCTCCATAGGCTTTGGGCATGGAAAATCAAACCCCACCTCTTACTACCTTACTGATTCGTTATCTGGGGATCGGCTTCATAGCAACGGGAGTCCATTATGCGGTGTTCCTATTGCTGGTTACGACAGAATTCGTTACTCCGTTACTGGCCAGTATCTGTGGCGGCATGGTTGGCGCAATCGCGAGCTTCATTGGAAATAGGGCGCTCTGTTTTGTGGCAGATGGCTCTCGTAAGTTTCAGCCTGTCAGGTTTGCACTGGTCGCGTTAACCACAAACTTCGGCAATGGCGTGGGTATGTGGTTCCTCATCAAGTCGAATCTGTCACCGCTCATCTCCCAAGTCGTAGTGACCTTAAGCCTCACTGCACTTGGATTCATTGCACATCGTTTTTGGACATTCAATCATGCAGACATTACATCGCTTTCCCGAGCGCCCTGATCCCTTGTTAACCATCGTGGTCCCTTGCTTCCAGGAAGAGGAAACCATCCCCGAGTTCCACCAGCGAATCACCCGCGTGGTGAAGCGCTTACCCGTCTCCTGCGAAATCCTCTATGTCGACGACGGCAGTAATGACCGGACGGCCGACATTCTTCGCCACTATCAGGATGGGTCATCTGTACGTTGCCTGTCCCTGAGTCGCAACTTCGGCAAAGAGGCTGCACTGAGCGCCGGGATAGACCATGCCCGTGGCAGTGCGCTGATCTTCATTGATGTCGACCTGCAGGATCCACCAGAGCTCATCGCGGCCATGGTGGACTACTGGCAACGCGGCTACGACGTGGTGAACATGCAGCGCAACCTGAGAATCGGTGATTCGTGGTTCAAGCGCATGAGTGCCCGGGCTTACTACTGGGTCATGCAGCGCCTGGTGGAGAAGGTGGACATGCCGGCCGATGTCAGCGATTTCCGATTGATTGGGCCTGCGCCGCTGGCAGCCCTGCGGGCCCTGGATGAACGCTCCAGGATTCTCAAAGGCATGATCGGCTGGGTAGGCTTTCGTACCATCGAACTGCCCTACAATCGCACTGTTCGCCATGCCGGGAGCACCAAATGGAATGCAGCTGGCCTGTTCAATCTGGCCATCGAGAGCATCGTCAGCTTCTCTCGCAAACCACTGCGCATTTTCAGCCTCATCAGTTTCGGTCTTTTCGTCTCCAGCATCTGCTACATGCTTGCGTCGCTTGTGGCAGGCAGTTTCGACATCCATCACCTGATCGTCGGAATGGCTTCATTCATGTGCGTCGGTGTCGCCATGGTGGGGGAGTACCTGGGCGTGACACTCGCGGAAGTGAAGCGCCGGCCTCTCTATTTCCTGAAGCACAGCAACAAGGCAGATCCCGTGTCACTCCACCCTTCGATGGCTTCGATCGAGGGTAAGAAATGCTGAACCTGAAGAACGAGAGGACGCTGTGGTGGGTCCTGGGTTCGATTTTGCTATTGCGTTTGGTGGGGCTGGGCATCTACCCGCTGATGGACACATCTGAGGCCCGTTACGCTGAAATGGCTCGCAAGATGGTCGAGTTGAATGACTGGATCACGCCCATGTTCGACTACGGGGTACCGTTCTGGGGCAAGCCTCCGTTGTCCTTCTGGACCCAGGCCGCGAGCATGACGGTCTTCGGCGTTAACGAGTTCGCTGCGCGCTTCCCAGCGTGGCTACTCCACCTGGCAAGCTGTTTCATCATCATCAAACTCGGCACGCAGCAGATTTCTCGTAACGCCGGCATCTGGGCTGCCATTATTTTTTCCAGCACCACACTTGGCCTGGTCTCCAGCGGTGTTGTGCTGACTGACCCTGTTTTGTCGTTCTCGATTCTGCTGGCCAGCTACGGTTTCTGGCGTTGGATGAAGTGCGCCAGCAAGGCGGATGCCTACCTGATGTTCGCAGGTCTCGGGCTGGGCTTGCTTGCCAAAGGGCCGCTGACCCTGGTGCTTATGGGGGCGCCGGCATTCGCCTGGTTCGTTATCTACAAGGAATGGGGACGGGTACTGAGGCTTCCCTGGATTAGCGGCCTTGTACTCATGTTCGGTATATCCGTGCCATGGTATGTCGCGGCCGAGATGAAAACGCCCGGCTTCATGGAGTACTTCTTCGTTGGTGAGCACTGGAGCCGCTACGTCGTCAGTAACTGGGCAGGGGACCTCTATGGTAGTGCTCATGCCAAGCCGTACGGCAGCATCTGGATCCAGCTCGGATTGTCGCTACTGCCATGGGCCTTGTTTCTACCACTGTTGATCCGCAAGCGTGGATCGATGCAGCGCTTCAAAGCCTACCTCTGGCTGTGGGCCTTGGCGACACCGGTCTTCTTCACATTTGCAGGCAACATTCTGTGGACCTACCTGCTACCCGCGCTGCCAGCGTGGGCATTGCTGCTGTCTGCACGGGTCAGCGAAGTTGGCCCGAAGACCACCTGGGCTGCCGCTGCGAGCGCATTGGTGTTGCCAATCATCGGTGCGGGCATCATCTACGCCGGGGTACTAGAGGAGCGCCCTCAGAATCAGCGGGATGTGGTTCAAGCCTGGCTCAATGTGCAGTCTGCTCATTCCGCTCCCCTGATCTATCCTGGCCGCCGCTCATACTCGTCGGAGTTTTACAGCAGCGGGAAGTCCGAGAACATCAAGGATCCTGCCAAGTGGCCGCGGGATGGCTCGTTCTATCTGTCCAGGCGCTTGCGAGACAGCAAGGATGGTCTGCCCGCTGATCTAGCTTGCACATCGATCACCGAAGCGAACGCCAGCCAGCTCCTGCTGTGCCATTGGAAACGCCCCGCACAAGGTGCCGAGGGTCTGGCCGGAGAAAGCAATGCGGAAACGCCTCGCAAGAACGAAGGCTAAATTCCAAGCACAAAAAAGCCAGGTTTTACCCTGGCTTTTTTGTCGATTTCTTTCGTCATTTGAAGTCCTATTTAACCGCCGATTAATTGTCGGCTTGTTCCTTACCATCCTTGCTTTCTTTCTTTTGCTCTTGAGCGACTTGTTGTTTGTTCTGGTCCGAAGAGTCATCGCTCCATAGGCGAGCCTGTTCGGTTCGGAAGTTCTCGTTGAACTGTTTCGTTCGCTCGAAGCCGCCTTCAGCGTAAGCGGTACCCATGAGACCCAGCAGCAGGCTGCCAATAGCGATAGATTTGACAAATTTCATTGTGAACCTCGGTTCATACTAGGCCAACCTGATTAGCGGCCTTTGTTGGTTTGTAGTTTAGGAACGCGAAGCTAACGACAAGGTGAGTCAATAATTACAATTCCGTAATTTTGGCTGCAGATAGGATGCGTTAAATCTTCAAATCTGGAAGGATCATGTCTATCTCGGCACTGTCGAGGGCGACTTCGAATTTTCTCTTAAATTACAATTTTGATATCTAGCGCGTTAATTCAGCGCGGCGTTGTTGGCCGCCCTAGGAGATAGCCATGAATGACATAGAGCCCTGGGCAGTTGCTATCGGTGACTTTCGCCGCTGCACTGAAAAACTCACTGTCCAGCTCGATGAGCTGACCTCGCAGACGCGCACCTCCAGCGCTGTTCTGGAGAGGTCGAACGAACTGGTGGAGCAGGTGGACGCTGTCGGCCGGCAGATTCAGGAGGAGGTGCGAAAGGCGGAGAAGGCTTGGTCGAACGCGGAGGAGGTTGCCTTGCGCGCCGCTGCATCAGCGTATTCAGCTGCATGCCGCGGAGTCGACACCGCCATCCAGCCACTGATCTCGGAGCTTACAGCAGCGACAAAGGCGGCGGACGCCTCTATCCAGGAGCTCAAGCGGGCACCGGTGCTGGCCAAGCGTTATGTGATGGTGGTCGCCACGGCGTTCTTCATTCTGGCGCTGATCTGTGTCTACTCGACCATGCGCCTGATCGATGCCGCCGGCAGCGTAAGTGCTCAAGAGAAAGTGAATGCTCAGTACTTCTCACACCTGTGGAAAAACGCCAATCCTGACGAACAGAAGATTATTAAGTCGGTGATTCTGCGGTCGCCCATGGACCCTGTGGTCCTTCGGCACTGATGCATTGAGGCAAACAAAAGGCCCGTCGATTGACGGGCCTAATCGTGTCTGCGCAATTTAAGCGGCGGTCATTGCCGGCTGCATTTGCTGGGCTTCCGGAAAGTGAAGGTGGAACCAGGTGAAGTTTTCTTCGGTCACCTCCACGCTCGCCGATCCCTGGTGCAGACTCATGATCGACTGCACAATGGCCAAGCCAAGACCGGTACCGCCTTCGCTCCGTGCTCGGCTCTTGTCCACACGGTAGAACCGCTCAAACAAGTGCGCGTGGTGTTCCTTGGCAATACCACGGCCGGGGTTGCCGACACTCAACGTCGTACCGCTCGCACTATGCTGCACCTTAACGTAGACCGTGCGGCCGCGAGGGCAGTAACGGATCGCGTTCGAGACCAGATTCGAGACGGCACGTTGAACCATCAGGCGATTCCCGCGCACCACGTCATCACTGCCGGAGATCTGCAGCTGAATCTCGCCTTCTTCTGCTGAAATGCTGAAGAGATCGCACACTCGCTGAACCTCGTCGACCAAGGAGACGGATTCGAACTCCACCATTGATGCTGGATGACTGACCTGGGCCAAGAACAGCATGTCGGAAACCATGCGGCTCATGCGGTCCAGCTCTTCTGTGCACGACTCCAGAACCTCCCGGTACTCGGAAAGCGATCGTTCTCTGGTCAAGGCAACCTGGGCCTTGCCCATCAGGTTGGAAAGCGGTGCTCGAAGTTCGTGAGCAAGGTCGTCAGAAAACTGCGAGAGCTGCTGAACCCCATCATCCAGGCGAGCCAGCATGATGTTGATGCCGTCGGCGAGCATTTTGAGTTCTGCCGGCATCCCATCAGTTGGAAGGCGATGGTCGAGGCTCTCGGTTGAGATTTTCGAGGCGATCTTGAGGAACTTGGTCAGTGGTAGCAGGCCTCTGCGCACAGTCCACCAGCCAATGGCCAAGATCAGTGCGAGGATGACGGGGGACATCATCAAGGCCCAGGTCAGCAACGCATCGAGCAGCGCCTCACTGGATGACTGGTCCATGGTCATATAGACGCTGACCTCTGTTCCATCGCCCAAACGCATGATTCGAGAAGCACTCAGCAGAGGACGGTCCTGCGTATCACGCCATTCGTGCTCTTTGGGCTGGGCCGCCGGCTGAAACTTGTGCACCTCCAGATTGACCTGTTTCGAGCCAATCGAGAGCAGGGGAGTCTGATTCTGTGAGGTATCGAATATGCTCACATACAGGTTGTTGTGGCCCATGACCAAATCGACAAGCTGATGCGCATCCGCGTTGACGCCGGAGATGTCCGGGATGGTGGACAGGTTGTGAGCCATCCCCGCCATCTTTACTTCCAGGTCTGCTCTGGCATTTCTTTCCAGAGCCTTGCCTACCATCAGATAGCCAAAGGTGGCGAACAGAAGCAGCAACGCTGCGCTCATCAACCCAACTTTTAACCCCAGCTTTGCAGCCAGGCTGAATGGCCTCATGCGCGTTCCTCAAAAACGTACCCAACGCCACGAAGCGTGTGAATGAGCTTGGTTTCAAACGGGTCATCGATCTTCGAGCGCAAGCGCCGGATGGCTACATCGATGACATTGGTGTCGCAATCGAAATTCATATCCCAGACCAACGAGATGATCTGAGAGCGAGTCAGCGCTTCGCCCGTTCGGCTCATGAGCAGGTGCAGAAGCGCAAATTCCTTGGTGGTGAGATCGATGCGTGTGCCACCGCGGAAGACGCGATGGCGGACGGAGTCGAGTTCCAGATCGGCAATTTTCAGCGAGCTCTTCTCGACTAACTCATCACCACGGCGTTGCAGCGAACGGATGCGAGCAAGCAGCTCAGGGAATTCGAATGGCTTCACAAGGTAGTCATCCGCGCCGCCGTCCAAGCCCTTGAGCTTGTCATTGATGCGTCCGCGGGCGGTCAGCATGATGATGCGGACCCGGCTGGTCTTACGGATGGTTTCCAGCAGGTCCCAGCCGTCGATACCCGGGAGGTTCACGTCCAGGAGGACCAACGAATAGACATTAGTGTTGAACAAGTGCAGAGCATCTACACCGTTGTGCACGATATCTACGACATACCCGCTTTCGGATAGGCCCTGCTGAAGATATTCGGCAGTTTTAATTTCGTCTTCCACAACTAGAACGCGCATAACTTATCTCAAGGTGTGAGGAAGGAGTTGGCCTAATCCGCCAAGATTATGGTTGCAGGCTGTTCGAAAGTTTGGCTGAGGGTATGGCATGTGGTAGTCGCTACCTCTGTCCATACGCCGGGTCACCTGAGGACGCTTGAATCTTAACGCGAAGAAGCTGGCCGCGGCGAAATCCTACAAATTTGTAATGTAGCCGCAAGATTTCTGACAGTCATGCAGGCTCCACCCCTAAGCATAGCGGATTCTGGGGCCTGCGGCGGTGTATGACAGATTCGCCTGGCAGGTGGAATCGGCCAGGACAGGCAGCATTTCGGTCGTTAGCTTGCAAGGACTGGTACTGGCCTTGGATCGAGGGCGCCACGCAGGCAGACCCCATGCACGGCCGCAAACCGCAGCGCCTTTCTGCAAATTAGTTCACGTGGCGGCTCGATATTCTCTCGAATAATTATCTTACAATCTATTACATGTCCAAATTGTAATTGCACGATCATCTTGGTGTTAGCCTCCTTTGCTAGTTTAAGGGCAGCGGAAGAGGCATCGCTGCTTTGGAAATTGTCTCATTTCAAAGCAGCTTGGCAAGAGCACCGAGCAGTTGTTCGCGCCAGTGCATTCACCTGTAAACCATACGCTCCTTTGGTAGGTGAATTTTAGCGCCCCCCTACGGGCGCTTTTTTATTAAGGGACTTCTTATGAACACTACTGTATCAGCGATCGCCGTGTTTATGCTCTTTACATCACTAACAGCCAATGCCCAAAGCGGTATGGAGATCAATAAACACATCGAGCGTACTGCTAGAGAGGCTACAGCGGATTATGCTCAACGCGTAAAAAAGCCCATGCCTCAACTAGAAGACTACGCCTATGGCATGGACCTGGACGTTGGTAAGTTGGTGTATGTATCACCCAATGTGCGGTACTGCGGTAATGTAAGAAGCATGATGACCTACGAAGACTCGAAAGGCGAACTGCACATGGTTCGCTACCTGGTGAAGGGCGAGTGTGTTAATAGCCGTTAAGACTCATCAAGATGATCCCTGCGGCCACCGGATCATAGAAGCTCAATGCCGAACCGGCGCAGCAGTATGGCGAAGCCTCCGAAGCTGGCCATTGTGATGAGGATGCTGCTGATCAGTGTCGGCCAAAAGCCGAGCTTAGGTAGCAGCAATGGAAAAGCAATAAACATCGGCAGGGTCGGAAGCACGTACCAGAACGTGTACCAAGCATGGTTGGAGATCTTCTCCATGCTCTGGTTCTCTAAATAGAGCCAGACCAACGTCACGACCGTGACCAAGGGTAGGGCGGCGACCAAGCCGCCCAGCTTGTCGCTGCGTTTCGCCAGCTCTGACACGAGAATCACTATACCGGCAGTGAGTAGGTACTTCGTGATGATCCAGGCCATCGCTGAGCCTTCTGGAGGTTGTTGACGAGGGCAGGCGAAGCCATTCACCAACCCCCTTGAAGCGCTCCTGCCGTTTACGGCATCCCTCACCGCATTTTTTTTGCAACATCACCCTCAGCCAGGAGGGTGATGTGTTTGCATGGTGTTTACCGATCGGTCAGTGCGAGGGTGAGGGAACGCTCTCGTGGAAAGCTGCCCGCTCGATCTGGATGGTGCAGTGATGGATTTCGAATGCATCGCTGACAGCATCCACGACGGCCGCCAACACAGCATCCCCATCTGCAGAATCCCGAACCACTACGTGCGACGTCATCACGTTACTGCCACTGCTGACAGCCCACACGTGCAAGTCATGAACGTCCGTCACGCCATCTACTCCGAGGATGGTGGCCTCGATTGCCGTAACGTCGAGCCCCCTCGGGACACCCTCCATGAGGATCCCCAGGCTTTCGCGAAGCAACTGCCACGTCCGCGGCAGAACCCAAAGGCCGATCGCCACAGCGACAATCGTGTCGACCCAGGTCCAGCCGGTGAAGCGGATGATAAGTGCCGCGATGATTACGCCAAGCGAGCCGAGCATGTCGCTCCAAACTTCGAGGTAGGCTCCTTTGACGTTGAGGCTTTCGTTGCTCGCAGATGCCAGAAGGCGCATCGAAATTAGGTTGATGATCAGGCCGGCGATTGCGATCCACATCATCGCTCCGGTAGCGATCTCCGCCGGCATGAAGAAGCGCTGGTAGGCCTCATACAAGATGTACATCGCCACCAGGAAGAGCAGCACGGCGTTGAACGTCGAAGCCAGAATTTCCAGGCGCGCATAGCCGAAGGTTCTTTTCTGATCCGCCGGCCGCTTGGCTATCTGAAGTGCAATCAGTGAGATCGCCAAGGCGGCAGTATCTGTGAACATGTGAGATGCGTCCGACAGCAGCGCCAGGCTGCCGGTAATCCACGCACCGATCACTTCTGCAATCATGAAGCTGCCAGTCAAGCCGAGCGCCATGATTAGCTTCTTCTGATGCCCCTCGCGTACTGCAGCGCTGCCATGGTCATGATTTGAACCCACGTATTTCTCCTTGCGCAGGGTTGTGGTCTCGTTGGCCTTCCTGTCTACCTAGCCTTAGAGCGTCGCTTGGCCACACTGACTGCAAAATCTTGCTCCTGCACTCAGCAGCGAGCCGCAGGCGGTGCAACCACTCGATAGCGGTGTTCCGCAGTTTAGACAAAAGCGTGCTGACGGATCGTTGGCCGTCCGGCACTGCCTGCAGCCCTGCAGATCTTTGATGGGGGCAGGAGTGGGAGGGCGCCCGCCGTCATACACCTGATTACCGCCGTCGCAGCCCTGCTGCCGGCCATGGCGATCATATTGCTCGGCCCCATGTCCCCCGCTGTGGTGCTTGCCTCCACCGTGGTTTCCACGGCCATGGTGCCCGCCCAGGATGTTTTTGAAAAAGCTCATGGTATTCGCCCCTCATTGATGGGTGACATATTAACGAGCAAAAGTTGAAAATTATGTTCTGCTCGCGAGAAAGACTTGTAAGTTGAATTGAAAGTTCAAAATTAGCCTACGACAAAACGAAACCGTTTTGTTTGTGAAATTAAATTTATCTAGCTGAGCGGAGCATTGCTTTTGGTGGGTAGTATTCCCCTAATTTTGATCATAGCGTGATCAATGACAATCAAAACAGCAGTAATTGGATTTCTGTCAGCATTGTAATCCCGAGGTCATCGTGTCGTTATCAGGTCCCGGAAATAATGCGCTCAGCGAGATTCATTTCTCTTTTTATCCCTATGCCTCACACATACTAAGCGTCCCCAACGCCTAGGGGCCTAAGGCCTCTGACGCTCCGCACATTGCGCAATCGCTCAGCATCTGTCGACGGTTTGCCTTGTAGCTCCCGCTAACTCCATAGCTACCGCCATGGATAAGCAGCTTCCAGAGTTTGATAATGACACCTTCCAAATCCATTGTTCACACCCTGTTAAGCAAATGGATCTTTGCTATTCGCAATGCGCGGCAGAAAGGCATCAGTACTAATTTGCTAATCGGCCTGGTGACTTTTTGGTTACTGCTATTCGCGAACGCTGAGCTCTGGAACGTGCTCTGGAAGCTGGTATTCAAAACCGATGAAGTGAACTGGCAGCTAGCGGCTAGCCTCCCAGTCATAGTATTCGCATGGGTGTTTACCGTTCTGAGCTTGCTGTCATGGGGGCGGCTGGCCAAACCCATACTGTGCCTGGTACTGATCAGCGCGTCTTTTGCGAGTTACTTCATGAATGCCTACGGCATCGTGATCGATTACACAATGTTCACCAACGTTGTGGAGACCGACGTCGCTGAGGCAACCGAGCTGCTGAATTGGAAGCTCGGTCTTTGGGTCGCAATGGTTGGGGTGTTGCCCGTCTACCTGATTGCCCGGGTTCCCCTCCGGCGCAAGCCTTGGGCCAAAGCTTTGGTCAGCAGGTTCATTGCTCTGTCGCTCGCTCTGTTGACCTTATCTGGCATCGCGTTGAGTCAGTACCAGTCGTATGCCTCCTTGCTGCGCAACAATCGGGAGATCCGGCTGATTCTGGTACCTACCAACTTGTTTGCGGCTGGCCATGGGTACCTGAAGCGTCAGCTGGCCTCACCTAAAACGCTGACGGCCATTGGTACTGATGCGGTAGTTAATCGACAGGGTGCGGCTCGTAAACCCAGGCTGCTGGTACTGGCAGTAGGAGAGACCGCTCGCTCCGCCAACTTCTCCCTCAACGGCTACTCCCGTGAAACGAATCCGGAACTAGAAAAGCGAAATGTCATTAGCTTCACGAACGTGAGCTCCTGCGGTACCGCTACCGCGGTCTCGCTGCCATGCATGTTCCTGGACGTGGGTAAGGCCCAGTACAAAGATGGCTTGGCCAAGAGCCGAGAAGGGCTGCTCGACGTGCTTCAACGCGCTGGCATCAGTGTCATGTGGACTGACAACAACTCGGGGTGCAAAGGGGTCTGCGACAGGGTTCCCAACCACAAGGCTGCCTCTCACGCGGATTCCCAACTGTGCACCAGCGAGGAGTGTAAGGACGGGGTGCTGCTCACGGAGATGCAAGACTTCATCAAGCGCCAGGAAGGCGATGCTGTCCTGGTGCTCCACTACAAAGGCAGTCACGGCCCGGCCTACTACAAGCGCTACCCCTCGCAATTCAAGAAATTCGCACCGGTGTGCGAGACCAACGAGCTCGACAAATGTAAGCAGGAGGAGGTGGTCAATGCCTACGACAACTCAATCCTCTACACCGATTATGTGACTGCAAATCTCATCGATATCCTGGCGGCCAACACCAAGTTCGACACTGCGCTGATGTACGTTTCGGACCACGGCGAATCGCTGGGGGAGGGTGGGCTCTATCTACACGGGCTGCCTTACGCGATGGCTCCTGACGAGCAAACAAAGGTGCCGTTGGTACTTTGGATGTCTGACTCGCTCGCGAAGAGCGAAAAGGTCAACGTGGGTTGTTTGAAAGCTCAAACCACGTCACCGCTGAGCCACGACAACCTGTTCCACACCGTGCTCGGCATGATGAACGTCCAGACGTCTTCGTATCGCTCAGCGCTGGATTTCACTGCCCCTTGTAAGCCCTTTGTCGGAGGCTCTTATTCTGGCCTCTGAATGTTCGATGTGGACCGGATCATCGGCCAGGCGGTTCTGCACCAGCCTGCTTTGACAGCTGAGAGAAGCTGGACTAATTACATAGCTGCATTCAACAACCCAAGCGGAAAAGGAAGTTTTGCATGAGCATCAAGCCAGGCCCAAAGCGCACCAATGAAGATGGCACTCCGGACAAAAGGCAGCGAGTCACCCCTGAAAAGCAGAAGGACCATCCGGACCTGAAACCCCACAAGCACAAAAAGGGGGAGTAAGAAAAAAGCAGCTCTCGGGAGCTGCTTTTTTTTTGGGGCTGTGTGCAAACCCTCCCGACCGTCTCGCTGATCAATCGGACCGCGTCGTGAGTCTTCCGCTTGGCTTGATGGATTCTGAAGCTACCTCCGGATCGGTTATCCCTTCAGTGCGGACGACGAGACTGATATCCCAGAGCGTTGAGCTGATACTCGCTGACAGCCCGAAATTGTGATTCTGCGATTTGACGCAGGCGCTCAACCTCTTCGGCAGATGAGCCAGAAGCCTGCGCCTCGTGGTATTGCTTCATCGCATCCACTGCGTCGGTATACATGGGGTGGTCGGGGAGAAGAGCTGGCATCTTTTTCGTCATGTAGCGGCAGGTCCTCACTGGATAGTCGACGGTGGTTTACCTGCTTTGAGGAGCTGAAAATCAATGACCGCCTGATAGAGCGAATCTGCCAATGGGTGAAGACGCTGTACCTCAAGGTCTGGCAATCCAGCAGCCTCCGCTTCGTGGGCCTGTCGGATAGCTTCAAGCGCTTGCCTCATCAGTGGCTCACCAGCCTCGACCATTCCAATGAATGTGCGCTTCACAACATTTTGCTCCATTCAGCTGAAGATGAATTATAGGACACCGCGGCGTGGCAAGGCCCCGAGCAGCATAGGTGTTCGACGCCCGACTGAACGAATCAATGAGGAGCGCGCTGGCCTGGGGAGTGGCCAGGGCGCGTGTCGTAGCTACGTTGTAAACCACTTTTTTTCACTGTAAACCACTGTGGTTACAGTGAAAAAAAGTGGTTTACAACAGGCCTCCTCAGGCCTGAGTCAGCTCCAGCAGATCGCCCAGTTCCTCCCGGGCCATCTTCACTCTATCCATTCTGCGATAAGGATGATCAACCGGCATCCGGATAAGGGATTCGAACCAAGCCGAATCGAATTTGATGACTTCCTTGTGAATGTGCTCAAGCTCACCTCCGCGAGGCTGTGACACTACAAACTCCATGCTTTCAACCAAGCCGGACGCTTCACTGTCTTTGACGATTCGATGGCGGATGAAACTCATTTTGAGATCAAAATATGCCGCCTTCGAACCAGGCACCTTCTTCGATTCCAGCCGACCAGTGCTGCTGATTTCCGCCCCTGGCACCTCAGCGGCAATAGCTTTCACCAGCTCAGCATTTCCAATGACCTTCTGGCCAAACAGGCGGGTGGCGTCCGACATGTAAGCAAAGATCCATGGCACATTGCGAAGCGTCGCGCCGGTATAGAGGTAGCCACGCTCTCCCTTGTAACGCTGCAGCATGCCTCTCAACGCGTTCTCGGAAAGGACCAGTTGGGTCTCTTTCTCCAGGATGTAAACCACGCGATCGAACTGTTCGATCAATAGCTTGAGAATCTTCCGTGGGACGCCGTCAAACCTGGTTTTTCGTTCTGTTTTCTTGTGCTGGCGAGGCTGGAAGTACGGGCAATCGTTACGGGCCTCACTATCAAATGGAGCGATGCCGCGAATGCTCTTAGTAGCATGTTTCCCGAATGGGTTCTTCACGTTAGGCGGTAGCTCATACAGCCCAACCAGCTGGACAGGGTTGTCGCATGCCGGGCATACAGCAAACTGAGCTAGCTTGCCGGCACTTCCAGGCTGGTACCATGGATCTCTGCGGAAGGTCTCGGCCTCGAAACCTTCCTTGTCGATGATCTTGCTTTCTGTGTCTTCGATGCGGACCTTATAGACATCCATCTTTGCTGAAACCGTATCAATAGAGGGTCTCTGGATGGTAACGAGCGAGGATAGGCAGCAGTAGGCCTAACTGACCCTTTTGGTGGTCACCCACTGGTTTGAGGCCCGCCCAAAGCATGCCTGATCGACCTGGGCGGGCCCTAGAAACAACTAACCCCCTGGTGCGCAGTACAGGTCTGGGACCTGCCCGAGGCGTGGGGGCTATTCTTGGAGCGACAGTGACACCGGCTCCGGAGAAAATCAATTGGTTTGTAGAGCAGCCGGTCAGCTAAGGTCAAACCCAGATCCTAAAGGGGAGGCCGATAGCAGCTCAGTCAGCATCATCGGCACCTTCTTCATCTTCATCGGTATCCCCAACACTGAGCCAGTCGTGAAGGTTGTACCGCACGAAGTCTTCCGCATCGAGCATGGTAAAGTCTTGGAGCACCGTGACGTCTGCTCCACCGAAGTACAGCCCATCGTTGAGATTTCTGGCCACCCCGAGCAATTCATTCAGCTGGTCGTGCAGCTCATTTGCGCGCCTGGCGTGCTCTCGTTTGGTCAAAAACCGGAACACCACCTCGTAGGGCTCAGCCGGGTCGCGAATCTCGCCCTTGGGGTTGAAGGAAACCCAAGCACTAGCGAAAAATTGGTTGTTCTGATGGAGGAAATCGTCGACAAGCACGGCGATGCCCTTCATGCCGTCGTCACCTTGGTCTGCCTTCAGGCGGTTGACCAACTCGTCCGGCATCGCAATACGGTTGTAATGGTGGGACATCCAGTATGAGAAATACTGACCGTTTTCTTCGCTCAGCGTGATTACCGGATTTCGGTGGAGCGTCGGAAGCACGGCTCTCTTGGTCCACACACGCTTGTGAATCTTGAGCTCCAAAACCTGCTTTTCCGCGTGCTGCAGGTGCAGCGTACGTGGATTGAGGGCGTGCAGCTGCTTATCAAAGGCCTTTTTCTTTACCTTAACGGCAATCCACTCTATCCACGGCGCATCACAAAGGTTGCGTGCATGCACCGTGCAGGAATGGGAGGCCAACATCCAATAAGCTGGAGCCACCCCCTCGAATTGGCCTTTCAGGACCTCCTCGGATATGTGTTCAATCAAGGCGTCACCTGAGACGGTATCTCCTTGCAGCCAACCAGCAGCGCTAATGGCACTTACGATCTCTTGCTCAGGTGTATCAGCCATAATCAAACCAAATTCGAACCGCCCGATTTTTCTAACCTGGCGATGGTTTTGAGGTCCCTATCACGTAGCTGCTGCGCCTTGCCAGCCAACTCCGCAACCATTCCGTACACACCTTTAGCGCCATTTCGATTCCACGCTTCATCCGAAAGCGCATCCTGAATCAGGCGGCCATCGGCGGTTGGATAGAAAAGCACCCGATGCAGATACTGCGCTTCTTCGGCGTTAACTTGGCGCAACGCCTCAGTTAAAGCCGCAAGCCTCTCGGGAAAACCAGTGGCGGTTTTTCCAGTCCGCCAATTGTACACGGTCTGACGAGACACGTTGAAGATCTGCGCGATGGAGCTATCTGACAACTTGAAGTCGCTCCTAAGCTCCTCGATTAAGGCCGGCGCTACGTCTTCGGTAACATTGGCATCCTGGCTGGTGTCCACCTCGGTCCAGGCACCAGCATGCACGCCATGAAAGCTCATGCCTGCTGAGCCGATAAGTTGTGGATAGGGCAGGGAGGCAGTCCCAGGAGCGACTACTACCGAAACGGCCAGCATCGCTGTGAAAGCAATCGCCAATACAGGGTTTGCTGTCGTGCTACCTACACGCGGAGCAATTTCAGGGTTTTCCCAAGTAGAAGATCTGCTTACAGCAGCCCCGGTAGGATCAATCCATTGCCCATTCATTGCTGTAGTCATTTCGCCTTCCCCCAAACCTCAAAGGCATGATCTTTCGCGACTGTCCTAAAAGCAAAGTTAGCAGTCTTATGCAAACCGTCGAGTCTCGTGCAGATCTCCTCGGTTCCCAGTCGTTCGGCTAACTGCAGCGGCCAATGCGCATCCGTATCGAGAAGAGCACCATTTTCGCTAACAGGCACAAATGCACCTTGCAGAGGAGCACCATGCTTGGATGAATTCCTCGATTGCTTAGCAATTTCGAAAACCATGGCCGGCTCGACCAAATCTTCCGGTATCCACATACCAGTCTGCCGCCAGCATCTGATGTGCAGATACTCCGGATCTAGATGGTAGGTGGTAGTAGAGATTCCAAGCTGCTCCTTGGGGACTTTCCCATGCGCCGCTAGCTCATCGCATTTAAGTGGGAGCATGGCTTCCGGAAGGTAGTCGGCTAGGGTCTCACCTTCAGCTGGTTCAATTTTATCGACGTACCGCATCCCGATAGCGGTGATATCCAATGCACCTGCTTGCCCTACCAGCGCCTCAATGCACTCACGGAAAAGCGCTAAGTGGTTATCAAAATGAAGATAATTTGTGCTTTGCAGGATCATGTGATCCATGGCCAGCACGCACGCGTAGTCAGCATCCCGATTAAGGAACGCCCAAGAATTCGGTTCTCCGCTGTGCATCACCCCAGGCGGCACGCCCTTGACCATCTGGAAGAAGCCCGGGAGGCTCTGACGGATCGTGTGCTGAATGTCTGGGATCAGCTTTGGCAGCTTAAGAATCGGGGCAAATCTGATTACGCTCAACGCATAGATAAGCGGCGCCCTTGCTAAGACCCCTTCGCGTTCTGACATGTTAACTCCTCCACCGCGCCCAACGAGGGACCGGATTCTACATCATTTGACAAATCCTTTGACAAGAACTGTATAGCAGGGCCTTTCGATTTGACAAGCGGTCCCCGTGAGGGATGGAGTGCAGAAAACGCCTCCATCAGGAGCTTACTCGTCATTCCAGAAAAGCCTCTACAGACACCATCGCTAAGCCTCTGAGGAAGCACGAATTTTTAATCAGAGCTCTTCCTAGCAGTGAGAAGAAACTCAACGAATCGTCACCAGATAGCTCAATCCAGGGGAACGCTTGCTCTGATGGGGTGGTTCAGAAACGTGCTGTCTGGTCCAGATTTCTCATCTACGAAGAGCACGAAGAGCTCTTGGATCCAGAGTTTGAGGCCGTGATTGGCTGAATGGAGAGGTCGGAAAGAGGACGGGTGATCCAGTGAAGCACAAGCGCAGTCAGGAAGCTTGCGATGGTGTTCACTGAGATTGAGACGAGAGCATTCCGCATTTTGGAGAGTCCATTTTTTGAAGTGGACCTCTATTTAATGCGCATAAACTGTGTGTCACCACCACCCGCAGAAAATTTCGTCACGCCCCAGAATGGGAATTTGCATTCGGGGCGCACCACGATTCATCTCGTGCCAGAAGCCGCCTGCAGTGCAATCAATTGGCGAGCCAAGACTCGACTACCTCAGCGCCATACTCGTTTTTCCAGGCCTTAAGCGTACGCTGATTACCACCCTTGGTCTCAACAACCTCTCCGCTGTGTGGATTCTTGTAGACCTTTACTTCGCGTGGTTTCCGAGAGGTTTTTGGGGCCATATCAGTGGAAGCCACCGCTTGCGGATCGAGGATCAGCACCACTTGGCGCAGGCCGTAGCCATACTCGTTGAGCAAACTGCGCAGCTTCGTTTCAAATTCCATTTCCTGCTTCAGGGCAGAGTCATTTTTCAGCGCTTCCAGCTCCGCCAGTTGGGCTGCGAGCTGTTGTTCGAGCAGGCGGAATTCAGCGAGACGGGACATAAGATTCTCCAAAATGGGTTCGATGATTTTAGCAATCAAGAAAGAAAGCGTGCTAACTATCTTGATCCCACATGCCTGAATCGGCAATCACGAGGCTGAGCGATCGGTGTGGATAAAAACGTGATGGCTTCAGGATCGTCGATCTGGGCGGCTTCACTTGCGAGGTAATCGATCAGCTTTTTGCTTCTTACCCAAACGTACTGCCGGCAAGCCGCGTTTGGAATGGATGGCCCCGCAACGGGGCGAAACCTGGCCTCCCAAAGGTGCTTGAACGCCTCCCTGGTCGACTTCCCCAAATACACCGCAATCTCCGGTCCCAAGATATAGCCACGCCTGAATCTGTCGATGGCTTGAGGCTTAACCATCAATTGCGTACGCCGGCCTCGTTCGACAGCAGTGCTCCATAGCAGACCCAGTCGAACGAACGCGTATGCGCATTGTTCTTTGACGCCTAACAGCGCAGCAGCCTTGACTACCGACAGGCCGGGAAAGACCGGACTCTTGTTCTCAGCTCGGGCTTGTTGCCACGCTGCAAAATCTTGCGGCTTGAGTAACCACGCCCCTACCGCAACCGAGCCATTCTCAGCTGGGCCGTAAGCGCGAAGTTCACCTGCACGTATTGCCTGAACCAACTCGACCAACCCACCCCCCTTGGGCAGAGAATGCTTGGCCAAGTAGTTGATCGACACCAGGCTCTGGTCAGAGCTGGTAGGCAGCTTCTCATCAATCAATTCGTTGATCGAGCGGCAGTCAATCAGCCACCTTTCGCCTGGGCGCGGTTCTCCACCAAAGAACTGGAGGGTACCACCAGCTAGCAGCTGCCTAACCCGATTGCGACAGAGGCTTAGCAAAGTCGAGGTTTCTTTCATATCAGCCACGCCCTGGAGATGCTGCGAGATTGCCTTCAAATGATCCAGGTCCACGACCGTAAAGACTCGATCTTCATGGACCTTCTCCCGATAGGCGATTTGTCCCTCCTGATGAAGGCGTTTTATGACTGATACCCCGAGACCACAAGCTTCAGCAGCAGAATCGAACGACACCCAACGATGTCTCTCAATCGTCTCCTCACTCAAATTGCGATTTCGCTTCGCTAACGGTGCTTCCCACGCATGCTGCAGAAATGATTCGAACTCTCGACGAAGAAAGTCAAAACAAGAGTCATCCAGATCACGGTGGATGTCGTGGTATATCGGGCCGAACGATCTGCTGAGCGTCCAATGTTCGTTATCGGAATGGACTGCCTTGAGGCCACTCAGCAGTTCTCTGAATGCGAGAGGCCAGTTCATGAGAACCACGCCCGCCGCGTTTGCCATAAGCCGCGATATCTCTAGCGAACCCGAATCAGCAACCTTCAGCGGCTGGGTTCTTTCCGTAGGCAAACTTCTGACAGCGAGACGCGATGACAACTCGTGAAACTGTTCGTAGGTGAGGGCCGCCAATCCCGCGTCAGCTGGCAACGAGTCGGCGTAAAACCTATCTTCAAAGCCAGAGGTGAGCCAGGCGGCCGTATCACTCGCCGGCGCGATCTCAAAATTGGTCCCACTCAATGAGGTGCCACACGCTTGGCAACTATTCGCACTCATTGCGCTTGGATCGGTTTCCTTCAGACAGTTGGGGCACCGCCCGTGGAGTTCAGTGCCGTGGACAGAACACGTCGTAACCAGGGTCAAGCCCCAGCTTTCTCTCCAATAACCGGCTTCGCCCAAACAGATCGGACAGTAACGAGCGTGATGAGTCGTCCATAACTTGACCCCCTTGGGCCTTGGATCACGAAACTCAGCAGATACCGCAGGCCAGCTCAGTGGTCCTTCCATCATCTGCAGCCAGTCCGCAACATCGGTCTCGTCGGCTCGTGCAAAGGCGGTGAGCAGTTCCTTTCTGGGTAATCCGTTGGCTTTCGCCAGGCGCTGCAGGTACCCCAAAAGACTTTCGTCTTGGTGTGGTCGTGGGTTGATTAAAAGACCAAACATTCCTACACATCCATGAAATCGAAGACATAAAAATCAGGGGAGTAGAGCCGGGCCGATAAGCCCGGCCCTTGGCCGTCAGGTACTGCTCTCTTCGAACGTCTCAAACGGCTCCCGCTTCCCGAACAGAGGCTGGAAATTGAAGCTCGCACTGAAGGGGTTTCGATCCTCGGTGGCGTAGCTCCAAACCTCGTCTTCAAAAGCCTGGGCCAGCACAGGAAGTTCAATCCCGACAAGGTCCTGGACTTGAACCAGCCAAACAGCCCTGTCCACAATCTTGATGAGGTAGTCGATCAATCCATAGGAAGCCAGGTAGAAGCGTTTAATCATCGCTGGCTCTACAAAACTGATGGTTTGAACAGGCAGTTCGCCCTCGATTGCCTGCAACAACATCACGAAATGAAGAGACGTATTAGCGGAGAAGGTGAAGCGATCGTATGCCACCGTGGCCGAAAACCTGCGTCGCAGTTGCTCGTTTGCTAGCAGGAGATTTTCGGTGCGCTTCAGCCCAATCAGAACAAACGCGATACTGGTTTCATTCATCAGACTCTTGATCCAGTCTGCTGCCTCATACGCACCATTACGACGATAATCGACCAGGTGCTGCGCCTCATCGAGGACCAACATCTCCACGCCAAGGTTCTTCAGCAGCAGGACTACTCGCGCAAATTTAACCTCTGCCGAATGTCCTCGTGCCTCTGCGAAGGGATCCTTCAGCTCTGCCAAAATGGCTGCTGCCAGGTTCTTTTTGGTTGGAGACGAAGGCATCTCGACGAACAGAACTGTCCGCTTCTGTGGGTCATGGCTCTCCAATTCCTCCAATGACCGAATGTACTCCTTGACCAATGTGCTCTTGCCCACTCCGCTTGGACCTTGGATCAGCAACCCTTTACTTGCTCTGGTACGCCGACTATCGCCGTGGATATCGCCTAGTCGCGTCAACGCTCGCTCGACTTGAGGGCTGTGAATAAAACGATCGCGGAGCGTAAAGCTGTATTCACCATGCTCGTAGCATTCGTACAGATTGATGGCGTTCATGGCTTAGAACTCCCAGCAGGGCGACGAACCGAGACCTTGAAGGCTGCTGGCGGAATGTTAGGAATAGAGTCACCGGTCCATTCCACTTCAGCGAGTACCTTGGGTGGAGGCGTGCTTTCGGTCACTCGACCCTCCTTGTCGATTTTCGCTATGGCAGCTGCGCGTCGTTTTCTGAGCGTCTGCGAACGGCGGGCCTCGTCTGCATCTTCCATAATTTCCTGGTAGCACCTGTGCGTAGCCTCGAAGCTAGGCTGCTCATTATATTTTTCTCGCAGCGCTTTCTCGGCAGCCTTCCACACCTCCCTGCTCTTACCGGCCATTCGCTCATCTTTGGCGGGCACTTTGAAGAACAAGTTTCTGAAGCGGTCGTGAACCCAAACGTGCCCGGCTTCGTCTCGATAGCGGACGTTTACCTTTTCTCCGTCTGCCAAACGCATACGGAGCTCAGCAAGTTCCGTAGAGTGGTAGCCCACTTTGGCAACCTCGATGCCGTAATGGTGAACCTTCACCGAGGCCCGCTTGGCCAGAATGCACTCCAACGAGTCCAGGTCGACGGGAAGGCTGATGACATGGTTCGCCTCGCTAGTCCCCCAGACTTGAGCCGGTGTTCTGTTGTCCAGCCCCCGATGAGGAGTCTGGTGGTAACCATCGACGATCCATTTCACTACCACCGCCTCCAATTGAGGGAGCGTGAAACATGCATTCTTCTCCGAGTCGTAATCGCCACGCTGCTGGATATTCGAGAAGGTGGTACCCGGGAGGTTGTGGATAAGCCCCAGGTTCTGTGTGCTGAAAAAGCGTTCGACGGCACCTTTCCTTTGAGGGGCCCTTGAAGCGGGATACATGATCTCGATACCCAACTCGTTGAATCCCATGATGAGATCGCCCGCGTGAAATTCCGCTGCGTTGTCTGGGACTATTCGAGCCGGCAGCCCACGTGCCCACCATTCATTTCTCACTTTCGGAAAGCGCTTCAGCAATTCGGCTTTTGGACGGATTGAGCGTTCGATCACACGAAGCACGGTTTCCGTATTTGGCGCCGACAGGTGGAGCAAATATCCCATCACCATTCGAGAGAAGCGGTCGAGGACGATCGTCAGATAGGGGCGCCCAATGCACAGCCCCGAGGTTTCATCCACAAGCTGGACGTCCAACAAGGTGTGATCAATTTCCCAACGTTCCAAAATCTCATGGACACGTAGGACACCCGCCGCAACACGGTGCTTCTTGTCTGCTGCGTGTTTTCCGAGCCTCTCCTTATCCACAAGGTACGGATCCAGCTTGGCGATGTACCTTCGGACAGTCATTCCGCTTGGGATCTTGAGCTGATCCGAAGGCAAACGACTTTTGTTCCTCTCTTTTATCTGATCTTCGAATTCTGAAACGACCACGCTGACCGCTGGAATCGTATCCTGCAGGTAGGTTTTATTAATCACCCCTTCAAGAATAACTTCGAGCTCTCCCTGTATCGCGGCAGCCCGACCCTTTTTGGCATGCTGAGGGATAAGCTTTACTACGTTCTGGCCAATGTATTTGGCTGCCCAACGTCGAATAGTGGAAACCGAGGGTGCGCACGCATCCCCAATCTTTTTGGCGATATCTCTAAGTTTCTTGATCATGTCTTCGTCACCCGGTAGCTTGTATTTACCGCGCTTAGTTAGGTCGTCCAGATACTTGCGTCGACGCAATGCCTCATCTCCATGTTTTTTGGGGAAGCATGAAATATCTGGAGGGACGTTCCGCACATACGGAACCTTCCCAAGGTATGGCTGATCAGCGGAGATCTCGATCTCGCGCTTCTCGTAGGCCTCATAGAACTCCTTCTCGGATAGCTTCGTGGGCTCACCAAGCTCATCGAAAAAGAGCAGCTTCCGGTCAATAAGCCTCTTCTCAAGCACCATCAGTACGCCACGAACGATGACGACCAATTTCACCCTAAGGGAAAAGGTTTGCATGACGGTGCCCCCCTTGCAGGAAGACCGGGGAGTCAGTGTCAATTGACCTATCAAGGTCAATGCCCACCACCCCAAGGCCTAACAAGCGCCAGGCTTTCCCCTCACCAACCACGTAGAGCAGATCTGCAACGGTCATAGGCGGCCATTCGTTGAAGGTCGCCATTACCTCCTCCAACGCCTGATGCGAAAGCTCTGGACCGCGCCGGTGATACATCAGCCTTCTAAGATTGGTAGCCAGGGGTTCAGCTTCAATTAACTTTTCAGTGATCACCGAAAAGTTACGGGCAGTGGCGTTGAAGTAGCGCTCAGCGGCATCCAGTCGCTGCCTGACGCTGGCAATCTTCAGTCGGTCGTGAGGCTTCACTTCAAACCACCACTCGCGCCCATCCGCGAGGAAAACCTGTACGTCTGGGTAATATTTGAAGTAGCCCTGGAGCGATGGAACACGTTCCTCACTGGGCTGCGGGACGTAGCCGATGACCGCAGGAGACAGCTCAAGAAGCCGAAAAAGAGCGCCTTCGAGCTGGGACTCCCAGGGCACAGGCTTTTTATTTTTGAGCGATGGGAAGTAGCCGCGGTAATGGTTGGACCGCCGCGTGACCACCTTTCGTACTGTCATGAAACACCTCCGAAAATCTCGAAACGAGCGCCGACGCTGCGCCAAAAAATCAAGGCGCAGGGCGGGCGAAGTGAGGCCTTTCGACAGGCAACACTGTGCCGTCGAGTAACCTCGCTAAGGTCGAAAAAATGGGAGAGGATTGACAGTCGCTTCGAAAAAGCAGACATTGCGGGTTCTGAGGACGCAAGTCTGCTTCGCTAAGCGCGGTCAGTCCTCTCGGGATTGATCGCGTTTTTCTACATTTTCAGGTCTCCTTTTCTCTCATTGGTCATGACTCTCATGACTGATCAGAATCTAAAGCAATCGGCTTGCTCTCTTTATTTCTAAACGGCCACTTCGTGATCGCTGGAGCAATTTGGATCAGGTCTGAAGCTCTCGCTTCAAACAGCTGATTTGGCTGAAAATCTTCAGTGCAAAGCGGAAAAGTTGGTCATAGATCTTATTCCAACATCCCTTCGAAATCTACAAAAAATCCAAAATGGCAACTTCCACCAAATTCCATTTCCATACTAAATTGTTCAAATTAATACTTAACACGTACGCTTAATTAACTATTAAGGTGTTCAAATATTAGTTTTAAAGTCCTCTCAATCTCTCTGCTGCTCAGATCCGCCCGCCGACCCTCTCAGCACTTCCAGCGCCCCATCAAATCACTTCCTCAAATCCCCCCATCTGCATCATTTTCCAATGAGCGGAGTAGGGCGCCCCGGCAGGAATTCCAGGCAAAAAAAAGCCCGCGAAGGCGGGCTTGATGGTGACCGACAGGGGCCATGGTTGAAGCCCGGCCGGTCATCTATTTGTGAAAGCGTGCAGCTTTTCTGTGAACCTACAACCTGATCAGAAGTCCAGGTTAGAAACCGACAGCGCGTTGCTTTCGATAAAGTCACGGCGAGGTTCAACCGCATCACCCATCAAGGTGTTGAAGATCTGATCGGCGGCAATGGCGTCTTCGATGGTGACCTTGAGCATGCGACGTACAGTTGGGTCCATGGTGGTTTCCCACAACTGGTCCGGGTTCATCTCACCCAGCCCTTTGTATCGCTGGATGGTGTGACGCTTGGTGGTCTCGTTCATCAGCCAATCCAGGCCTTCCTTGAACTCGACGATCGCCTTGCGACGCTCACCGCGCTGTACGTAAGCACCTTCACCCAGCAGGCTCGACAACTTGGAGCCAATGTTGACCACCGTGCGATAGTCGTTGCTGCCGAAGAAATCGCGGTTGAAGGTGATGTAGCTGGCCAGGCCGTGCGAGGTGATTTCCACTTCAGGCAGCCACACATTGCGCTCTTTGTCCTCGCGCAGAGTGGCCTTGTACATCAGGCCAGACTTCTGGCTGTTGCTCAGGCGCTCCTGCAGTTTGGCCAACCAGTTCTCCATGACGGCATGGTCGCCCAATTGCTCCAGGGTAACTTCCGGCAGGTAGATGAAGTGCTCGGTCAACTCTTCCGGGTACAAGCGAGACAAGCGCTTGAGGGTCTTCATCACACCGCGGAACTCGTTGACCAAAACCTCCAGCTGAACGCCGGAAACGGCTGGCGCAGACTCATCCAGGTGCAGGCTGGCATCTTCGAGGGCCGACTGGGTCATGTATTCTTCCATGGCCTCGTCGTCCTTGATGTACTGCTCCTGTTTGCCTTTCTTCACCTTGTACAGCGGTGGCTGGGCAATGTAGATGTAGCCACGCTCGACCAGCTCTGGCAGCTGACGGAAGAAGAAGGTCAGCAGCAGGGTACGGATGTGCGAACCATCAACGTCAGCATCGGTCATGATGATGATGTTGTGATAGCGCAGCTTGTCGATGTTGTACTCTTCGCGGCCGATGCCACAGCCCAGCGCGGTGATCAGTGTGCCCACTTCCTGGGAAGAGATCATCTTGTCGAAACGTGCTTTCTCGACGTTGAGAATCTTGCCCTTCAGCGGCAGGATCGCCTGGGTACGACGGTTACGACCTTGCTTGGCCGAGCCACCTGCGGAGTCACCCTCCACCAGGTACAGTTCGGAAAGAGCAGGGTCCTTCTCCTGGCAGTCCGCCAGTTTGCCCGGCAAGCCCGCGATATCTAGCGCGCCTTTACGGCGAGTCATTTCACGCGCTTTGCGCGCCGCTTCACGGGCACGGGCAGCGTCGATCATCTTGCCGACTACCGCTTTGGCTTCGTTGGGGTTTTCCAACAGGAAGTCGGCGAAGTACTTGTTCATCTCCTGTTCCACGGCGGTTTTCACCTCCGAGGAAACCAGCTTGTCCTTGGTCTGCGAACTGAACTTCGGATCCGGCACCTTGACCGAAATGATCGCGGTCAGGCCTTCACGAGCATCGTCACCGGTGGTGGAAACCTTGTTCTTCTTGGCCAGGCCTTCCTGCTCGATGTAGCTGTTCAGGCTACGGGTCAGCGAAGAGCGGAAACCAACCAGGTGGGTACCGCCATCGCGCTGCGGAATGTTGTTGGTGAAGCACAGCAGGTTTTCGTTGAAGCTGTCGTTCCACTGCAGGGCAACTTCAACACCCACGCCATCTTCACGCTGAACGTTGAAATGGAACACCTGGGAGTTGACCGGAGTCTTGTTGGTGTTCAGGTATTCAACGAATGCACGCAGGCCGCCTTCATATTTGAAGAACTCTTCTTTGCCCGAGCGCTCGTCTTTCAGCAGGATGCCAACGCCAGAGTTCAGGAAGGACAGTTCACGAATACGCTTGGCCAGGATGTCCCAGCTGAAGTGAATATTCTTGAAGGTCTCAGCCGAAGGCTTGAAATGAATATGGGTACCGGTGGTTTCGCTTTCGCCCACAACGGCCATCGGCGCCTGTGGAACACCATGAACGTAGGTCTGCTCCCAGATCTTGCCGCTACGGCGAACGGTAAGCACCAGCTTTTCCGAAAGGGCGTTTACTACCGAAACACCTACACCGTGCAGACCGCCGGAAACTTTGTAGGAGTTATCATCAAATTTACCGCCCGCGTGCAGTACGGTCATGATGACCTCAGCCGCAGAAACGCCTTCTTCTTTATGCACGTCGACCGGAATGCCGCGACCGTTGTCGCGCACACTGATGGATTCATCCGTGTGGATAATGACGGTGATGTCATCGCAGTGCCCGGCGAGGGCTTCGTCGATCGAGTTGTCGACCACTTCGAAGACCATGTGGTGCAGGCCGCTACCGTCATCGGTGTCGCCAATGTACATGCCGGGACGCTTGCGCACGGCATCCAAACCTTTCAGCACCTTGATGCTTGAAGAGTCGTACGTTTGATTTTCGCTCATGCCTTCACTCCCGATGGTCGTGGGTCTGGGTGATACGGCCTTGTTCCACGTGGAACAAAGCAACTGGCGTTTCCGTCTGCCAGCCTTCCCTCAGTAATTCGTGATCTACACAGGTGATGAACACCTGGCAGCGTAATTCTTCTAGCAAGCGGCACAGTGCACGGCGATGCTGGTCGTCCAACTCGGACGGCAAGTCATCCACGAGATAAATACAGTGGCCGCGGCGAGCCTGGCTAACGAGATGGCCTTGGGCAATGCGCAGAGCACAGACCACCAGCTTTTGCTGACCACGCGACAGGATGTCGGCTGCGTTATTGGCAGCCAAACGAAGACGCAGATCAGCACGCTGCGGACCGGCCTGGGTATGGCCCATCTGCTGATCGCGAAGGAGAGAGGAGGCGAGTACTTCGTTGAGTTCCCGGTCCTTGTCCCAGCCTCGGTAGTAGCTAAGGGTCAACCCGTCCAGCTCGACCAGTTCGCTCAGGGTTTGCTCGAAGACGGGCTTCAAGGCCTTGATGTAGTTGCGACGGTATTCATCTATTTCCGCGCTGGCCAGGCACAATTCCCGGTCCCAGGCGGCTTGCGAAGCTGGGTCAAGTGTACCATGCCGCAACCATGAGTTCCGCTGCCGCAACGCCTTCTGCAGACGCTGCCAAGCTGGCATGAAGCGAGGTTCCACGTGGAACACTCCCCAATCCAGAAACTGGCGACGGATCTTCGGTGCGCCTTCAAGCAACCTGAAACTGTCTGGGTTGATGAGCTGCAGGGGCAGCAGTTCTGCAAGCTGCGCGGCGCTCTTGGCATTCTGCCCATCGATACGGATAGTGAAGTCGCCCGCCCGCTCACGCGACACACCCAAGTTGCTGGTGCCACCCTCGCTCAACTGTACTTCGCCAAAAACCGTGCACGCTGCCTGCTCGTATTGAATGACCGGATTCAGACGGGTACTGCGAAACGATCTGGCCAACCCGAGCAAATGCACGGCTTCCAGCACACTGGTCTTGCCGCTGCCGTTGGCGCCGTAGAGGATATTGATGCGGGGGGAGGGTGAGAGGGTCACCGGGTGCAGGTTGCGCACCGCGGTGACCATGATACGTCGAAGGGACATTTGGCCTGCTACAGGTTACAGGCGCATCGGCATGACAACGTAAGACGAGTCGTCATTGCCGGCTTCCTGCAGCAGAGCACTGCTATTGGAATCGGAGAGAATCAGGCGAACCTGTTCCGTTGTCATCACGCCCAATACGTCTAGCAAGTAGCTGACGTTGAAGCCGATCTCCAGCGATGCGCCGTCATAGTCCACGCTGATCTCTTCTTCCGCCTCTTCCTGTTCAGGGTTGTTTGCCTGAATTTTCAACTGGCCGGCAGCCAACTGCAGACGAATACCGCGGTACTTCTCGTTGGAAAGGATTGCGGTACGGCTGAACGCTTCGCGCAAGGCCTGGCGATCGCCGATGACCAACTTGTCACCACCCTTGGGCAGTACACGCTCATAGTCAGGGAACTTGCCATCGACCAGCTTGGATGTGAAGGTGAACTCGCCTGTGTTCGCACGGATGTGGTGCTGGCCCAGGACGATGCTGACCATGCCTTCCGGGTCGGTTAGCAGGCGCGCCAGTTCGAGGATACCTTTACGTGGGACGATGACCTGATGACGCTCATCCTGCTCGATGGCTGCGCTCATGGAGCACAGCGCCAGACGATGCCCATCGGTAGAAACGGCACGCAGGGTATTACGCGACACTTCCAACAGCATACCGTTGAGGTAGTAACGTACGTCCTGCTGAGCCATGGCGAAGCTGGTGCGCTCGATCAAACGACGCAGTTTGCTCTGCTCAAGGTTGCAGGTCAGCGAACCTGGGCCTTCTTCCACAGTGGGGAAGTCGTTGGCTGGCAGGGTCGACAGGGTGAAACGGCTACGGCCGGCCTTGACCAACAGCTTCTGTTCGTCGACCTTGATATCGATCAGAACGTCGTTCGGCAGGCTTTTGCAGATGTCCATCAGCTTGCGCGCCGGGACAGTGATTTCGCCAGGCTCGGCCGGCTCTTCCAGTTGGACGCGGCCTACCAGTTCGACTTCCAGGTCGGTACCGGTCAACGACAGCTGCTGGCCTTGCACGACCAGCAGTACGTTGGACAGGACCGGCAAGGTCTGACGGCGCTCGACGACACCGGCGACCAGTTGCAGGGGTTTCAACAGGGCTTCGCGTTGAATGGTGAAATGCATGGTCTAGTCCCTTGCCTTCAATTAGCTGCGCTGGCGGCCATCAGGTGGTGAGCGTGCGCAGCAGGTTCTTGTAGTCCTCGCGGATGTCCGCGTCGGATTCCTTCAGTTCGTTGATCTTGCGGCAAGCGTGCAGCACGGTGGTGTGGTCACGGCCGCCAAACATGTCGCCGATCTCCGGCAGACTGTGGTTGGTCAGCTCTTTGGACAACGCCATGGCCACCTGACGCGGGCGCGCTACAGAGCGCGAACGGCGCTTGGACAACAGATCGGAGATCTTGATCTTGTAGTACTCGGCAACGGTGCGCTGAATGTTATCCACACTCACCAGCTTGTCTTGCAGCGCCAGCAGGTCCTTCAGCGACTCGCGAATCAGCTCGATGGTGATGTCGCGGCCCATGAAGTGCGAGTGGGCGATGACGCGCTTCAATGCCCCTTCAAGCTCACGTACGTTGGAACGAATACGCTGAGCGATGAAGAAAGCGGCATCGTGCGGCAACTCGACCTTGGCCTGGTCCGCCTTCTTCATCAGGATCGCCACGCGAGTCTCCAGCTCTGGCGGTTCGACAGCCACCGTCAGCCCCCAGCCGAAACGCGACTTCAGTCGCTCTTCCAGACCTTCGATTTCCTTCGGGTAGCGGTCACTGGTGAGAATCACCTGCTGGCCACCTTCGAGCAATGCGTTGAAGGTGTGGAAAAACTCCTCCTGAGAACGCTCCTTGCGGGCGAAGAACTGGATATCGTCGATGAGCAACGCATCGACCGAACGGTAGAAGCGCTTGAACTCATTGATCGCGTTGAGCTGCAACGCCTTGACCATGTCCGCGACGAAGCGCTCGGAATGCAAGTACACCACCTTGGCATTCGGGTTCTTCTTCAGCAGATGGTTACCCACAGCATGCATCAAGTGCGTTTTACCCAGGCCCACGCCACCGTAAAGGAACAGTGGGTTGTAGCCATGCTTCGGGTTGTCGGCAACCTGCCAGGCTGCTGCCCGGGCCAACTGGTTCGATTTACCTTCGACAAAGGTTTCGAAGGTGAACGTACGGTTCAGATAACTGGTGTGCTTGAGCGCACCCTCCACCTGAACGTTGCGCTGTTCGGTACGACCCGCCGCGACAGGTGCAGGAGCGCTGTCAGCCATCGAATCATAGCTGTCTCGCGACGACGCCTCGGCCATGTCGGAGGCCTGCGCAGGTTCAGCAGTGGGCACCGAGACCGGGTCAGCAACAGCCATGACTGGCGCGGCTGCTGGCTGCGCGTGGGTCTGCGCAAGGGACGCAGCCATTGCAGCGCTGACCGGGGCATTGGGCGCGGCCCGCGGTGCGGAGCTGCGACGGCTACCTATTAATAAGGAAAGGGCAGGCGCGATGCCGCTACCGTTCTCACCCAACAGTTCGAGCAGACGGCCGAGGTACTTTTCATTCACCCAATCGAGAACGAAACGGTTAGGCGCATACACGCGCAACTCGTCGCCTTCGGCTTCGACCTGTAGCGGACGGATCCAGGTGTTGAATTGCTGGGCAGGCAGTTCATCGCGCAGAAGCTCCACGCACTGCTGCCAAAGTTCCACTGACACGGATATCCCCTGAGTTTGAAAGCCGGATGAGGCAAAAACAAACGGCCATTGTACCGGTCAAGCGATCACTTATCCACATGTGGAAACATTATGAGCCATGGCAAAACAGCCATTTAGCGACCAAAACGACGCTGGCGAGCTGTGAATAAGCTCTGTGGATAACCACCCATAAGGGCTATGCACAACCCTGGGCTGAACCCTGTTGATAAGTCACCTGTGGATAATAGGCCTTTTCATCCACAGGCTGTACGCAGGCCCAGCACAAGCGCAGCACGGGTTGTGGACAATGTTTCAGAACGCTGAACAGCCCGTGATTATTAGCCTCTAGGAGGTTATCCACAGATACTTATCCACCTAAGATTTATAAGTTATTTAGAAAAGCTTTTTATATGTCTCTTCTTTTTTTAGTTTTTGTCATCCGTTTGCCTTCCCGATCAGGCCCCCCCCGCTCGATCGCTCAAAGCACCTTCCATAAGGAAAGGCTGGTTGGAAATTGACCTATTGGCTTGCTTTCTCTAGAATCGCCGATCTCTTAAAAAGGGGGCCATTCCGGCCCGTTGTCGACAAACCAGGTAACACGCCATGAAACGTACTTTCCAACCAAGCACCATCAAGCGCGCTCGCACCCACGGCTTCCGTGCCCGTATGGCTACCAAGAACGGCCGTGCTGTTCTGTCGCGTCGTCGTGCCAAAGGCCGTAAGCGTCTGGCCATTTGATCTTTCGGCAAAGGTGGTGAGTCAGGACTTCAGTCGGGAAAAGCGACTGCTTACACCCCGGCATTTCAAAGCGGTCTTCGACTCCCCAACCGGCAAGGTTCCAGGGAAAAACCTGCTGATCCTTGCTCGCGAGAACGGTCTCGATCATCCACGCCTTGGCTTGGTGATTGGCAAGAAGAGCGTCAAGCTTGCCGTTCAACGCAATCGCCTCAAGCGCTTGATGCGCGATTCCTTTCGTCTGCACCAGCAAATGCTCGCTGGCCTGGACATAGTGATCGTCGCGCGCAAGGGATTGGGTGAGATAGAAAACCCGGAATTGCACCAACACTTTGGCAAGCTCTGGAAACGCCTGGCGCGCAGCCGGCCCACTCCAGCGGCTAACGCCGATTCCGCAGGGGTAGACAGTCAAGATGCGTAAACTGGCACTCGTTCCGATCCAGTTTTACCGTTACGCCATCAGTCCTCTGATGGCCAGCCACTGTCGTTTCTACCCCAGTTGCTCCTGTTATGCGTTGGAAGCCATAGAAACCCATGGCCTCTTGCGTGGCGGGTGGCTAACCGTTCGTCGCCTGGGGCGTTGTCATCCGTGGAACGACGGCGGTTTCGATCCCGTTCCCCCCGCGCCTTCCTCCCGAACTTCTTCGATAGCCGAGTAATCATGGATATTAAACGCACGATCCTGATCGCCGCCCTGGCAATCGTGTCCTACGTCATGGTCCTGAAGTGGAACGATGACTACGGCCAGGCTGCCTTGCCGACTCAGAATACTGCTGCCAGCACTGTTGCTCCGGGCCTGCCCGATGGCGTACCGGCCGCTAACAACGGCGCCAGCGCCGATGTACCGAGCGCCAACGCCGAGTCGAGCCCTGCCGAACTGGCACCTGTTGCGCTCAGCAAGGATCTCATCCGGGTCAAGACCGATGTCCTGGAACTGGCTATCGATCCAGTCGGCGGTGACATCGTCCAGCTGAACCTGCCGAAGTACCCGCGTCGTCAGGATCATCCGGACATTCCGTTCCAGCTGTTCGACAACGGTGGCGAGCGCGTATATCTGGCCCAGAGCGGCCTGACCGGTGCCAACGGCCCGGATGCGCGCTCCACTGGCCGGCCGCTGTACGCCGCAGAGCAGAAGTCCTTCCAGCTGGCTGATGGCCAGGAACAACTGGTGGTCGACCTGAAGTTCAGCGACAACGGTGTGAACTACATCAAGCGCTTCAGCTTCAAGCGCGGTGAGTACGACCTGTCCGTCAGCTACCTGATCGACAACCAGAGCGGCCAGGCCTGGAGCGGCAACATGTTTGCCCAGCTCAAGCGTGACGCCAGTGGTGATCCGTCCTCGAGCACCGCCACCGGTACTGCCACCTACCTGGGTGCTGCCCTGTGGACAGCTGGCGAGCCGTACAAGAAAGTGTCGATGAAGGACATCGACAAAGGTAGTTTGAAAGAAAATGTGTCTGGCGGCTGGGTTGCCTGGCTGCAGCACTACTTCGTAACTGCCTGGATCCCTGCCAAGTCGGACAACAATGTCGTCCAGACCCGCAAGGACAGCCAGGGCAACTACATCATCGGCTACACCGGCCCGGCCATCAGCGTACCGGCTGGCGGCAAGGCCGAAACCAGCGCCATGCTGTACGCCGGCCCGAAGATCCAGTCCAAGCTCAAGGAACTGTCCCCAGGCCTGGAACTGACCGTCGATTACGGCTTCCTGTGGTTCATCGCCCAGCCGATCTTCTGGTTGCTGCAACATATCCACAGCCTGCTGGGTAACTGGGGCTGGTCGATCATTGTCCTGACCATGCTCATCAAGGGCCTGTTCTTCCCGCTGTCGGCCGCCAGCTACCGCTCGATGGCGCGCATGCGTGCCGTAGCGCCGAAGCTCGCCGCGCTGAAGGAACGCTTCGGTGACGATCGCCAGAAGATGTCCCAGGCGATGATGGAGCTGTACAAGAAAGAGAAGATCAACCCGCTGGGTGGATGCTTGCCTATCCTGGTACAGATGCCTGTGTTCCTGGCCCTGTACTGGGTGCTGCTGGAAAGCGTAGAAATGCGCCAGGCCCCATGGATGTTGTGGATTACCGACCTGTCGATCAAGGATCCTTTCTTCATCCTGCCGATCATCATGGGCGCGACCATGTTCATCCAGCAGCGCCTGAACCCGACGCCGCCGGATCCGATGCAGGCCAAGGTGATGAAAATGATGCCGATCATCTTCACCTTCTTCTTCCTGTGGTTCCCGGCTGGCCTGGTGCTGTACTGGGTTGTGAACAACTGCCTGTCGATTTCGCAGCAGTGGTACATCACCCGCCGTATCGAAGCAGCGACCAAAAAAGCTGCTGCTTGACGGGCTACTGCGCTAGCCTGTGAATAAAAACGCCCCTTCGGGGGCGTTTTTGCTATCTGTCGTTTTTGTCGTAGAGGCTTTCGAGCATGAACACTGTGCGTGAAACCATCGCTGCCATCGCAACCGCACAAGGACGTGGGGGGGTGGGCATTGTCAGGTTGTCCGGCCCTCTGGCGGCCAAGGCTGGCCAGCTCATCACCGGGCGCACACTGACGCCGCGCCATGCCCATTACGGCCCATTCCGCGACCAGGAAGGGCTGGTGCTGGATGAAGGTATTGCGCTGTTCTTCCCCGGACCCAACTCGTTCACCGGTGAGGACGTGCTCGAATTGCAGGGGCATGGTGGCCCGGTCGTACTGGACATGCTGTTGCAACGCTGCGTGCAGGTGGGTTGCCGCCTGGCCCGCCCGGGTGAGTTCAGTGAGCGGGCGTTCCTCAACGACAAGCTCGACCTGGCCCAGGCCGAAGCGATTGCCGACCTGATCGAAGCCAGCTCCAGCCAGGCAGCACGCAACGCCCTGCGCTCGTTGCAAGGGGAGTTCTCCAAACGTGTGCACAGCCTGACTGAAGCACTGATCGCACTGCGGATCTATGTCGAGGCAGCGATCGACTTCCCGGAGGAGGAAATCGACTTTCTTGCCGATGGCCACGTCCTGTCGATGCTCGACTCAGTGCGTGCCGAGTTGTCCACAGTGCAGCGTGAGGCCGGGCAGGGTGCGCTGCTTCGTGATGGCATGACGGTAGTGATCGCCGGCAGGCCGAATGCAGGCAAATCGAGCCTGTTGAATCAACTGGCCGGTCGTGAGGCGGCAATCGTCACCGACATCGCAGGTACGACGCGGGATATCCTGCGTGAACATATCCACATCGATGGTATGCCGCTGCACGTCGTCGATACGGCCGGTTTGCGCGACACCGACGACCATGTGGAAAAGATAGGCGTCGAGCGCGCACTCAAGGCCATAGGCGAAGCCGACAGAGTGTTGTTGGTGGTCGACTCCACCGCCCCTGAGGCCAGTGATCCGTTCGCCCTGTGGCCGGAGTTTCTTGATCAAAGGCCTGATCCGGGCAAGGTCACACTGATTCGCAACAAAGCCGACCTCAGCGGCGAACCCGTAGGGCTGGAACAGTGCGATGACGGTCATGTAACCATCACCTTGAGCGCCAAAGGCGACGATCAGGGCCTGCTGCTGTTACGCGATCACCTCAAAGCCTGCATGGGTTATGAACAGACTGCAGAGAGTGGCTTCAGCGCACGCCGGCGGCACCTTGATGCCCTGCGCCAGGCCAGTGCTCATCTGGAGCACGGTCGTGCGCAGTTGACCTTGGCGGGGGCTGGAGAGCTTTTGGCTGAGGACCTGCGCCAGGCTCAGCACGCGCTGGGGGAGATCACGGGCGCGTTCAGTTCGGATGACCTGCTGGGGCGAATCTTCTCGAGTTTCTGCATCGGTAAGTAGTTTTTAGCTAAACCATTCACGACGCCGCTCTTCATCGAGCGGCTTTTTTTTGCCTGAGATTTGAGTTTCGGGCTTCTCAGACAGGGCTCGTAGGTGCAGATTTTTAATCAACAGCCTGAAAAAATCACTCATGAGCCCTGTGGAAAAGTCGGCTTCAGCTCCGTTGATAACCAGCCTTTTTTTCTGAGGACAACCTGCCCTGTGGGTAAATAGGCATTTAATCCACAGGCTAAAGCCGGTTATCCATAGCCCTCATGGCACTCCAGCCACAGGGTTTAATTTCCTTCTACACATTGAATCTAGAGGGATACAGAACGTTATCCACAGATTCGTTGGTGTATAAGAATAAACATAAAAACAAAGCTTTTTTAAATTTCTTCTCTCTAATTTCTGTTATCAGCCATTCATCCACAGCCTGGTCAAAATTTGCGCAAAAGGTTTCTTTAGAGGGGGTGAAGTCCCTATACTTGTCCGCTTACCTTCTCTATTCGCAAAAACAGGCACGAGGTGCGTGGTGGATTTCCCTTCCCGTTTTGAAGTGATCGTCATCGGCGGCGGCCATGCCGGTACCGAGGCTGCGCTTGCGTCTGCACGCATGGGTGTGAAAACCCTGCTGCTGACCCATAACGTGGAAACCCTCGGTCACATGAGCTGCAACCCGGCCATCGGTGGCATCGGTAAAAGCCATCTGGTCAAAGAGATCGATGCGCTCGGCGGTGCCATGGCACTGGCCACTGACAAGAGCGGCATCCAGTTCCGCGTGTTGAACAACCGCAAGGGCCCGGCTGTTCGCGCCACCCGAGCACAGGCCGACCGCGCCATCTACAAGGCCGTGGTTCGCGAAATCCTGGAAAACCAGCCAAACCTGTGGATATTCCAGCAGTCCTGTGATGACCTGATCGTCGAGCAAGACCAGGTCAAAGGCGTGGTTACCCAAATGGGGCTGCGGTTCTTCGCCGATTCCGTGGTGCTCACTACCGGCACTTTCCTGGGTGGCCTTATCCACATCGGCCTGCAGAACCATTCCGGCGGCCGCGCTGGCGATCCACCGTCGATCGCCCTGGCCCACCGCATGCGTGAACTCCCGCTGCGCGTCGGTCGTCTGAAAACCGGTACACCTCCGCGTATCGACGGTCGTTCGGTGGACTTTTCGGTGATGACCGAGCAGCCGGGCGACACACCAATCCCGGTCATGTCGTTCATGGGCAACGCCGCGATGCACCCGCGTCAGGTCAGCTGCTGGATTACCCACACCAATGCGCGTACCCACGAAATCATCGCTTCGAACCTCGACCGTTCGCCGATGTACTCGGGCGTCATCGAAGGTGTCGGCCCGCGTTACTGCCCGTCGATCGAAGACAAGATCCATCGCTTTGCCGACAAGGAAAGCCATCAGGTGTTCATCGAGCCGGAAGGCCTGACCACCCATGAGCTGTACCCCAACGGTATTTCCACCTCGCTGCCGTTTGACGTGCAGCTGGAGCTGGTGCGCTCGATTCGCGGCATGGAAAACGCCCACATCGTGCGCCCGGGCTATGCCATCGAATACGACTACTTCGATCCGCGTGACCTCAAGTACAGCCTCGAGACCAAGGTCATCGGTGGCTTGTTCTTCGCTGGCCAGATCAACGGCACTACCGGTTACGAAGAAGCCGGCGCCCAAGGCCTGCTGGCCGGTACCAACGCCGCACTGCGCGCGCAGGGCCGGGAAAGCTGGTGCCCGCGCCGTGACGAGGCGTACATCGGAGTGTTGGTCGACGACCTGATTACCCTGGGTACCCAGGAGCCGTACCGCATGTTCACTTCGCGGGCCGAATACCGGTTGATCCTGCGCGAAGACAACGCCGACCTGCGCCTGACCGAGAAAGGTCGTGAGCTTGGTCTGATCGACGACCAGCGCTGGGCCGCGTTCTGCGCCAAGCGTGACGGCATCGAGCGTGAGGAACAGCGCTTGAAATCGACCTGGGTACGCCCGAATACACCGCAGGGCCAGGCCGTTGTGGATAAGTTTGGTACTCCGCTGAGCCACGAATACAGCCTGCTCAACCTGCTGGCGCGACCAGAAGTGGACTACGCCGGGCTGATCGAAGCGACCGGCGGCGAACAGATCGATCCACAGGTTGCCGAACAGGTCGAAATCAAGACCAAGTACGCTGGCTACATCGATCGTCAGCAGGACGAGATCGCTCGCCTGCGCGCCAGCGAAGACACCTGCCTGCCTGTGGATATCGACTACACCTCGATTTCCGGCCTGTCCAAGGAAATCCAGGGCAAGCTCGGCCAGACTCGGCCGCAGACGCTAGGCCAGGCTTCGCGTATCCCTGGCGTGACTCCAGCGGCAATTTCCCTGTTGTTGATTCATCTGAAAAAACGCGGCGCTGGCCGCGAATTGGAGCAAAGCGCTTGAGTTCCCTGGTCACCCCGCAACACGCTGAAGAGTTGTCCACAGGTGCACGCCAGCTCGGTGTCGAGCTGAGCGCCGAGCAGCACGAAAGGCTGCTTGGCTACCTGGCCCTGTTGATCAAATGGAACAAGGCCTACAACTTGACCGCCGTGCGCGACCCGGACGAGATGGTTTCGCGCCATCTGCTCGACAGCCTCAGCGTCATGGGTTTTATCCACCCCGATCGCGACAGCTGGCTTGATGTCGGCAGCGGCGGTGGCATGCCCGGGATTCCGTTGGCTATCCTGCATCCGCAAAAACGCGTAACTGTGCTGGACGCCAACGGCAAGAAAACCCGCTTCCTCACCCAGGTGAAGATGGAGCTGAAACTGGACAACCTCACGGTTATCCACAGCCGGGTAGAAGCCTTCCAGCCAGCACAGCCGTTCAGCGGCATCATCTCTCGCGCCTTCAGCAGCATGGAGAACTTCACCAACTGGACCCGCCACTTGGGCGACACCGGGACGCAATGGCTTGCAATGAAGGGGCTGCATCCTGCCGATGAACTGGTAGCATTGCCCGCAGACTTCACAGTGGAAAGCGAGCAGGCCCTGACCGTTCCAGGTTGCCAGGGCCAGCGCCATCTGCTGATACTGCGCCGCAAGGCATGACTGGGAACACACGCAACAATGGCTAAGGTATTCGCAATCGCGAACCAGAAAGGTGGAGTGGGTAAAACCACCACCTGTATCAATCTCGCCGCATCGCTGGCTGCGACCAAGCGTCGTGTGCTGCTGATCGACCTCGATCCGCAGGGCAACGCCACCATGGGCAGCGGTGTGGACAAACACGAACTCGAACACTCGGTCTACGACCTGCTGATCGGGGAATGCGACCTTGCCCAGGCCATGCACTACTCCGAGCATGGTGGCTTCCAGTTGCTGCCTGCCAACCGCGACCTGACTGCCGCGGAAGTGGTGCTGCTGGAAATGCAGGTCAAGGAGAGCCGCCTGCGCAACGCCCTGGCGCCGATCCGCGAGAATTACGACTTCATCCTCATCGATTGCCCACCGTCGCTGTCGATGCTGACGCTCAATGCCCTGGTCGCCTCCGATGGCGTGATCATCCCGATGCAGTGCGAGTATTACGCACTGGAAGGTCTCAGCGACCTTGTGGATAACATCAAGCGCATTGCCGCCCGTCTGAACCCGGAGCTGAAGATCGAAGGGCTGCTGCGCACCATGTACGACCCGCGTCTTAGCCTGAACAACGATGTATCGGCGCAGCTCAAGGAGCACTTCGGCGAGCAGCTTTACGATACCGTCATTCCGCGCAACATCCGCTTGGCCGAGGCACCGAGCTTTGGCATGCCGGCGCTGGCCTACGACAAGCAATCGCGTGGCGCACTGGCCTATCTGGCCCTGGCCGGGGAACTGGTTCGCCGTCAACGCCGTCAATCACGCACTGCACAAACAACTTAAGGAATCCGCATGGCCGTTAAGAAACGGGGTCTCGGACGTGGGTTGGATGCACTGCTCAGTGGTCCTTCCGTCAGCGCGCTCGAAGAGCAGGCTGTCAAGATCGACCAGAAAGAACTGCAACACCTGCCGGTCGAGTTGATCCAGCGCGGTAAATACCAGCCGCGCCGTGACATGGATCCGCAGGCGCTGGAAGAACTGGCGCACTCGATTCGCACGCACGGTGTGATGCAGCCGATCGTGGTGCGCCCGATCGATGGCAACCGCTACGAGATCATTGCCGGTGAGCGCCGCTGGAGGGCCACGCAGCAGGCTGGCCTGGACACCGTCCCGGCGATGGTGCGGGAAGTGCCTGATGAAGCGGCCATCGCCATGGCCCTCATCGAGAACATCCAGCGAGAGGACCTCAACCCGTTGGAAGAGGCCCTGGCCCTGCAACGCCTGCAACAGGAGTTCGAGCTGACCCAACAGCAGGTGGCCGATGCCGTGGGCAAGTCGCGGGTTACCGTGGCCAACCTGCTGCGCCTGATCTCGCTGCCTGAAGCGATCAAGACCATGCTTGCCCATGGTGATCTGGAGATGGGGCACGCACGTGCTTTGCTCGGTCTTGAAGAAGATCGCCAGGAAGAGGGGGCGCGTCATGTTGTCGCACGTGGGCTCACTGTGCGCCAAACCGAGGCACTGGTGCGCCAGTGGCTCAATGGCAAACCTGACCCGGTAGAACCGAACAAACCTGATCCGGATATCGAGCGCCTTGAACAGCGGCTCGCAGAGCGCCTGGGCTCCCCGGTGCAGATTCGTCACGGAAACAAGGGAAAAGGCCAGTTGGTTATTCGCTATAACTCGCTCGACGAGTTGCAGGGCGTCCTTGCTCACATCCGCTGAAACAATTCCAGTTGTAGCGCGCAGTCGGAAATCACTACCCAAGAGTTGAATAGGGGTTAATCCACCCCTATACTCTGCGCGCATTTTGTCGGCACAATTTATGCCAAGTCGTTACTGACTTGTTGGTCGACTTCTGAGGAGCAGTTGTGATGGAAATCCGCACGCCAAACCGCCTGCCTTTCCATCGCTGGGCGGTTTTTCCGGTACTGCTGGCTCAATTTGTCGTGCTGCTGCTGGCAACATTGGTGTTGTGGCAGTGGAAAGGGGCAGTCAGTGGATATTCAGGTCTCTGCGGAGGTTTGATTGCCTGGCTGCCCAATATGTATTTCGCCTGGAAGGCTTTTCGCTTTAGCGGAGCCCGGGCGGCGCAGGCCATCGTCAAGTCGTTTTACGCAGGCGAGGCCGGCAAGATGATTTTGACGGCAGTGCTGTTCGCACTGACCTTCGCAGGAGTGAAGCCACTGGCGCCGTTAGCAGTCTTCGGCGTCTTCGTGTTGACCCTTTTGGTCAGCTGGTTTGCGCCCCTGCTGATGAATAAAAGACTTTCGAGACCTTAGGGCGTTTGAGGCAACCATGGCAGCAGAAACCGCTTCGGGCTATATCCAGCACCACTTGCAGAACCTGACCTACGGTCAACTACCAGACGGCAGCTGGGGCTTCGCCCATTCGGCTGCAGAAGCCAAGGCAATGGGCTTCTGGGCGTTCCACCTGGACACCCTGGGTTGGTCCGTCGCGCTGGGTCTGATCTTCCTGTTCATCTTCCGCATGGCGGCGAAGAAGGCGACCTCCGGCCAGCCTGGCGGTCTGCAGAACTTCGTCGAAGTGATGGTCGATTTCGTCAACGGCAGCGTGAAGGACTCCTTCCACGGCCGTAGCCCGGTGATTGCGCCGCTGGCACTGACCATCTTCGTCTGGGTATTCCTGATGAACGCCGTCGACCTGGTACCGGTCGACTGGATTCCTCAGCTGGCCATCCTGATTTCCGGTGATCCGCACATTCCGTTCCGCGCAGTGTCGACCACCGACCCGAACGCGACTCTGGCCATGGCCTTCTGCGTGTTCGCCCTGATCATCTTCTACAGCATCAAGGTCAAGGGCCTGGGCGGCTTCATCGGTGAGCTGACCCTGCACCCGTTCGGCAGCAAGAACATCTTCGTGCAGATCCTGCTGATTCCGGTCAACTTCCTGCTCGAGTTCGTCACCCTGATCGCCAAGCCGATCTCGCTGGCGCTGCGACTGTTCGGCAACATGTACGCCGGTGAGCTGGTGTTCATCCTGATCGCCGTGATGTTCGGCTCCGGCCTTCTGTGGCTGAGCGGCCTGGGTGTGGTGCTGCAGTGGGCGTGGGCTGTGTTCCACATCCTGATCATCACCCTGCAAGCTTTCATCTTCATGATGCTTACCATCGTCTACCTGTCGATGGCTCACGAAGATAACCATTAAGACCGCCTGGCGTGTCTGATAGCCTTCCCCGCTCGTTTGGGGGGAGGGCTTTAAAAGTCCGCAAGGGCAGCTGTACCAAACGATTTGTTTTACCGCTTCAAACTAAAAACCTAACCAATACGACGTAAAAGTCGGGAGGAAAGATGGAAACTGTAGTTGGTCTGACCGCTATCGCTGTTGCTCTGCTGATCGGCCTGGGTGCTCTGGGTACCGCCATTGGTTTCGGCCTGCTGGGCGGCAAATTCCTGGAAGGCGCTGCTCGTCAGCCTGAGATGGTTCCGATGCTGCAGGTCAAAATGTTCATCGTTGCCGGTCTGCTCGACGCCGTAACCATGATCGGTGTTGGTATCGCTCTGTTCTTCACCTTCGCGAATCCGTTCGTTGGTCAGATCGCCGGCTAATCACTCGTATCCACGAGTTGATGGCTGTATGAATTAAGACCGAGCGAGGTGTTGGCGTGAACATTAATGCAACCCTGATTGGCCAATCCGTTGCTTTCCTGATTTTTGTACTCTTCTGCATGAAGTATGTATGGCCTCCGGTCATCACTGCTCTGCAAGAGCGCCAAAAGAAGATTGCCGACGGCTTGGACGCTGCCAACCGCGCAGCTCGCGACCTGGAGCTGGCCCAAGAGAAAGCGGGTCAGCAACTGCGTGAAGCTAAAGCACAGGCAGCCGAAATCATTGAGCAAAGCAAGAAACGCGCTGCTCAGCTTGTCGAGGAAGCCCGTGACCAGGCCCGCGTCGAAGCTGACCGTGTAAAGGCTCAGGCTCTGGCCGAGATCGAGCAGGAACTGAACAGTGCTAAAGACGCCCTGCGTGCCCAAGTGGGTGCTCTGGCCGTTGGCGGTGCTGAAAAGATCCTTGGCGCCACAATCGATCAAAACGCGCATGCGGAGCTGGTTAACAAACTGGCCGCTGAAATTTAAGCGAGGGCGATCATGGCAGAACTGACCACGTTGGCCCGACCTTACGCTAAGGCTGCCTTCGAGCATGCCCAGGCCCATCAGCAACTGGCCAATTGGTCAGCCATGCTCGGCCTGGCTGCTGCGGTGTCGCAAGACGACACCATGCAGCGCCTGCTCAAGGCCCCGCGACTGACGAGCGCAGAAAAGGCCGCCACGTTCATTGACGTGTGCGGTGACAAGTTCAATGCACAGGCACAGAATTTCATTCGTGTTGCCGCGGAAAACGACCGTCTCCTGCTTCTGCCGGAGATTGCCGCTCTGTTCGACCTGTACAAGGCCGAGCAAGAGAAATCCGTGGACGTGGAAGTCACCAGTGCTTTTGCGTTGAACCAAGAACAGCAAGACAAACTCGCCAAGGTTCTCAGTGCACGGTTAGGCCAGGAAGTGCGCCTGCACGCGTCGGAGGATGCCAACCTGATTGGTGGCGTCGTCATCCGCGCTGGTGACCTGGTAATCGATGGCTCTGTTCGCGGCAAAATCGCGAAACTGGCCGAAGCCTTGAAATCTTGAGTTTGAAGGGGCAGCAGAGCAATGCAGCAACTCAATCCTTCCGAAATTAGTGAAATCATCAAGGGCCGCATCGACAACCTCGATGTGAGCTCCCAAGCCCGTAACGAAGGTACCGTCGTTTCGGTTTCCGACGGTATCGTGCGGATCCACGGTCTGGCCGACGTCATGTACGGCGAAATGATCGAGTTCCCTGGCGGCGTCTACGGCATGGCCCTGAACCTGGAGCAAGACTCCGTAGGTGCAGTGGTCCTGGGTGCCTATGACACCCTCGCCGAAGGCATGAGCGCCAAGTGCACCGGCCGCATCCTGGAGGTTCCGGTTGGTAAGGAACTGCTGGGTCGCGTCGTCGACGCACTGGGCAACCCGATCGACGGCAAAGGTCCTCTGGGCAACACCGAGACCGACGCGGTCGAGAAAGTTGCTCCAGGCGTGATCTGGCGTAAGTCGGTAGACCAGCCTGTACAGACTGGCTACAAGTCCGTCGACGCCATGATCCCGGTCGGCCGTGGCCAGCGTGAGCTGATCATCGGTGACCGTCAGATCGGCAAGACCGCCATGGCCATCGACGCCATCATCAACCAGAAAGACTCCGGTATTTTCTGCGTTTATGTTGCTGTCGGCCAGAAGCGTTCCACCGTTGCCAACATCGTTCGCAAGCTGGAAGAAAACGGCGCCCTGGCCAACACCATCGTGGTGGTTGCCAGTGCTTCGGAATCCGCCGCACTGCAATTCCTGGCGCCATACGCCGGTTGCACCATGGGCGAATTCTTCCGTGACCGCGGCGAAGACGCACTGATCGTTTACGATGACCTGTCCAAGCAGGCCGTTGCCTACCGTCAGATCTCCCTGCTGCTGCGCCGTCCGCCAGGACGTGAAGCGTACCCAGGCGACGTGTTCTATCTCCACTCCCGTCTGCTGGAGCGTGCATCGCGCGTTTCGGAAGAGTACGTCGAGAAGTTCACCAACGGTGCTGTAACTGGCAAAACCGGTTCCCTGACCGCGCTGCCGATCATCGAAACTCAGGCTGGCGACGTTTCCGCGTTCGTTCCGACCAACGTGATTTCCATCACCGACGGTCAGATCTTCCTGGAATCGGCCATGTTCAACTCGGGCATCCGCCCTGCAGTGAACGCCGGTGTTTCGGTATCCCGCGTAGGTGGTGCCGCTCAGACCAAGATCATCAAAAAGCTCTCCGGTGGTATCCGTACCGCTCTGGCTCAGTACCGTGAACTGGCGGCATTCGCCCAGTTCGCTTCTGACCTGGACGAAGCCACCCGTAAGCAGCTGGAGCACGGTCAACGTGTTACCGAGCTGATGAAGCAGAAGCAATACGCTCCGATGTCCATCGCGGACATGGCGCTGTCGCTGTATGCCGCTGAGCGTGGGTTCCTGACCGACGTTGAAATCGCCAAGATCGGTAGCTTCGAACAAGCGCTGATTGCCTACTTCAACCGTGATCACGCCGAACTGATGGCCAAGATCAACGTGAAGGGTGACTTCAACGACGAAATCGACGCTGGTATCAAAGCCGGTATCGAGAAGTTCAAGGCCACCCAAACCTGGTAAGCCGCGGCGGGGGCTTTGGCCCCCGCTTGCTAACCTGATAGGTGATACATGGCAGGCGCAAAAGAGATTCGCAGTAAGATTGCGAGCATCAAAAGCACGCAAAAGATTACCAGCGCCATGGAAAAAGTGGCGGTCAGCAAAATGCGCAAGGCTCAAATGCGCATGGCTGCTAGCCGTCCTTATGCGGAGCGTATCCGCCAGGTGATCGGTCATCTGGCCAACGCCAACCCGGAGTACCGCCACCCCTTCATGATCGAGCGCCCTGTAAAGCGTGCCGGTTATATCGTGGTGAGTAGTGACCGTGGTCTGTGCGGTGGCTTGAACACCAACCTGTTCAAGGCCTTGGTCAAGGACATGAACGTCAACCGCGAACAGGGCGTTGAAATCGACCTGTGCGTGATCGGCAGCAAGGGTGCGACTTTCTTCCGCATCTTTGGCGGCAACGTCGTAGCAGCGATCAGCCACCTGGGCGAAGAGCCATCGATCAATGATCTGATCGGCTCCGTCAAAGTGATGCTGGACGCCTACCTGGACGGCCGTATCGATCGCCTCTCCGTGGTGTCGAACAAGTTCGTCAATACCATGACCCAAACTCCGACGGTCGAGCAGTTGGTACCGTTGGTTGCAACCCCGGATCAGGAACTCAAGCACCACTGGGATTACCTGTACGAACCCGACGCCAAAGAGCTGCTTGACGGCTTGATGGTGCGTTACGTGGAGTCGCAGGTGTACCAGGCGGTGGTCGAGAACAACGCTGCTGAACAAGCAGCCCGGATGATCGCCATGAAGAACGCCACAGACAACGCCGGTGACCTGATCAGCGAACTCCAGCTGATCTACAACAAGGCGCGTCAGGCTGCGATCACCCAGGAGATCTCGGAAATCGTCGGCGGCGCTGCCGCGGTTTAACGGTTCAAATATTCAGAGGATCCAGCTATGAGTAGCGGACGTATCGTTCAAATCATCGGCGCCGTCATCGACGTGGAATTCCCACGTGACGGCGTACCGAGTGTTTACAACGCGCTGAAAGTGGAAGGCGCGGAAACCACTCTGGAAGTTCAGCAGCAGCTGGGCGACGGCGTGGTTCGTACTATTGCGATGGGCTCGACCGAAGGCTTGAAGCGTGGTCTGAACGTCATCGACAGCGGCGCAGCCATTTCCGTCCCGGTCGGTAAAGCGACCCTGGGCCGTATCATGGACGTGCTCGGCAACCCGATCGACGAAGCTGGCCCGATCGGCGAAGAAGAGCGTTGGGGCATTCACCGCGACGCACCTTCCTTCGCTGACCAGGCAGGCGGCAACGACCTGCTGGAAACCGGCATCAAGGTTATCGACCTGGTTTGCCCGTTCGCCAAGGGTGGTAAGGTTGGTCTGTTCGGTGGTGCCGGCGTCGGCAAGACCGTAAACATGATGGAACTGATCCGTAACATCGCCATCGAGCACAGCGGTTATTCCGTGTTCGCCGGTGTGGGTGAGCGTACTCGTGAGGGTAACGACTTCTACCACGAGATGAAGGACTCCAACGTTCTCGACAAGGTAGCCTTGGTCTACGGTCAGATGAACGAGCCACCAGGAAACCGTCTGCGCGTAGCGCTGACCGGCCTGACCATGGCTGAGAAGTTCCGTGACGAAGGTAACGACGTTCTGCTGTTCGTCGACAACATCTATCGTTACACCCTGGCCGGTACCGAAGTATCCGCACTGCTGGGCCGTATGCCTTCGGCAGTAGGTTACCAGCCGACCCTGGCTGAAGAGATGGGCGTTCTGCAAGAGCGCATCACCTCCACCAAGGAAGGTTCGATCACCTCGATCCAGGCCGTATACGTACCTGCGGACGACCTGACCGACCCGTCGCCAGCGACCACCTTCGCCCACTTGGACGCCACCGTCGTTCTGTCCCGTGACATCGCCTCCCTGGGTATCTACCCAGCGGTCGACCCACTGGACTCGACTTCGCGCCAGCTGGACCCGAACGTCATCGGCAACGAGCACTACGAAACCGCTCGCGGTGTTCAGTACGTGCTGCAGCGCTACAAAGAGCTGAAGGACATCATTGCGATCCTGGGTATGGACGAACTGTCCGAATCCGACAAGCAGCTGGTATCCCGCGCTCGTAAGATTCAGCGCTTCCTGTCCCAGCCGTTCTTCGTGGCAGAAGTCTTCACTGGTTCCCCAGGTAAATACGTTTCCCTGAAAGACACCATTGCTGGCTTCAGCGGCATCCTCAAAGGTGACTACGACCACCTGCCAGAACAAGCGTTCTACATGGTCGGCAGCATCGAAGAAGCCGTCGAGAAAGCCAAGAAACTGTAATCCCGGCGCCCCGAAAGGGGCGCTAATCAGGTTGAGGCAAGCAGATGGCTATGACAGTCCATTGCGATATCGTCAGCGCGGAAGGAGAGATTTTCTCCGGTCTGGTCGAGATGGTGGTTGCGCACGGTAACCTGGGTGATCTTGGTATCGCTCCAGGCCACGCGCCGCTGATCACCAATCTGAAGCCAGGTCCGATCACGCTGACCAAGCAGGGTGGCGCCCAAGAGGTGTATTACATCTCTGGTGGTTTCCTCGAGGTTCAGCCGAACATGGTCAAGGTGCTTGCCGATACCGTGCAACGTGCTACAGACCTGGACGAAGCTCAGGCACAGGAAGCCCTCAAGGCTGCCGAGAATGCCCTGAGTCTGAAAGGCGCGGACTTCGATTACGGCGCCGCCGCCGCACGTCTGGCCGAGGCCGCAGCTCAGCTGCGTACCGTCCAGCAAATGCGCAAAGGCAAGTAATCGGCCCCGGCTGATAACTGCTGTTGCGATTGAGTAAAAGGGTAGCCTCGGCTACCCTTTTTCTTTTTCCGAATTCCCCCTCGGTCATTTCTCTGACCGCCCAGGATTGGTAGCCAGTCAATGTCACTCGATATCGTTATTCTCGCCGCCGGCCAAGGTACCCGCATGCGCTCGGCGCTGCCCAAGGTGCTGCATCCGGTGGCCGGCAATTCCATGCTCGGTCATGTTATCCACAGCGCACGGCAGCTTCAGCCTCAAGGCATTCACGTAGTGATTGGCCATGGTGCGGAGCAGGTGCGTGAGCGCCTGGCAGCCGACGATCTGAATTTCGTTATGCAGGACAAGCAACTGGGTACCGGGCATGCCGTGGCCCAAGCCCTGCCGGCGATCACTGCCGACACGGTGCTGGTGTTGTATGGGGACGTACCGCTGATTGAAGTGGAAACCCTGCAACGCCTGCTGGCCAAGGCCAGTGACCAGCAGCTGGCCTTGCTCACCGTTAACCTGCAAGACCCGACCGGCTACGGGCGCATTGTGCGTGATGCCCAAGGCAAGGTGACTGCGATCGTCGAGCACAAGGACGCCAGCGATGTGCAGAAAGCGATCAAGGAAGGCAATACCGGCATCCTGGCCCTGCCAGCCGCTCGCCTTGCCGACTGGATGGGGCGTTTGTCGAACAACAACGCCCAGGGCGAGTATTACCTGACCGACGTCATCGCCATGGCAGTCGCTGATGGCCTGGTGGTGGCTACCGAGCAACCGCACGACCCGATGGAAGTGCAGGGTGCCAACGACCGGCGCCAGCTATCCGAACTCGAGCGCCACTATCAATTGCGCGAAGGCCGACGATTGATGGCACAGGGTGTGACCCTGCGTGACCCGGCTCGCTTCGACGTGCGTGGTGAAGTGACCGTTGGTCGCGATGTGCTGATCGACATCAACGTCATCCTCGAAGGCAAGGTCGTGATCGAGGACGACGTCCAGATTGGCCCTAACTGCGTGATCAAGGACAGCACCCTGCGCAAAGGTGTGGTGGTCAAGGCCAACAGCCATATTGAAGGCGCTGTGCTGGGCGAGGGTAGTGATGCCGGTCCGTTCGCGCGTCTGCGCCCGGGCAGCGTGCTGGATGCCAAGGCCCATGTGGGTAACTTTGTCGAACTGAAGAATGCCCACCTGGGTGAAGGCGCCAAAGCGGGTCACTTGAGCTACCTGGGTGATGCCGAGATCGGGGCACGCACCAATATTGGTGCTGGCACCATCACGTGCAATTACGATGGTGCCAACAAGTTCAAGACTGTGATGGGCGAGGATGTGTTCATCGGTTCGAACAACTCGTTGGTGGCGCCTGTGGATATCAAGGCGGGTGCTACCACTGCGGCGGGGTCGACGATTACTCAGACTGTCGAGGCTGGGCAACTTGCCGTGGGACGTGCGCGTCAACGCAACATCGATGGCTGGAACCGCCCGGAGAAGATCAAGAAGAGCTGATTATCCACAGCCCTTTCGATCGAAAGCCGACTTATGTGAATAAGTCGGCTTTTTTATTGGCTTTAACGGCATCAGAGGCCAAGTCGCTGAACCGCGATCGGAAGCATTTATTTATCCACAGGCCGCTGATTTTCAGATCCACAGCCTTGACGAATACCCTCTGATAGGTTTTGATTGCAATTATTATCTTTCGAATCGAAACTTAAGCGCCCATGTCGAAACGAAACACCCCCCAGCGCCGTCACAACATCCTGGCCATGCTCAGCGAGCAAGGTGAGGTCAGTGTGGACGCATTGGCCAAGCGCTTTGAAACGTCGGAAGTCACCATACGCAAGGACCTCGCGGCCCTTGAGGCCAATGGCTTGCTTCTGCGTCGCTACGGCGGCGCCGTACCGGTTCCGCAGGAGATGCTTGGGGAAGCCGCACAGCCGGTGTCTGCCTATAAGAAAGCCATCGCCCGTGCTGCTGTCGGCCGCATACGTGAACATGCCCGCATCATCATCGACAGTGGCAGCACTACCGCCGCCATGATCCCCGAGCTCGGCCGCCAGCCAGGCCTGGTGGTGATGACCAACTCTTTGAACGTGGCCCGCGCCATTAGCGAGCTTGAGCATGAACCCGTACTGCTGATGACCGGCGGCACCTGGGACCCGCACTCCGAGTCGTTCCAAGGCCAGGTCGCTGAGCAGGTACTGCGTTCATACGATTTCGACCAACTGTTCATCGGCGCCGATGGCATCGACCTCAACCGCGGCACCACGACTTTCAATGAGCTGCTGGGCCTGAGCCGAGTCATGGCTGAGGTGGCCCGCGAGGTGATCGTGATGGTCGAATCCGACAAGGTCGGGCGCAAGATCCCCAATCTTGAGCTGCCCTGGGGCAGTGTCAGCACCCTCATTACAGACGAACGCCTGCCAGCAGCGGCACGCGAACAAATTCAAGCCCGCGGCGTCAACCTGATCTGCGCCGCGATCAGCCAGGAGAAATAATCATGTGTGGAATCGTTGGAGCCGTAGCCGAACGCAATATCACCGCCATTCTCATCGAAGGCCTCAAGCGGCTTGAGTACCGCGGCTACGACAGCGCTGGCCTTGCCGTTTACACCCAGCAGGGTGAACTGCAGCGCCGACGCCGCATCGGCAAGGTAGCTGAACTGGAAGCTGCCAACGCTGCCGACCCGCTGAACGGTCAGTTGGGCATTGCCCACACCCGTTGGGCTACCCACGGCGCACCGACCGAGGGCAATGCGCACCCGCATTTCTCGGGTGAAGAAGTGGCAGTGGTACACAACGGCATCATCGAAAACCATGAAGAGCTGCGCGAAGAGCTCAAAGGCCTGGGCTATGTGTTCGTTTCGCAAACCGATACCGAGGTTATCGTCCACCTGATCCACCATACCCTCAAGACCATCCCGGACCTGGCGGACGCACTGAAGTCAGCGGTCAAGCGCCTGCACGGTGCCTATGGCCTGGCGCTGATCAGCGTGAAACAACCCGATCGTCTGGTTGCCGCGCGCAGTGGCAGCCCGTTGGTGATTGGCCTTGGCCATGGTGAGAATTTCCTGGCCTCCGACCAGTTGGCGCTGCGCCAGGTCACTGACCGCTTCATGTACCTGGAAGAGGGCGACATCGCCGAGATCCGCCGTGACCAGGTGAAGGTCTGGGATCAGGCCGGCAACGCAGTCCAGCGTGAAACCGTGCAGTATCACGAAGGCGCCGAAGCCGCTGACAAGGGCGCATACCGCCACTTCATGCTCAAGGAGATTCACGAGCAGCCGACCGTGGTTCAGCGCACTCTGGAAGGCCGCCTGGGCAAGGACCATGTGCTGGTCCAGGCCTTTGGCCCGCAGGCTGCTGAACTGTTCGCCAAGGTGCGCAACGTGCAGATCGTGGCCTGTGGTACCAGCTACCACGCCGGCATGGTTGCCCGTTACTGGCTGGAAAGCTTGGCCGGTATCCCTTGCCAAGTTGAAGTAGCCAGTGAGTTCCGCTACCGCAAGGTGGTGGTCCAGCCGGACACCCTGTTCGTTTCGATTTCCCAGTCTGGCGAAACTGCCGACACCCTCGCTGCCCTGCGCAATGCCAAGGAACTGGGCTTCCTGGGCAGCCTGGCCATCTGCAACGTGGGTATCAGCTCGCTGGTACGCGAATCCGACCTTACCCTGCTGACACTGGCCGGCCCGGAAATCGGCGTGGCATCGACCAAGGCGTTCACTACCCAGCTGGTATCGCTGATGCTGCTGACCCTGGCCCTGGGCCAGGTGCGTGGCACCCTCGAGGCTGGCGTGGAAGGGGAGCTGGTCGAAGAGCTGCGTCGCCTGCCGGCACGCCTGGGCGAAGCCCTGGCCATGGACCACACCGTCGAAAAGATCGCCGAGCTGTTTGCCGACAAGCACCACACCCTGTTCCTGGGCCGTGGTGCGCAGTACCCGGTTGCGATGGAGGGTGCGCTCAAGCTCAAGGAGATTTCCTACATCCACGCTGAAGCGTACCCGGCGGGTGAGCTCAAGCATGGCCCGCTGGCGCTTGTGGATAACGACATGCCGGTGGTTACTGTAGCGCCGAACAACGAGCTGCTGGAGAAACTCAAGTCGAACCTGCAGGAAGTCCGCGCCCGGGGTGGTGAGCTGGTGGTGTTCGCCGATGAGCACGCCGGTATGAGCAACGGCGAAGGTACCCATGTAATCAAGGTACCGCACATCGCTGACGCGCTGGCGCCGATCCTGTACACCATTCCACTGCAGTTGCTGTCGTACTACGTGGCGGTGCTCAAAGGCACTGATGTTGACCAGCCGCGTAACTTGGCGAAGTCGGTGACGGTGGAATAAGCATCGGCGGCTAAGGGGCCAATTGTGTTTTTGATTAATAAAGGTTGTCACAAAACAATAAAGGTTGTCACAACGTAATAAAGGTTGTCACAAGGCTGGCCCCGACCGCACATCAGGCCGGAGCCAGGCCTTGGAGATTTGGGTGACAATCCTCTACGCACCGCTGTGACTATTGTCCTGGCTGAGCCCGCTCGCTGGCGTGTCCTCTTTACACGACACACCAGCCTCGTTCCGTTCGAGTGGGTCGCCCAATCATGAGCGACTTGAACATGGCATCTGCGCCCGTAGCTCCGGTCAAGGCTGCCCACCGCCAGCTGATGACCCAATCAAAAATAGATAAAAAAATTAAATCAGGCCGTGGAAGTGGAGTGAGAGATTCCTATAAACCATGGATCAAGGTGTGGGAAATCAAATCAAAGGGTGTCTCCCATATGATTGCGGGAGTTAAGATTTTCCGCACTCATCACCTGCTGTCCAATGCGGAGCGAGATTACCTCACTGTACTTGAGCACGACGCCTCGATCATTGATATCCGAGAGCAGTACCCCCTGCTTACACAAGCTGAGACTCAAGCAATTGCCTCAAGCATAAATTGTCGTCACCCTGTATATCCTGGTACGCAGATACCTGTCGTTATGACGACGGACTTTCTCATCACCTTCTTGGATCCCTCTGGTGAAACGAGGTTAGCTGCTCGCTCAGTAAAATATAGAAAGGAATTTGAGCAGGCTGATCTTCATGTGCGGAATCGAATAGCTGAAAAGCTCGCTATTGAGGAAAAATACTGGTCAATGAGGGGCGTGGACTGGAAGCTGGTCCTGCACGAAAACCTCTCGAAGATTAGATTAGCGAACCTCAGAGTTCTCAGGACTTATGCCAATATCCATCCCTCGTTGCCGACTGAGAAAAATATAGGGAACTTACTTGAATACATCGCGGGGTCAAAGACGGATCAAATACCCTTAAAAGCTCTTTTGGAAAAGGCGTCACGTGATATCTATATTGACTATATGAGCGTGAAGCGGCTCTTCCATCACCTGCTATGGATCGGCCGTTTAGAGTCTGATCTTACCTCGAAAATAATAAGCTTGTCGCAGCCGTTGCACGTATGGCCGAGCCATCGGTCAGCGGCTTTGTCTCCGCCAACCGAGGTTTCTCATCATGCTTGATTTTCAAATTAACAGCATTGTTTCTCCCGGCGAAGAACCGAGCTTACTAAAAAAGGCAGTTAGGGTCTTAGGCATAAATAATGATACTGTTATCGTGATTGAGCTGAATATGAATCCAGGCAAGCCTTGGCAGATTGATAAGTCAGTTTTAATTGACGAAATTGATTCAGGGCGCGCGGTCTTAAGTCCAGAAATGGTTCCTTTACATCTGCTCAGAAGCGACGATGAAATTAGTGAAAATGAAAAGGCGAGCCGAAATCGAAATTGGAGTCTTATAAGAAGTTTAGTAGAAGATCGCTCTGCCTTGGATATTCTTGGTCCTGATTTTGGGAAGCTTGTTGCGACGCATGCCATAGAGACAGGGGTAGAGCGTAAGCAGATATACCGGCTTCTATACCGCTATTGGAGTATGGGTCAGACACCTAACGCGTTTCTTTGGAACACAAGCGCTTGCGGCGGACGTGGGAAGAAAAAGGATCGGTCCTCAGGTATTATCCCCGGTCGGCCGCGTAAGTATCTTGGTGTCGTTGTCAATGATGGTGGTGCCATCCCGCTCGAACAGCGCCATCTCTCTCATATCCGTTTGGCTTACGGGCGAGTCGCTAGCGGCAAGTGTGGCACCCTGAAAGATGCACATAAGTGGATGTTAAACAAATTTTATAGAGCGACTCTCCCTGACGGATCGAAAGGAAATATTGTACGCGGCAGTTACCCGACTACTGCACAGCTTAGATATCACGGTAAATTATTTTTCGATGACCTGTATAAGCTCAAGGTGCGTGGCGGTTCTATCAGGTACAACAAAGACCATCGGGCTATCGTTGGCTCAGCATCCCAAGGCCTGATAGGCGCAACGCAGCGATATGAGATAGATTCCACCATCGCTGATGTCTATTTAGTGCATCGCGTTAATAGGCTGTGGCTCATTGGGCGTCCGATACTTTATGTAGTCGTCGATACCTACACCAGAATGATTGTAGGAATTCACGTGGGCCTTGAGGGGCCCAGCTGGAATGGGGCTAGACACGCGATATACAACGCTTGCACCTCAAAGGTTGAGTTTTGCAAACGATACAACGTAGACATTGAGGAAGCTGACTGGCCATGCTCGCATTTGCCAGTCGAAATTGTGGCTGACCGGGCTGAACTTCTAAGCGAGGCGGGGGCAACGCTCTCCCAAAGCTTGGGGCTTGGGGTGCAAATTTTGCCTCCTTTCAGGCCTGATTGGAAAGGGATCATCGAAAGCCGTTTCCGTCTGATCAATGAACACCTCGACTTGAAGTTCGTTCCAGGCGGAGTGGATGCTCGTAAAATGGAGCGCGGCGATAGGGACTACCAACTCGATGCCATTTTGGATATCGACGAGTTCACCGAAATGGTTATTGTAGGAGTCTTGGCTCACAATAAGAGCCTGCGGATACCACACCTTTTAAATCGCGAGATGATTGCCGGCGGAGTGGAAGCAACGCCTATAGCGATTTGGAATTGGTCGAAGGATAATAGCCCTATAAATTCAAAAGTAGTATCGCCGGCTGAGTTGAAAATCGCTCTATTGCCCTCTCAGCAGTGTCGTATAAGTCGAGGCGGTATTGTTTTCCAAGGCGTACAGTATACATGTCAAACAGCGTTACGCGAGGAGTGGTTGGAGCGCTCGCACAACCTGCGGACGAAATATGTTCGAGTATTCTATGATCCTAACTCTATTGAAAATTGTTGGATCAAGTCAGAAGCAGGTTTTGAGGCTTTAACTATTGTACCGCAGCAACGGCAGAAATATGGTGGACTCCGTATGGAGGAGGTTCTTGATATGATCCATGTCCTGAACCAAGTTTCGCCGGATGCCCGTTATGACAGTGATAATACTGCGGCGCTGGTAAGGGGGCGGCAAGAGGAAATCTTTGACCGGGCCAAATCCAAACGTGTCGCTCAGGGTGACCCGAAATCGAATGCAGATTTCAAGCGGGACAAACGTGCCAAGCGTGCTACCGAAGCTCAGACCGAGCGCGATTCCCATACCGCTGATCTGAATCAGCTACGCGTTGTGGATAACATACCTCCTGTGGCAGAAAATTCTAAGCTAGTCACCGGCAGGCCCAGTTCCGCGAGAAGCGCGGCGTTTCTGAAACTAGTCGTCAGCGAGGGAAGCGAGGCTGAGACATGAACGATTTGACGTTCTCCCCCGCAGAATACATTCCTACAGGCATGCCTCAGTACGATGGCAACCCGCTGATCGAATGCTTGCCTAGAATTCTGTCGGATGTAGATGTGGTCAGGCGCGTTGGGAACCTTCCGCCGAAGCCCGACGAGGCCGAACGAGCGTTGCCACCGAAGCTTCGCGGTCATGGGATCAACCGGCTGAAAGATGTTGTTGTTCCATTCGAAATTCACCTGCGCCTTGAAGACCTTTTCAGCCAGCTGATTCGCTACGGATATATGGGACGCAATCCGCTGTTGGCCTCATCTGTTAGGCATCGGCTGCCTTCCTCAGCGGAGGCCAAGGGCCACGGATTCATGTCCACCGCTGAGACGATGACGCTCATCGGCTTGAGTGGTATGGGTAAGACCACAGCGCTCAATTCCATCGCAAGGCTTTATCCGCAGGTGATCAGCCACAGCAGATATAAAGACGCCATTCTCATCGAAACCCAGGTCGTGTGGCTAAAGATTGAGTGCCCTCATGACGGCTCGTTGCGCGGTTTCTGTGCAGCATTCTTCTCAGCGTTGGATGCTGCGTTAGGAGTCGACAAATACTCGCGCAGGGGCGGTTCTGGCAACAGCATCAGCGTAATGCTCCAGCACATCAGTCAGCTGTGCAAAACCTTTTTCATTGGTGCTTTGATCATTGATGAAATGCAGCATCTTTGCTCCTCGCGGGGGGGACAGGATCGGGAAAAGTTGCTGAATTTCTTCGTAACTTTATCCAACGATGCAGGCGTTCCGCTGGTGTATGTAGGGACCAACGCAATGCTCCCGCTGTTTTCTGGTGTGCTGCGCAACGCCCGAAGAGCGGCGGGGATGGGACCCATCGCTTTTGACCGATTCAGCGAAGACGATCCGTTTTGGGAGCACTTGGTGTCCCAACTCTGGGCCTATGACTGGACGGCATCATGCGCCCCCCTGACGAAGGAGCTCTTGTCCAAGATCTATGATCTCGCCCAAGGCAATACTGATTTCCTAGCGAAACTGCTTATGCTTGCGCAGCGTCATGTAATTTGGGAGGGCCTCGACGCTATTACGCCAGCGGTGCTTCAGCAGGTGTATGACAATCAAATGAGGCTTCTACACAAGCCCATCGAGGCTCTACGAAGCGGTGATCCTCTTCAGATTGCTGACTTCGAGGACATGATGCCTACAAAAGACCAGATCGCCCAGATGATGAACTACGACTTGGCTCGCCGGGCCGACAGAGCTCATCTTTCGCTACTTACCCAGGCCGCGATCACTCCTCCACCTCAAGCCAAGGATAAATCGGCATCGAAGGCTACGGGTCGTACCGTGGTCCCGGTTGCTGACGGAGCATTAGCTAACGTGCATTTTTCGAAGGACGAAGACCTTCAGGCTCAGCTCGAACAGCGCGGCTGGGTGGATAGGGATTCCTCCTGGTGACATGAGGATCGGGAGCTCAAGGCAGTGGCTAACCTTCTGTTCTTCCCCCAGCCGTTCCCGGATGAGTCGCTCTACAGCCTGGCCGTGCGCTATCACAAGCTAGCGGCCAATCCAGGATACCGCGTGTCAAGCCACGAGCTCTTCGGTAGCTACTCGCGTACCTGTGGTTCCATTTTGCCATGCTGCTTAGGGGCTCTGTCTGAGCGTCTGGGAGGCGCCATTCCCGTAGGAGAGTTGATCAATCGCTTCACACTTTTACCGCTTTATTTGCCGTTTTTGAATGAACAGAAGGGCCGCGATGCCGTTGTTCTAATGGGAGGTAATCGGGGTACAGGACTCAAGATGGCCTTGGGCATAACAGCGTCGCGTTTCCTCCAACACGCCTCGTTTAGATATTGCGAGAGCTGCGTCGGACAGGACATGCTGGAGTGCGGCTTAGCCTACTGGCATCGTATTCATCAAGCTTCGGGCATTTGCGTCTGTCCGCGCCACAGCGAAGTGCTACAGGCGATGAGATTTCCCAAAGGGGCAGATTGGCGTTGCATGTTGCTACCGGGCGAATCAGGTGGAACGCCGGTTATGGACTGTGGAGAACACAGCGCGGCCATTGCGATTGCCCGTATGCAGCTATGGGGGCTCGACCACCCCGATGAGATCAAAGCGATCCAGGCTGGAAATTTTTTCAGGACCCGTTTGGACGAGATGAGTTTTATTAGGTCTGGTCGAATTAGAGAGGGAATGCTGAGAGAGTTCTTAACCAGGCGACTTCGGTGCAGTCCTAGCGCTGCCGAGTTTGAAGAAATGGTTCGGTCCTGTGACTGGGTTTTGCAGATCATACGGCGACGAGAGCGAATCGTGCAGCCCTTCAAGTTCTATTTCCTCTGCTGGCTCCTCGATCTGGAGCTGGAACACCTCAAGACCTACTGTCCAGAGGCCGATATATCCGCTGGTGTTATGGTCTGTCGTGATAGGCCGAATAACCTTACTGATGACAATGACCTCCAAGCCCGCCGGTTAGCCTTTGCAAACAGTGCTAACCCCAAATGTCATGACAAGCCGGGCTATCAGTGGTTGTACCGCCACGACAGGGAATGGTTGGTCAACTATGTTGCTGCAAACCCCTACCTCAGAGATCGAAAGATTCGAATCGACTGGCAATCCAGGGACTTCACCCTTGCGTCAGAGCTCGCTAAAGCTAGGGCGATCTTACTTTCTGTACACGGAAAGCCTCAGCAGGTCACCCGCGCTGCTCTATGCAGGCTTGTGGTAAACGCCCACGCTTTCCTTAAAATGCCGGAACATTTTCCGAGGAGCATAAGGTTGATGGCGGATTTGCTTGAGTCTACTCATGACCACCAGCTGCGTAAAATCCGGTGGGCAATCCGAGAATACTCTCTGACTGAACACTGTGCCATGAGTGTTCTCTACCGTTATGCCGGAATACGGATATCTCGCGTATCCGAAGATGAAATCCTCATGCAGATACGTGACGATATGGACTAGTTCTATTGGCTTCGTGCAAGAGTTTATTGAATATGGATTTTTTCTTCTCTCGCAGGAGGTCTTGCTCATCTTGGTTCGCTAGCAAATTTAAATAATTCTCAGCGGTGTGACATCCTAAAAATACATACATAGGAAATTTGTCACTGGTGGAGATACTGCTCGTGGTAAGTCTCGACGTAATCCCCATTTCTTTGTAAATCAGTTTGGAAATATCCAGCTCGGTGCGTTCGAATTCTCTAGTGCGATTAATCATGAGGCTTGCATATGCGATAAAGTCTGCCGTTCCATCATGTATCATCGGACCGCGGTAGCCCAGAAGATCTGCGACAAATTTGGCGTACATATGACGGGTTGATCCGAATTCTCGCTTTTGACGTCTTGACCATTTGCCCTGCTTGCTGCACTTGGCTAGGTGACCAATCTCGTGCTTTTTCAGTGGCATTGAGCAGGCCGGACATGTTTCGATTAGAGTGCAAGCATGAGTACTGCAAACCTGTACGGAACCCAACACGTGCCTGCAATGAATATAGGGGCTTCCGCAGTTATTCAAGTCTTCGAGAACGCAATCTGGACAAACTTTCTGCCAAGTCTTTGGTGTGACGATTGCGGTCGCTCGATGACGACCAAGCGCAGCTATCATAGGATACAAAGTGTGGTCGTTTAGGACTAGTTCGGAAATTTTGTGGTCGTCTAGCAGTTTTGGGTAATAAAATTCTTGATGCGGCCGCCACTCTGCTTGCACGGTGCTTAAGGTTTTACTAATCCCGAAGCCAACACGAGGTATCGGTTTTATATAGAAATCTTCAGTTTTTAGAGATTTAATACCTAGAAGCTCATTGCCTCGCTTAAGCGCTGATGCGACATATTCTCCAGGTAATGGTGCGAAAATTCTCATTAATTGAAGTGCTTGTACACGTTGCTAGACGGGCGGTATGCCATTTTAGTTAGAAGTCACCGGTATCGCATCCACATTGGTGACCGTATTGGGCTATTGTGAAGGTGGAAGGGCGCCGGACGTGCTTGGGAATCAAAATGGCTAGTCTGGCAGCCAACGCACAAGAGGAGGTCGATGCAGTGAATCCTACAAGCACTCGCCCACCTGTTGAATCGCAGGCCTTTCCACCAACGTTCCACCTGGTTCATACCCACCCCGACGGGTTGAGCCAGCTGGAGCTCCTGAGTCTAGTCCAAACAGGATTCTTTTTCAGCGACGTGAAGTGCATGGTCGAGTCATCGAGCCTGTTCAAGGCTCGTAACCTCGTCGGGCGAATCACAGGAAGATCGACCAGAAGCATTCACCGTCTGAGCCATCCCGCTCAGGCCCATCGTCTGGATGCCCAGCAGAGCGCGGTGGCGTTCCAGTATGCGAAAGGACTGGAGCTTGCATCGAAGGTATTTGGCTCTCAGATGCTCGCGGAGCAGTGGCTTTGTCGGCCGTGCGGCCGTTTGTTGGGGTTTGTACCCTTCGAGATGCTCGACACGTCGCTCGGGTTCAGCGTCGTAGCGGACTATCTTGAGCGTATACGCTTGGGTGTCTACCAGTAGCTTGCCTGAGGGCGAGGTTGGTATGCGGCGAGGAGGCAACGCTACCTCTTTTTACATGCGGGACTTACAACCTTGTAATTCCCGTATCACTCAATTGACAGCGATCAACCCCTAATCTTCAGTCACGTTTATTGGAGTGATTGAAATGAAAGTCATCAAAAGTATCACCGCTATCCTGGCCCTAGTGGCTTCGTCAGCCGTACTCGCCGAAGGAGGATCCGACCGTCTGCATGGAAAGATGATTCAGGCCAATGAGCAAGCTATGCGAGCTTATGCCGCTGCCAAGGGAAAGAACCCACCGGAGGTGATCCACTATCGCTACGGGATGCGGCTCGACGTGGCGAAGGTGATCAGCATGACGTCGACCAAGGCGAGCTGTGACGTGATGCCGGCACAGATGAATTACGAGGATTCCAACGGAGACGTGAAAATCCTTGAATACCGGACCGCTGGAGTCGGTTGCCGGGGCCAGAACTGAGCACTGAGCGAGTGGACAGGACTTACTCTGATAAAACGCCGGGTTGAAGCGTCAATTCCGGCAATAGATCGCCTGGTTACCGGCTTTCATGACTGGTGGAGTACGATGAGGACTGGTAGCTCAGGCAGGAGAGTCCAATGACTCAATCAGCGCGCACCACGGTAAAGTGCCTAGATCCCGGCGACGGCTCCGGCGATGTGATTGTGGAATTACCCGATGACATTTTGCGCGAGCTCGGGGTCACGACGGGCGACAGACTCTCCATCGAGCTCATCAACGGCGATATCGTACTCAAGCCAGTCCGCGAGCGCCGTGAATCTGACTAGCTACCCTTTGTAGCCCCTCTCTGTCGTCCTGTTGAGCTGATGAAGCTTTCTAGCGGGGGAATAAGGGACGGCAGTCAGCCTACCGCCGTCCTCCTGGTAGGTGCGTTATTTGGCTGGATAGTTGGCGACTACTTGGTCCTCGCCGCTTTTGATTAAACCAATGACTTGGTAGGCATGGCTTACGCCATCAACCTCCATGCCTGGGGACCCAGCTGGCATTCCTGGTACGGCGATCCCGACTAGATCGTTCCGCCCCCTGAGTTCTCGAATCTGCTCAGCTGGCACGTGACCTTCAACAAACTTTCCGTCGATCACAGCTGTGTGGCAGGACGCTAACCGTGGCGCTACGCCCAGCTTCTGTTTCACTGCGCTCATGTCCGTCTCAACATGGTCGGTCACTTTGAAACCATTGGCTTCCAGGTGCGCGATCCACTTCTTGCAGCAACCGCAGTTCGCGTCTCGGTGAACGTCGATGGACAATGGCTCGGCAGCATAGGCCGCCGAGGTCACCAGAAGCCCAGCGATAGCGGCTAGCCGAACGAATATCCGGTTAGTTGGCATGAGTGTGCTCCTTACCGTCTTTGTGAACATGCGTCTTTGGCGACGATGTCGGGTGGGCATCCGAATGGGCCTCGGCCGCATTGTGGTCACCGTGATGATCTGCCGCTTGAGCGGAGCCTGCGGGTGCAGCTCCATGGTCGTGAGCTGCCTGGGCATGATCGTCGTCTGCCGCTTCATCGTGATCACCATGCTCGGCACGACCGCTCCCGCCGTGCTGGCCCTCATGGTTGTGCATATCGCTTTCACCGCCGCCGTGCTGGTGGCCGCCGCTCGTGGCCACCAAGGCCTTGTACTGCTCGGCATTCATCTGGGGCAGTTGATCCAGGAACGCGACGATTCCCCAGATGTACTCATCGCCCATGCTCTTGCCCCAGGCGGGCATGCCCGTGGCTTTGATACCGTGCTTGATTGTCCAGAATGCGGCGGCTGGATCGCCTCCGACACCCACCTTGGTGAGGTCGGGTGGCGACGGGTATAGCGCTTGGCTTAGCTCAGTCTTCCCAACGCCAGGGGCAAGGTGACAGCCTATACACATGGCGTTGTAGTTGCCCGCCCCCGCTTTGATCAACGCGGCTTCCTTCAGATCAGGGACTTCGATGTCTCGCGCTCGAACCTCAATAGACCGATCACGAGCCATGGCGAGAAAGGAATGGACTGCCGGGAAGTGAGGATCATCAGCGCCGACATTCACCAGACCGAAATAGGCTGTGCCCAATACCGCAGCACTTCCGACAGCACCGGCCCCAAGCAGCGTTGTAATTGTTTTTTTCATGTTGGAATTCTCAGAACCACATCCGGATACCGGCAACGAAGCGTGCCTCATCAACATCTCCACCCTCGTCTCGGATGAAGTCAGCGGTGTTGCCGTAGGAGCGGCTCCAGGTAACGCCTATGTATGGAGCAAACTGGCGGACAATTTCATACCGTAGGCGCAGCCCGACTTCGGTATTGGCAAGGCCCGAGCCAACGCCGCGCTCAGGATCGTTCTTGCCATAGAAATTGACCTCGGCCGTGGGCTGCAAAATCAAGCGATTGGTCAGCAGGATGTCGTATTCGCCCTCAAGACGCGCAGCAGTCTGACCGTTCTCGCCTATAAACGCCGTGGCTTCGGCCTCGAAGTCATACAGAGCCATGCCCTGAATACCAAAGGCTGCCCAGGTCTGTGGGGATTCCGGTTTGAAATCCTGGCGGACCCCGGCGACCACATCCCACCAAGGGCTGACCGAGCGCCCGTACAGGAGTTGCAGCTCAGCATCTTCGGTTACCCCATTGGTGCGCTCGCCTTCCGAACGAACCCAGAGGCGATTAATGTCGCCGCCTATCCAGCCTGATGCGTCCCAGGCCAGGGTGCTGCCCTCATCGGCGTCCTGGTATTCGAGCTGGTCCAACAGGAAGAAGCTGTTGATTCCGCTGTCGTGCACTTGGTGGCCACCCAGGGGCGGAAAGGCCGACTCGCGATCCGCATCAGTGAGCACTGGAATCGGCGTGCGGCTCGTCGTGGTCGGAGAAGTCGCTGAGCTATGGTTCATCTGGGAATGGTCCATGCCCTTCATAGAGCCGTGATCCATGCCCTGCATGTTTCCATGGTTCATTTTGCTGTGGTCCATCTTGTTGTGGTCCACCGGGCTGGATTTACTCTTGCTTTGAGCATGCCCCATCTGGCTGTGATCAACAGGGGCAGGCTTTTTCTGCTGTTTGCCCATCCCCATCTTGCTGTGATCCATCGCCGGCATCGATTCGGATGGAGCAGCATCCATTTGCATGGAGCCGTGCCCCATTTTCGAATGATCCATGCCCGAGTGATCCATTTCTTCAGCAGCGAAGCTGGGCGTTACGCCCAGCATGCTGATCGAAACGGTCAGAGCCAGCAGCGAAGGCCGCCCGAGGCTATTGGCCATCTTTCCCTGCCTTAGCTTTGTCGCTGCCATGCGATTTCATCATTTTGTCGTGGTCCATGCCTTCCATCGAGCCATGGTCCATTCCCTTCATCGAGCCGTGGTCCATACCTTCCATGGAACCATGGTCCATGCCTTCATGGTTCATCCCCCGGCCCTGCTTGTCCTGCGAGCCTTTGGCTTTGCCGGCCTCTGTGGTTTTCTGGGAATGCTGATCATGATTGTCGCTGGACCACGACGACGGGGCATAAACAGCCAGAATGCCTACCATCGCAGCAGAAAGGAAAAAGGCGCTTCGTTTCATTGGTTTGCTCATCTCAAATCTCCAGTTCATTCGTCCACACGTACTTCTCGGAACATGCCCATTTCCATGTGGAACAGTAGGTGACAGTGATAGGCCCAACGTCCCAAGGCATCTGCGGTGACGCGATAGCTTCGTTTTGAGCCAGGTGGCATGTCGATGGTGTGCTTGCGAACCATGAAGTTGCCGTTCTCGTCCTCCAGATCACTCCACATACCGTGGAGGTGGATGGGGTGAGTCATCATGGTGTCGTTGACCAAGGTGATGCGAAGACGCTCGCCATATTTCAACCGCAGCGGTTCAGCGTCGGAGAATTTGATACCGTCGAACGACCACGCGAACTTCTCCATGTGGCCGGTAAGGTGCAGTTCGATTGTCCGTCCAGGCTCTCGACCATCGGGATCGATGAAGGTGCTCCGCAGATCGGCGTACGTCAGCACTCGACGCCCGTTGTTGCGTAGGCCAATTCCCGGATCGTTCAGCTTTGGCGTTGGCGACATAGTCTGCATATCGACCAGTGGGTTGTTGGTCTCGGAAGCCGGATGGCTTTGCATTGCGCCGCTCATGCCGGCCATGCCTTCATTGCCCATCCCAGTCATCTTGCTGTGGTCCATACCGGCCATGCTGCCGTGGTCCATTCCAGCCATCTTGCTGTGATCCATGCCGGCCATGCTGCCCTGATCCATTCCGGCCATGCTGCCCTGGTCCATGCCAGCCATGCTGCCATGATCCATTCCGCCCATGCTGCCGTGGTCCATGCCCATATCGCTCATGGCGATGATCGGGCGTGGATCTACCGCCGGTACGGGCGCTTGCAAGCCTTCGCGAACTGCCAGGGTGCCTCGGGAATACCCGGTACGGTCCATGGATTGCGCGAAAATCGTATAGGCCTGTTCGTTTTCAGGCTCGACGATGACATCGTAGGTTTCAGCAACGGCGATCCGGAACTCATCGACCGATACGGGTTTGACGTACTGGCCGTCGGCAGCCACAACCGTCATCTTGAGCCCAGGAATCCGGACATCGAAATAGGTCATGGCCGAGCCGTTGATGAATCGCAGGCGGATCTTCTCGCCGGGCTTGAAGATACCCGTCCAGTTGCCGTTCGGAGCTTGGCCGTTCATGAGGTAGGTGTAGGTATACCCGCTCACATCTGCGAGGTCGGTGGGGCTCATCTTCATTTCAGCCCACATCTTCCGATCCGCTACAGCGGCCGACCAGCCTTTCTCGCTCACGTCGTCAACGAAGTCGCTGACCGTGCGCTTGTGGAAGTTGTAATAGTCGGACTGCTTCTTGAGTTTGGAGAGCACCCGCGCCGGGTCCTCATCCGTCCAATCGCTGAGCATGACGACGTAATCGCGGTCATATACAAACGGCTCGGGATCCTTAGCATCGATCACCAGTGCGCCATAGACCCCAGACTGCTCTTGGAGGCCTGAGTGGCTGTGATACCAGTAAGTGCCGTTCTGATGGACCTTGAACTTGTATTCGTACATGCCATCGGGAGCGATGCCGTGAAAGCTCAAGCCCGGCACACCGTCCATATTGGCGGGCAGGATTATGCCGTGCCAGTGAATGGAGGTGTCCTGTTTCAACTGGTTGCGTACGCGCAGCGTCACGGTGTCGCCTTCGCGCCATCGCAGGATCGGCCCTGGCACGGAGCCGTTGATGGCCATGGCCGTACGAGCTGCCCCCGTAATGTTGACGGGCAGTTCACCGATATACAGGTCGAATTCATTGCCGCTGAGCACGTTCGGTTGGCCAGGGCTGGTCACAGCCCAGACCGGCGCGCGCCACATGCCGAGCCCACCCAGAAGTCCGGTAGCGGCCAGGCCTTTGACGAATGATCGTCTCGTGGTTTTGCTTTGCATGCCGTTGCGTCCAGTCAGGTAGATCGCTGATATCCAGGCTGCTCGATGGCGCAGCCCTTGGGTTCGTTGGAGCTCTCACCAGTCTCGTAGACTTTCGCTACTGCGCGAGGCTGATGAGAGGCCGTAGTCTGAAACTGCCATAGTTCAGATTCCGGAGTGATTACATTTCTGTAAGCTCGGATCAGCAGCTCTCGTGGCCGACATGCTTGCTGGACTGTGCGGCGACCGGCGGCTGCTCTTTCTCCTGCTGCGCAACCTGATAGGCCTGCATGGAGTTTTGGCGAGCCGCTTCCATCCGCGCAAAGGTCCGGTCCGCGCCGCCCTCTGCCAGGGCGATGCCTGCCATGCCGAAGGTAACGACCATCACAATTGCTTTGACCATGTTCATCTGGAGATCCTCAGTGGGTTCTGCGCCTCATGGCGTCAGGTACAGGGTCAAATTAGCCTCGCGGTGCTGTCAGAAAACTGATCGCGACATTACTTTTCCGTCAGCTTCTGGTTGGGCGTCTTTTTTCCTGCAAACTGGAGATGCACTCCGCGTGGATGAGAGCAGATGAAATTACTCGTAGCCGAAGATGAGCCGAAAACCGGTGTCTACCTCCAGCAAGGCCTAACAGAGGCTGGCTTCACTGTAGACCGGGTGATGACAGGCACTGACGCCCTGCAACAGGCGCAGAGCGAAGCGTATGACTTGCTGATCTTGGACGTAATGATGCCGGGGCTCGATGGCTGGGAGGTCCTGCGCAAGATCCGGGCAGCGGGGAAAGACGTGCCGGTCCTCTTTCTCACGGCCCGTGATGGCGTAGATGATCGCGTTAAAGGCTTGGAGCTGGGTGCTGATGACTACCTTGTGAAGCCCTTTGCGTTCTCTGAGCTGTTGGCTCGGGTCCGCACACTGCTGCGCAGAGGCAACGGTGGTTCTGCTCAAACCACCATGAAGATGGCGGACCTTGAGGTTGACCTGCTCAAGCGCCGGGCTACGCGAAACGGCAAGCGGATCGACCTTACTGCCAAGGAGTTTGCCCTTTTGGAGCTGCTCATGCGCCGACGCGGGGAGGTGCTCCCCAAGTCGCTGATCGCTTCTCAGGTCTGGGACATGAACTTCGACAGTGACACCAACGTGATCGAGGTCGCGATTCGCCGACTGCGGGCCAAGATTGATGACGACTTCGCGCCAAAGCTCATCCATACCGCCCGAGGCATGGGCTACATGATGGATGTGGCCGAGTGATGCGCCCGCAATCATCGCTCGTCAAGCGACTGACCCTGATGTTCATGTTCGCGGTGACTGCTGTCTTGGTCGTTGCCGGCGTGGCTTTCTACGGGCTCAGCCAGCACCATTTCCGGATGCTGGATGAGCAGGCGCTCTCCGAAAAGCTGGAGTCAACGCGTCATATTCTGTCCATTTCAGTAGCGCGAGGCGGGCTCGACGATCAGAAGCAGCAGCTGCGGGCATTGCTCGGCGCACATCAGGATCTGTCGGCGAAAATCACCAAGGCTGACGGAACGGTCCTTTTTTCAGATCCCAAGGCTTCGCAAATTCCTAAGCAGTTCGAGCAGGCGCACCGGGGCGCAGTTTGGGAATGGCAGGATGAAGCGCAGAACTTCCGCGGTATCACCGCCCAGATGACCATCGCGGGCGAGCCGGAACCGGTGACGGCCGTGCTGATGCTCGATGTCACCACTCACGCGCATTTCTTTGTCACCCTGCAATGGTGGTTCGGCATCGGCTTGGTGATCAGCGCGATTGTGAGCGCAGGCTTGGGCTGGGTCGTTGCCAAGAGTGGGCTTCGGCCTGTCGGGCAAATCACCAAAGTGGCCACCGGGATGTCGGCAAGATCGCTCCGCGAGCGCATTCCGCTGGAGCCCGTACCGCTAGAGCTTCAGGAGCTCATCCTGTCTTTCAACGGGATGCTGGGACGGTTGGAGGATGCATTCGTTCGGTTGTCCAACTTCTCTGCCGATATCGCTCATGAGTTGAGAACGCCGGTCAGCAACCTACTTACCCATACCGAAGTGGTGCTCACCAAGAAGCGTGACCTGGATGCCTATGAGGAAAACCTCTATTCGAACCTTGAAGACCTCAAGCGCATGTCGCGCATGATCGACGACATGCTTTTCCTCGCGAAGGCGGATAACGGTCTGATCGTGCCTGAGCAGATTGATGTGGAGCTCTCCGAACTCGTATCCAAGCTGTTCGAGTACTACCAGTTTCTGGCTGAGGATCAAGGCATCCAGCTGACCCTCCAAGGTCGTGGCAAGGTTCGTGGCGATCTCTTGATGATTGACCGAGCGCTTTCCAACCTTTTATCGAACGCGTTGCGCTACACCCCGGAAGGCAACGAGATATCAGTGCAGATCGAGCAAACACGTGAAAACGTGACGTTGTCCATACGTAACAGCGGAGTAACCATCGATCCTCAGCACATTGGCAAGATCTTCGACCGGTTCTATCGGGCTGATCCAGCCAGACGCGAAGGCGGACCAAGCAATGCAGGCCTGGGCCTGTCGATAACACGCTCCATCATCGAGGCTCACAGCGGACGAATTTGGTGTACTTCAGCGGAGGGATTCACAACCTTTTACATCAGCCTTCCAGCCTCCAAGCGGTTGTTTGGTGAAGCCTCTTAATGCTGAATTCATCCCGGTAACCTATATTCGCCCATCATGAAACGCTTCATTCGACTGCTCACCATCCTGATGCTTATCGTGGCGCTTCCGCTTAACGGGATGGCGGGCATCGATTCGGCGACTGAACCTTGCCCAATGCAGACCATGGGCATGGAAATGATGGCGGGCATGGACCATGACTGCTGCCAGGACCAAGAGCCGGGCAAGACTGGTGACCATGCCAAATCCTGCAAGGTAGGCCAGGAGTGCAGAACTGCCAGCACAGTGCAGCTCAGCTTCCTGACGCCTGGACTGACCTATGCCAAGCCACGACCTGCCGATACCTACGCTGTAGGCATAGCAACAGGTTCTCCCCCCGATCCATGGCGTCCTCCCCGCGTCTGACTCCCTCTTAATTTCACACCATCGTTCTGCCTAGCAGCGGGCCGATGGCACGCGCCTGGGCGCTGATCTTTCGAGGAATCATTCTCATGACTCCCCAACGTTTTCAGGGACGAACTCCCACTGCCGTCCTTTTCATACTGCTGCCGGCTGTCTCAGCACAGGCGACAACGCTGCCGCTGGATGAAGCGCTGCAACTGGCTGAACGCAACGCTCCCTCTCTACAAGCCCGCCAAGAGCAGGCATCAGCTGCGCGCAACTTGGTCATTCCAGCGGGCGAACTACCCGATCCGCGCCTGAATCTTGGAGTACAAAACCTGCCGATTGAAGGCGCTGATCGCTGGAGCTTGAACAGAGACTTCATGACCATGCAGGTGGTTGGCCTGTCCCAGGACGTACCGAACCGGGACAAACGTAAAGCTCGCGTAGAGACAGCTCAGGCCACGGTCGAGCGAGCCGATGCTGAGGCGGTCTTCGAGCGCCTGAAGATTCGAGCGGCAACCGCGCAGGCTTGGGTTAATGCGTACACCGTGCAGCGAAAACTTGAACAGTTCGACGCTTTCTACAAAGAAAACCAGCTGCTGGCTTCTACGGTGCGGGCGCGCCTGGCCGGTGGCGCAGGCTCGACGACCGATACGCTGGCTCCGAAACAGGAATTGGCGCAGCTGGACGAGCAGAAGGATGTTTTATTGAGTCAGGCAGCTCAAGCGCGATCCGCGCTGAAGCGCTGGATTGGGCAGGACGCCGAAGTAGGGGCGCCGACGTTCCCACTCTGGCCTGTAGACGCAGCTGAATACCTGCACTCCGTACATGCCCACCCGGAGCTCAATACCTACAACGCCATGACACGCGAGGCGCAAGCCCAGGTACACCAGGCCCAGGCAGAAAAGAAGTCGGATTGGTCTTGGGGGGTGGATTATCAGCGTCGTGGCCCGGACTTCAGCAACATGGTCAGCTTGCAAGTCAGCTTCCAGCTGCCGTTGTTCACCGGCTCCCGGCAAGACCCGATGATTGCGGCACGACGCGCGCAAGTTCGTCAGTTGGAGGATGAGCAGGATGCAGCCCTGCGCGAGCATCAAGCCCAGCTTGAAACAGACCTTGCCGAGTACCAACGTTTGCAGCGGGCGGTGCGGCGCAGTCGCGAGACGCTTCTACCTCTGGCCGAGGACCGGGTACGCCTCGCTCTGGCGGACTACCGCGCCGGTAAGTCGCCGTTGAGTGAAGTGCTGTCGGCACGTCGGCAACGCGTGGAAGCGCTGTTACAGGATGTGGATCTGCAAGGACAGTTGGCTGCAACAGCAGCGCGTCTGCATTTCGTATATGGAGAGGTGCGGGCATGAGGAATAGGTCGATTGGGTTGGTTGTGGCTGCTGCCCTTGCTATTGGAGCAGGCGCGGGCTTCTGGCTAGGTGGACGGGGCACGGTTACCCCATCGCAGCCAGTAGGTGAGCAAAAAGCGCTGTATTGGTACGACCCGATGTATCCCCAGCAGCATTTCCCGGCACCCGGAAAGTCGCCGTTCATGGACATGCCGCTCGTGCCCAAGTATTCAGGCGAGACGGATGACAAGGGGCAGCCTGCGGTTCAGGTCTCGGCTGGGCTCCAGCAAAATCTCGGGATGCGATTGGCAACGGTGATGGCTGGCAGGCTTGAACGATCCCTGAGCGTGAGCGGCGTTCTGGCGTTCGACGAACGCGACTTCAGCGTGTTGCAGGCCCGTACTGGCGGTTACGTCGAACGCGTATATGGCCGGGCGGCGGGGGATATAGTTGCTAAAGGGGCTCCCCTAGCCGATGTGCTGACCCCGGAGTGGGCTGGTTTGCAGGAGGAATATCTGGCGTTGCGGCATTCCGGCGACGCTCAACTGACAGCGGCGGCACGACAGCGGCTCCTGCTCTCCGGCATGCCGGTCTACCTGATCAACCGGGTCGCGAGCACTGGAAAGGTACAGCTCTCGGTCACACTTTCCGCGCCCACTGCCGGTGTCATCCAGGTTCTCGATCTGCGACCCGGCATGACGCTGACGCCGGGGACTACCTTGGCAAGGATCAACGGAGTGGCCAACGTCTGGCTGGAAGCCGCTGTGCCAGAAGCCCAGGCTCAAGGCCTGCGCGAAGGCCAGCCTGTGCAAGCGCAATTGCCAGCTTTCCCAGGCGATCCGGTACCGGGCAAGTTGACCGCGCTGTTGGCTGATGCCGATTTGCAAAGCCGCACGTTGCGCCTGCGTATCGAGTTGCCCAACCCGGATGGACGGCTTCGTCCTGGGATGACCGCTCAAGTGGCTCTCAATCCCGGCGTGTCTGCCGAGCAGAGCCTCTTGGTGCCTGCCGAGGCGGTCATACGTACCGGCAAGCGGGATCTGGTGATGCTGGCTGAAGAAGGTGGTCGCTTCCGACCGGTGGAAGTCGTGTTGGGTCAGGAGAGCAAGGGGCAAGTTGCGGTGTTGCAGGGCCTTCAGGCAGGTCAGCGCATCGTAGCGTCGGGGCAATTCCTACTGGACTCCGAAGCTAATTTGAAAGGCATCGAAGCGGCGACGGCGCAAGACGCTCAGCCAAAAGCGGGGCCCGCCTTACATGAAGCGAACGGCCGTATCGTGCAGATAGACGGAGCCCAGCTCACCGTTGACCATGGTCCCTTCCTCACCCTGGGTATGCCTGGGATGACCATGACCTTCCCGGTGGCTGATCAGTCGCTCCTTGATGGCCTCAAGGTCGGTGCACAGATTCGCTTTGGGATACGCGAACGCGACGAGGGCATGGTGGTTGAGCAGATCAAAGTGTTGGAGGGCCAACCATGATTGCCAAACTGATCCGCTGGTCGGTAGGCAACCGGGTACTGGTGCTGCTCGCTACGCTGTTTCTGGTGGCATGGGGCTTCGTCTCGGTGCGCAGTCTGCCAATCGACGCCTTGCCCGACCTGTCGGATGTACAGGTGATCATCCGCACGTCCCACCCAGGTCAGGCTCCTCAGATCGTTGAGAATCAGGTGACCTATCCGCTGACCACCACAATGCTCTCGGTTCCGGAGGCCAAAACGGTACGCGGCTTCTCCGCCTTCGGTGACAGCTTCGTCTACGTGCTGTTCGAGGACGGCACCGATCTGTATTGGGCGCGCTCTCGGGTTCTTGAGTACCTGAGCCAGGCACAATCGCGATTACCTGCGGCAGCCAAGCCGGTACTCGGACCGGACGCCACCGGAGTCGGGTGGATTTTTCAGTATGCGCTGGTCGATCGCAACGGTGGCCATGACCTGTCGCAACTGCGCAGCCTGCAGGACTGGTTCCTGCGCTATGAGCTCAAGACCCTGCCGGATGTCGCTGAGGTGGCCACCATCGGCGGTATGGTCAAGCAATACCAAGTCCTCCTCGATCCGCTTCGCATGGCCAGCCTCGGTATCACCCAAGCTGAGGTGATAGAGGCTATAGGTAAGGCCAACCAGGAGACCGGCGGTGGTGTGCTGGAGCAAGGCGAAGCAGAATTCATGGTTCGTGCGGCCGGCTACCTAGGATCGCTGGACGATTTCAGAGCGATCCCTCTGCGACTGGCTACCAAGGGCGTGCCGGTGAACTTAGGCGATGTCGCTACGGTGCAGATAGGTCCGGAAGCCCGCAGAGGCATAGGTGAACTGGACGGCCTCGGTGAAGCCGTAGGTGGAGTGGTTATCCTGCGCAGCGGCAAGAATGCTCGTGAGGCCATCGCGCACGTCAAGGCCAAGCTCGAAACCCTGAAGAAAGGCCTGCCTGCCGGGGTGGAGCTTGTCACCGTCTACGACCGCAGCCAGCTGATCGACCGTGCTGTGGAGAACCTCAGTCACAAACTGGTCGAGGAGTTTGTGGTAGTGGCGTTGGTATGCGCAGCGTTTCTCTGGCACCTGCGCTCGTCGCTGGTGGCCATCGTGTCGCTGCCCGTGGGAATCCTGATTGCGCTGATCGTCATGCGTCATCAGGGCATCAACGCCAACATCATGTCCCTTGGCGGAATCGCTATTGCCATCGGTGCAATGGTGGACGCTGCCGTGGTCATGATCGAGAACGCCCACAAACGTGTAGAGGCCTGGCATGCCCAGCATCCTGGTCAACCTTTGCGGGGCGAAGCGCATTGGAACGTAATGACGGAGGCGGCCGTCGAGGTTGGACCAGCGCTGTTCTTCAGCCTCATGATCATCACGCTCTCGTTCATCCCGGTGTTCACGCTGCAAGCCCAGGAGGGCCGCCTCTTTGCCCCCCTGGCCTTTACCAAGACCTACGCGATGGCAGCGGCGGCTGCGCTATCGGTGACCCTGATACCGGTGCTGATGGGGTACTGGATCAGAGGGCCACTGCCTGCGGAACAGCGCAACCCGCTCAACCGGGGCCTCATCCGGCTGTACCGTCCGGCATTGGAGGTCGTCCTGCGCCGGCCCTTGCTTACCCTCGCTGGAGCATTGCTCATCCTGCTCAGCAGTCTGTGGCCCTTGAACCATCTGGGTGGCGAGTTTCTTCCCCCACTTGATGAAGGTGATCTGCTCTACATGCCTTCAGCCTTGCCTGGACTCTCCGCGCAGAAAGCTTCAGAGCTGTTGCAGCGAACGGATCGCTTGATTCGTACAGTCCCCGAGGTAGCCAGCGTCTTTGGTAAGGCCGGCCGCGCCGAATCGGCCACTGACCCTGCACCGCTGGAGATGTTCGAGACCACCGTGCGGCTCAAGCCCAAGAGTGAATGGCGTCCAGGTATGACCACTGAGAAGCTAATCGAAGAGCTTGACCGTATCGTGCGTGTGCCTGGGCTCACCAATATCTGGATTCCGCCTATCCGCAATCGGATTGACATGCTGGCCACCGGCATCAAGAGTCCGATCGGCGTCAAGGTTGCCGGCAGCGATCTGAACCAGATAGACCGGGCTACCCTTGCTGTAGAGCGGGCAGCGATAAAGGTGCCTGGAGTGACTTCGGCCCTGGCAGAGCGTTTGACTGGCGGTCGCTACATTGATTTGGACATCGACCGCCATGCCGCTGCGCGTTATGGCCTGAACATTACCGACGTACAGGCTATTGTAGCCGGTGCCATAGGTGGCGAAACCATTGGGGAAACGGTTGAAGGGTTAGCTCGCTTTCCCATTAGCGTGCGCTATCCACGTGAATGGCGTGATTCCGTGGAGGCGTTGCGTCAGCTGCCGATCTACACGTCGCAGGGGGGCCAGCTGACGCTTGGCACCGTGGCCCGCATACGTATTGCCGATGGCCCGCCCATGCTCAAGAGCGAAAATGCTCGCCCCTCGGGCTGGGTGTACGTCGATGTGCGCGGCAGAGACCTATCGTCTGTTGTGGCAGACCTGCGGCAGGTGATCGACACCGAGGTAAAGCTAGATCCGGGCATGAGCTTGAGTTACTCCGGGCAGTTCGAATACTTGGAGCGCGCTAACGCACGCCTGGCCTGGGTGGTGCCGGCGACGCTGGCCATCATCTTCGTGCTGCTCTACCTGACTTTTGGGCGCCTCGGTGAGGCGCTACTCATCATGGGCACGCTACCGTTCGCGCTAACCGGAGGCGTTTGGCTGCTGTACTTGCTGGGCTACAACCTGTCGGTGGCCACAGGCGTTGGTTTCATTGCCTTGGCCGGCGTAGCGGCGGAGTTTGGCGTGATTATGCTCATTTACCTGAATAACGCTTGGGCTGAGCGTCAGGCCAGTGGCGAAACCACACGAGCAGCGCTGCTCGGCGCAATCCGTGAGGGTGCGGTGCAGCGCATCAGACCCAAGGCAATGACCGTGGCGGTCATCGTTGCAGGCCTGCTGCCCATCCTCTGGAGCAGCGGTACCGGCAGCGAGGTCATGAGTCGCATCGCGGTGCCCATGGTCGGCGGCATGCTAACCGCTCCGTTGCTCTCCCTGTTTGTAATACCTGCGGCGTACTGGCTGATCCGTCGCCGCGAACTTACTGTCACTACCCCCAACCCCTCAGGAGAAAACCAATGAAAAAGCTAATCGTCATCGCAGCCCTGGTCACAGCTTTCGCCGCCAGTGTGCATGCCCAGGACATGGATGGTATGGACATGAAGAACATGCCAGCTTCCGCCGAAGGAGGCCAAGGCACCCAGGCGGCACCCACCGCGCATGCTGAAGGGGCAATAAAGGCGCTGGATCCTCAAAGCGGAAAAATCACATTGGCCCACGGCCCGGTAGCAGAGCTCAAATGGCCGGCGATGACCATGGGTTTCCATGCTGAGCCTGCACAGCTGAAGGGCTTGAACGTAGGAGACAAGGTGAAATTTGGGTTCCGTATGGAAGGAAGCGTCGCGAAGATCGTGAGCATTCATAAGCAGTGATGTTCCAGCCTTAAATGATCGGGCACGCCTTCACACCGAGAGGATTCGGACAAGCTTACAGAAATGTAATCAATCTTCAGGACCCCGTCAGGTCGAACGCTACATACCGTCATGAGACGGTGCACTGGCATCAAATCGACCCGATACCGGAGATATGACCATGAACAGTCGCTTTGAAGAATGCATCTCGGAATGCCTGCGCTGTGCGCTGGCCTGTGAAGGCTGTGCGTCAGCCTGCCTACAAGAACAAGATGTAAAAATGATGGCTGACTGCATCAAGCTGGACAGAGATTGCGCAGATATGTGCAACCTTGCGGCTACCTTGATGGCACGAGAAAGCATGCTGGCCAAAGAGCTTTGTGCCCTATGCGCCAAAATTTGCCGGGCCTGCGGGGAGGAGTGCGGTAAGCATAAGGCAGACCACTGTCAGCAATGCGCCCAGGCCTGCATGACCTGCGCAGAATCCTGCGAAGCAATGGCTGCGTAAGCGAATTTCGCCAAACCTCCGCCTGCTTTCCATGCGCCTGATTAAGGATTTGGGTACGTCGATAATCGTCGTGCTTAGGGAGGCGGGTAGACCGCTGATGGGCATGCGCCCTGGCAGAGCCTAGCTTGGGAAGCTAGCAAACCAAAGGCGCTGCGACCCGATAGCAAAGAAGCCCGCCTCAGCGGCGGGCTATCAGATGTCTCCAAGGGGAGGCTGTAGGCCAACAAGTCTCGGAGCAAGCACTTGTAGGATACGCCTGTTGGCTCACGCCCACCAGCCCGCTTCGGCGGAAGCGAATGGTCCTACGTTCTGACGGCCGGCATTGGGAGCGGCTTGGTGAAGGCCACGTCGATTTGTAGGGCAATCCACCAAGACAAAGCCGGCTGATTATCCCCAAGCGGTATACCCTCAGGAAGAGTCAAAGGCAAAGCTAGGGGTGAATCTAGCGGGTACCCACATTTGAGGGCAAAATCACCAGCTTCGCCTACAGTGCATTGGGTTGAGGGGAAAGGTGTGGGAGCAGAGCTAGATCGGGTAAAGGATCGCAAAAGGAGCAGAGCGTTAATCGAAGACCTCTACCTGGACGCGAACCGAGTTTACGTAATTCACTACTCCTGCGAATCGTTTTATGAAAATGATACGGGGGAGTCGAAACGTGTGACATCCATCGCCACACGGAACCTAAAAACCGGCCAAACCAAATCGTGGTCCATCCATAAAGAAGCAGAGCTCAGCAAACAGCTCTCCAGCATGCAAGCAGAGCTCAATAAATTCGAAAAGTCGATGCTGAAAGGTTTTTTCCAATGGCTTGATAAGCACAAGGATTGTCGGTTCCTGCATTGGAACATGCGAGACGAAAATTTCGGGTTCTTTGCGCTTGAGCATCGCTTTCGGGTGCTCGGGGGCAAACCCGTAGAGCTGCCGGATGACAAGAAGGTTGACCTTGCGCGTGAGCTGGTTGCGTTATATGGAAGAAACTATGCCCCGCATGCCGATAGTAGGGGAAGGAAAGGCAGGATCATGGCATTGGCTGAACTCAATAATGCCAGCGACCAAGACGCACTGCCCGGCGCTGATGAGGCTGCCGCCTTTGTGAACGCTGAGTACATAAAAATGCATCAATCGACCCTAAGGAAGCTCGATATGTTTGCGAACTTCTTCGAGCGTACACATGAAAAGTCCTTGAAGACAAAATCCAAATGGTACGAGCGGAACGGGGTGCATCCTGTTGTGTTAATTGAAATCGTCAAAGACCACCCGATCTACACGACAGTTATCGTACTGAGCGGCCTTGCCATTGCCGCTGTCAATTTCAGCCGTTTCTTGGCCCTTTTCAACTAGCCCCCTGTAGTGCAAGCACCATTTCACCAATCTTTGGGCATCATTATTAGGTTTGGAGGTGTCTACAAAACTGGGACGATTCAGGTTTACTCACATGTGTTGGAGGATTAGTGCTGTCGCAGCCAGCAACGGCGCGGGCTGGGACGCTCTAGCGTGGCATTCGGGTTTAGGATACGAAGCTCATTGGAGCCTCGGGTCGAAGGCCGTCGTCACCGAACTCAAACCGCCAATACCCCACATCATGCCAAGCATCGAGCTTGAATCCGACCTGCGGAAACGTACCGATGTGCTGAAAACCGAGTCGTTCGTGCAGCCCGACACTGCCTTCATTCGGCAAGGCGATACCGGCATACGCCGAGCGATATCCCAGACGCTTCAGAACCGGCAGCAGCACGTCATAGAGCTGCCGAGCAATTCCGCTGCGGCGCTGCCCCTCGGCGACATACACCGTCACATCCACCGTCCACCGGTACGCCGCACGCGCCCGGTGCTGACTGGCGTAGGCATAGCCGACTACCCGTCCTTCTCGCACAGCCACCAGATACGGATAGGTTTGCAGCGTCGTGGAGATACGCTCACACATTTGCTCCACGCTCGGCACTGCCTCTTCGAATGAGATGGCCGTGTTGAGTACGATGGGCGCGTAGATGATCTGGATCTCTTCTGCATCCTCTGGTCTGGCGACACGAATTTCGATTCCGCTATGCATCCGACTGCTCCAAGCTGTTCAGGTGTTCGACTACTTCGTTAACTGTGCTGCGCGCGGTACGGGTGACGCCAATCAACGTCGCCGAGGCCAAGCCGGTCCAGTCGCCATATCCGACCAGCCAGAGGCGCGGCTCGCGAATAGAACGCCCCCCATCAACCTCGACCCTTCCGTAGTCATCCAGCACGTCCAGTGCCTTAAGGTGATCCAGTGCCGGCCGGAATCCAGTACACCAGACCACCACATCGACCTGGGTTTTCTCACCGTTGGGCCAGACGACCCCATCCGACGTAAATGAGGTGAAAGGCCTTACAGCACGAAGGGCCCCGCGCTCGCGAGCCCGGACTACTGAGGGCACCATGACGATATCACCAAGCCCACCGACCTGTGCGTCGATAACACGGCCCTCCTGTTGAGCCTTGAGGCGCTCGGTAGCCCGTTCGAACAGCACCCGGCCATCCACGTCATCAGGCAGAAACGCCGGTTCCTTCGTGGTTACCCACGTTGCGTCGGCGATCTCGGACAGCTCCGCGTAGATTTGCGCCCCCGAGTTGCCACCACCAACGACCAGCACGCGTTTTCCTTGGAAAGCCTCTGGTAACTGGTACTGGGCGGAGTGAATCTGCTGCCCCTGGAACAGCTCTATCCCCGGATAGGCCGGAACATTGGGCTTGCTCCAGGTCCCCGTTGCGCTGATGACGGCACGGGCTTCCCAGTTGCGGTCCTTCGAGCGCACACGAAGACCACGTGCGGTCCGCTCCACCGCCGTGATGCTGACGGGGCGAACGATAGGAAACCCGTAGCGCGCCTCGTACTGCTCCAGGTAGCTGACCACGTGATCCCTATCAGGATTACCTTCGGTGACTGGCGGCATCGGCCAGCCCGCGATGGAGCTCCAAGCGGAGGGCGAGAACAGCGTCAGCGAGTGCCAGCCATGGCGCCACGCCCCGCCCGCAGCCTCTTCAGCGTCAAGCAGCAGGAACGAGAGCTTGGCCCGCTTGAGAAAATAGGCCACCGTCAGCGCGGACTGCCCGCCGCCAATCACGATGACATCGAGTAGCTCGCCTTCGGTGGCCATGGTTTCTCCTGTCTGGCTGGAGCGCTCAGCCTTCGCCGAACTGGTTGATGTAGTTGATGTGCGCAGGCTTCTGAATCGCCCGTGGGCGAAGATCCTGCACCCATGCAATCGCCTCGCGGCGCGGCATTCCGGACTCGATCAGCAGACGGGCAGCGAACAGCCCGGTGCGGCCGGAGCCGCCCTTGCAGTGGATGGCCAGGGCCTTGTTGGATGCGAGCAAAGCGTTCAACTGGTGGCGGATCTCTCCCAGCCCGACCTCGAAGTTTTTATCCGGAGCATGATCATCCTTGATCGGCAGTTGGTACCACTCCAACCCATGCTGCTTGGCCGCGACGCCAAGCTGGGCAACTCCGTTTTCCTGAAGCTCTGCGTCCGACATCAGCGTAACCAGCGCCACGGCACCGGCCTTCTTGAGCGTATCCAGGCTTTCAGCGAGACCGCTGGTCTGGGTGCCCGGACAAGGCGTAAAAATCAGCACACCCGGAGCATGGGGCAACGATTTCAATGAGTAAGGATGCGACATGCTCATGACCTCAGATAGACCGAATATTGACTCGCTTGGATAGTTCTTCCGCCGACTCTTTGCGCTCGGAGTAGCGGTCTACCAAATAATCCTGGCGATCACGCAGCAGGAGCGTGAACTTGGTCAGTTCCTCCATCACGTCGACCAGTCGATCGTAGAAAGAAGACGGCTTCATGCGCCCGGCTTCATCGAACTCCAGGAAGGCTTTCGGCACCGACGACTGGTTCGGGATGGTAAACATACGCATCCAGCGGCCAAGCACGCGCAGTTGGTTCACCACGTTAAAGGACTGCGAGCCTCCACATACCTGCATCACCGCGAGGGTCTTGCCCTGGGTTGGGCGAACCGCGCCCATGGCCAGCGGTACCCAATCGATCTGCGCCTTGAAGACAGCACTCATTGAGCCGTGACGCTCGGGCGAGCACCACACCTGGCCCTCGGACCATTGCATCAGCTCGCGGAGTTCCAGCACCTTCTCGTGAGAGTCCGGAGCGTCATCCGGCAGCGGTAGGCCGGAAGGATCAAAGATTCGGGTTTCGGCGCCGAACTCTTCCAGCAGGCGCGCAGCCTCCTGGACCATCAAGCGGCTGAATGAGCGTTCGCGGGTCGATCCGTACAGCAGCAGGATGCGCGGTTTGTGTGTGGAAGGATCCTTCGGCGCCAGCCGCTCCAGCGACGGCAGATCAATAAGTTCTGGTTGGACATTGGGCAGGTGGTCGTTCATTTCGGTCTCCATTGATCCAGGGCCTACAGCGCGCCGATGCGGGCAAGTTCGGCTTTCAGTTCGTCCTGGCTCAGTTGCGAGAAAGGCAGCGCAATGAAGGCGCGCACGCGCTCATCAATCTTCGCAAGTGTTGTCTGGAAGGCTTCTTCGATTTCTGCCTCACTCCCGGTGACCGCCGAAGGGTCGGCCAGGCCCCAGTGGGCTTTGAGCGATGGACCGAAGAAGATCGGGCAGGCTTCGCCGGCAGCGCGGTCGCACACGGTGACAACGATGTCGGGAGGAGAGCTCTCGAAGGCATCCGAGGCCTTGCTTGAAAGACCTGCGGTGGGGATACCGGCGGCTTCCAGGGTATTCAGTGCCCGCTCATTGACCTTGCCGCTTGGGAAGCTGCCCGAGCTCACAGCTTCCATACCCTCTGGGGCCAGGTGATTGAACAGCGCCTCGGACAGGATGCTGCGGCAGCTGTTGTGGGTGCACATGAACAAGACTTTCATCAGGTATCTCCGGTTCAAAAGCTCAGGCGGATGGCCAATGCGGCCAAGGTGGCAAGCAGGATCGGCAGCGTCAGGACGATGCCGGTGCGGAAGTAGTAACCCCAGGTGATGACGATGTTCTTGCGGGCCAGCACGTGTAGCCACAGCAAGGTGGCCAGGCTGCCGATGGGGGTGATTTTCGGACCGAGGTCACAGCCGATGACGTTGGCGTAGATCATGGCCTCGCGCACGATGCCGGTGGCCTCGGCGGAATGGATCGACAAGGCCCCTACCAACACAGTGGGCATGTTGTTCATGACCGACGACAGGCCAGCGGCGAGCAGCCCCGTCCCGAGGGATGCGCCCCAGATTCCGTAGCCAGCGAAGACATTGAGGATCTGCGTCAGGTAGTCGGTGAGGCCGGCGTTACGCAGGCCATACACCACGAGGTACATGCCAAGCGAGAACACCACGACCTGCCAAGGCGCGTCCTTGAGCACCTTGCGGGTTGAAATCACGTGCCCACGCGCGGCGATCAGGTAGAGGATCAGCGCACAGGCAGCAGCGATGGCGCTGATCGGAACGCCCAGCGGCTCGATGGCGAAGAAGCCAACCAGCAACAGCGCAAGCACCCACCAGCCGGCAACGAACGTCGCCTTGTCGCGGATAGCGGCTTCGGGAGCCTTCAGTTGGTCGAGTTCATAGGTACGCGGCAGGTCCTTGCGGAAGAACCACAGCAGCATTCCCAGGGTGGCGGCGATGCTGACCAGGTTCACCGGCACCATGACCGAGGCGTATTCGCTGAAGCCAATGCCAAAGTAGTCGGCGGAAACGATGTTCACCAGGTTGGACACCACCAGCGGCAAGCTCGCGGTATCGGCGATGAAGCCCGCCGCCATGACGAATGCCAGCGTCGCCGCCGGGGAGAAGCGCAGGGCCAGCAGCATGGCGATGACGATCGGGGTCAGGATCAGTGCCGCACCGTCGTTAGCGAACAGCGCCGAGACGGCGGCGCCCAGCAGGATGATGAAGGCGAACAGCTTGCGGCTGCTGCCATTGCCCCAGCGGGCCACGTGCAATGCCGCCCACTCGAAGAACCCCGCCTCATCCAGCAGCAGGCTGATGATGATGACGGCGATGAAAGTGGCGGTAGCGTTCCAGACGATCTGCCAGACCACGGGAATATCGGACAGGCTCACGACGCCCGCCAGCAGCGCCACGACGGCCCCCAGTGCGGCGCTCCAGCCCACGCCCAGGCCTTTGGGCTGCCAGATGACGAGAACGATCGTCACCAGGAAAATCAAAAATGCGATCAGCATGACTACAACTCAATCAGCGAAGGGAATTCTCAAGCACAAGCAACAGGGCTCTGCGGCCGCTCGCCCATTTCGGCAAGGCGCAATGCATCGGGGCTCAACCATTCCTGGTTGGCATCGACCACTCCCTTCAGCATCGCGTCCACCCACTGCGGCAGTTCGGGGTGCAGTCGGTAGTACACCCATTGACCCTTGCGGCGATCCATCAGGATTCCAGCCTCGCGCAACTGGGCAAGATGCCGGGAGATCTTCGGCTGGCTCAGCTCCAGCGCGTGGGTAAGTTCGCAGACACAGAGTTCGCCTTCACGGGCGATCAGCAGGGTCATCCGGGCCCGGGTGTCATCAGCCAGGCATTTGAAAACGATGGGGGGAGTCAGTGTTTCCCGCATGTGACCTCCTGGGGAATGCGTGTACGGCCAATATCTGGAAATCCGAATATATGCCAATTCGAATATACGGTAAAGCAGATATTTACACTCGCCTCGCCTTACGGGACGTCATAAAACTGGAAAAAGCCCTCGCTTTGGGCCCTATACTGGCCGTCGATACCATCCCCAGAGTCCCCAATGAACCAGTCTGATATCTCTGTCCGATTGCTTGGTACCGATCAAATCCAAGGCCTGGCTGCGCATCTGACTGCAGCGGGCTTGCCGACCCAAGACCTTTTGCAGCCCGACCGAATGTTCTATTCCTTTCATCGGGGAGAAACGGAGCTGGGATACGGGGGCATTGAAGGAACTGGTCGGACTCGTCTGATTCGCTCACTGGTTGTCGTACCGGCCCAGCGAAAGTCAGGGATCGGTACCCTGCTGCTCAGAGCACTTGAGCGAATAGCGGAAGCTGACGGAGCCCAGAGCCTTCATCTGCTGACCACAACAGCACCCGACTTCTTCGAGGCTCGGGGATATGAGCACAGAGACCGATCTCAAGCCCCAAAGGCAATTTCCAGTTCGGAGGAGTTCAAGAGCCTTTGTCCGACCTCTGCGGTCTATATGGTGAAGGATCTGGCGACATGAACTCGGTGTCACCTCAGGGAACTCGCCTCCACGAATTTCACTGAGTCCTGCGGCGCCCTGAAGATGGCGAGCCCTGGGCCCGGCATGATTGAGCGACTTCATGAGTGAGGATACAGGCGTATCCTTGGACGGTTTTAAACCTGCCTGGTAGCGGAAAACAGTCAGTCTGGTTGGCGCGTCTGCGCTCGGAAAAGCAGCAACCCCTCCAAGATGTATCTCAGAGAAATCCATGCCCAACCCAACGATTTGTAGGGGGCTCCCAGCCAGGAGCGCTCGCACCGGTTACCACGCCCCAAAAAGATACCATCATAATTTTTTTGGGGTTTTAGCACGGGGTCCTTCCTGTGATTTTTTCTGGCTGAACCTTTGCTGTGACAACCTTTATTAAACGAAAAAGCCCGAGAAATTTTGAAAAATTATGCTTTGTGACAACCTTTATTTTTGCTTCCCTAGAAGCAGCCTCCTCGCTAGGCCGCGAAATGCAAGAGACTTTGTGACAAAGTTTATTAATCGGCAACAAATTGGTTTCGTTGAATTAAAACGGTCGTCGAACAATTGAAACTGTCGCCGGTAGAGGGGAGCGTTCGCTTTCCCTTTACCGGCGGTTTTCAAGCCTCCCTGCATCTCCCCTACCTCGTACTGGCGTTTTCTCATACCCCTCCCAATTCAGGCTGATGAAACACCTTCGTCAATGTGACAAGCGCCATCCCGCGTCGCCTTACATTGCAGGCGACTGATCAAATCCCGCCCTGGCCCAGAACGTTTCTGCAGACTGACTGAGAGTTGCTTTTGGCCGGGTCAGATGAATTTCCAGGGGAATGTCCCAGCTTTCATCGAGCGCCCGGATCAAACGCCCGTCCAGTATCTCCTGCTCCGTAAGGCTCTTGGGTAGCCACGCCACGCCCTTGCTTTCCAAGGCCATGGACATCAACACCGCTGCAAGGTGACTGGTGAACAGGGGCTTGAGGTGAAGGTAATCTTCTTTGCCGCGCAGTCTGTGCGCGACGATACGGCCCAGTCCGGATTCATGGGTGTAGGCGAGGTAAGGCAATGCTGCAGGAGAAGTACCGAAGTCAGCGCGAGCACTGGCAAGCGGAACGAGAGTGTCTTCGCCTACCTTCTTGCTGGTGAACTGTTCAGGTGCCAGTAGTGGCGGAACGTCGGGGTGGCGGTGGCATAGCAAAAACTGAACCTGGCCATGAATCAGCATTTGCTCACAAACGGCCATGCTATCTGAGTGCAGTTGAACTGCCTCGATTGGCGCACCGCTTTCGGAACTCCGGAGCCACTTCGGGAAGAATGTAAACGAGAGGGAGTGTGTCGCTGCGAATTGTAGTGACCTGGCGGCTACCCCTGCGACCTCTTGAGCTTCGCTGCGTATCCGGTACAAGGATCGGGCCGCCTCCTGGGCACTGGGCAAGATATGCCTGCCAGCCTCGGTGAGCGTGGCTCCATGTGGTGAGCGCACGAACAGCTCAACTCCCATCCAGTTCTCAAGAGAGCGGACCCTGCGGCTGAAGGCCGGCTGGGTTACGTGTCGCGCTTCGGCCGCCCGCACAAAGCTTCCGTACTCCGCCAGCGCTGAAAGATCTTCTAGCCAAACAAGTTCCAAGGGCCATGCCTCCTGTGCATAGGGTCCGGCATTAATAGCATTGGGCGAGCGCTACCTCAAAGCATAACGTGGGGCCACATACAACAAGAGGAACCCGTCATGCGTATCGTCGACATCCGTGAAAAAACCGTTTCCATTGCCTCGCCAATCGCCAATGCCTATATCGATTTTTCCAAGATGACCTGCTCGGTCGTCGCTGTTGTCACAGATGTGATTCGCGACGGTAAGCCGGTCATCGGCTATGGCTTCAACTCCAACGGTCGCTATGGCCAAGGCGCTTTGATGCGTGACCGCTTCCTGGCACGTATCACTGAAGCAGACCCAGAGACTCTCATCGACCACGAAAACAACAACCTGGACCCGTTTGCCATCTGGAAAACCCTGATGACCAACGAGAAACCAGGAGGTCACGGTGAGCGCTCTGTCGCCGTGGGTACCATCGACATGGCTGTTTGGGATGCCGTAGCAAAAATCGAAGGAAAACCGCTGTACCGCTTGCTCGCTGATCGTTACCGCAACGGCGTCGCCGACGATAAAGTCTGGGTGTACGCAGCCGGCGGCTATTACTACCCTGGCAAAGATCAAACCAAGCTCAAAGCCGAGATGCAGAGCTATCTCGACCGCGGCTACGACGTCGTGAAAATGAAAATCGGCGCGGTCCCGCTGGACGAGGACATCCGCCGTATCGAAGCCGTGCTTGAAGTGGTTGGCGACGGCCGCCGCCTGGCCGTCGATGCCAATGGGCGCTTCGATCTGCAGACCGGCATCGCCTACGCCGAAGCCATCAAGCAGTACAACCTGTTCTGGTACGAAGAGATCGGTGATCCGCTCGACTACGCGCTGCAGGCTGAGCTGGCAAATCACTATGAACTGCCTATGGCCACTGGCGAAAACCTGTTCTCTCATCAGGACGCCCGCAACCTGCTGCGCCACGGCGGCATGCGGCCAGATCGTGACTATCTGCAGTTCGACTGCGCGCTGTCTTACGGCCTTGTCGAATACATGCGTACCCTCAAGGTGATGGAAGAAATGGGCTGGTCTTCCCGCCGCGTTGTACCCCACGGTGGCCACCAGATGTCGCTCAACATTGCCGCAGGCCTGCACCTTGGTGGTAACGAGTCGTATCCGGATGTGTTCCAGCCGTTCGGCGGCTTCGCGGACGGCATCAAAGTTGAAAACGGCTACGTCGGCCTGCCCGACATCCCGGGTGTCGGCTTTGAAGCCAAATCCGCCTTGTACGCAGTCATGCGTGAGCTGGGCGAGGGCTGATCATCCTTGGTGTGCGGTCTCTGTAGAAGAGGCCGCAGTACCTGGCGGCGCGCAGCACCGCCAACCCACATGCCCATCACAAAAATAAAATGAGGTGCTTTCGTGGAAATTTCCAAATCCCGCTGGTACGGCCAGCTGTATGTGCAAGTGCTGATCGGCATCGTGATCGGCGCGGCAATCGGTTACTTCTTACCCGATATCGGTGCCAAGCTCCAACCCTTCGCCGATGGCTTCATCAAACTGATCAAGATGCTCTTGGCACCGATCATCTTCGGTACGGTTGTTGTTGGTATCGCCAAGATGGGCAGTATCAAAGAGGTTGGTCGAATTGGCGTTAAGGCGCTTATCTACTTCGAGATACTGTCGACCATTGCCTTGGTCGTCGGCCTCATTGTGGTCAACATCGTTAAACCCGGCGAAGGCATGAACATCAATGCCAACGCCCTCGATGGCAGTGCCATCAGCAAATACAGCCAAGCCGCGAGTGAACAAGGCGGCACGATCGAATTCTTCCTCAATATCATCCCGCATACCTTCGTCGGCGCTTTCTCCAACGGCGTAATGCTGCAGGTGATCCTGCTTTCTGTCTTGATGGGCGTCGCTCTGGTGCAGATGGGTGAAACCAGCAAGCCGCTGATCAATACCATCGACTTGTTCCTTCAAGGCCTGTTCAAAATCGTCGCAATGGTCATGCGCCTCGCTCCGATCGGCGCGGGTGCCGGCATGGCATTCACCATTGGCAAATACGGTATCGGCACGTTGCTGTCACTCGGCCAATTGCTGGTCGCACTGTATATCACCACTCTGATATTCATTGTGGTCGTGCTCGGTGCCGTCGCCAGATGGTCCGGAATGCCGCTGATGCAGTTCCTTCGTTACTTCAAAGATGAAATTCTCATCACCCTCGGCACGTGTTCAACCGAAGCCGTGCTACCGAGAATGATGGTGAAACTAGAGAAGCTCGGCTGCAAGAAATCGGTGGTCGGCATGGTGCTGCCTACGGGCTACACCTTTAACGCGGACGGCACCTGCATCTACCTCACAATGGCTGCCATCTTCATCGCTCAAGCGACCAATACGCCGCTGACATTCATGGATCAAATGATTCTGCTGGCCGTATTCCTGCTGACCTCCAAAGGCTCGGCTGGCGTTGCGGGTGCGGGGTTTGTAACGCTGGCTGCAACGCTCACAACTATCCATTCCATTCCGCTGGTTGGCCTTGTGCTGCTGCTGGGCATCGATCGGTTCCTCAACGAAGCGCGGGCGGTGACCAACCTGATCGGTAATGGCATCGGCACCATCGCGATCGCCAAGTGGGACAACTCGTTTGATGTCGAAGCTTGTGAACGAGAAATCGCAGCCATGAAACAGGAAAAGGCGGCAAGGAAGGCCTTGCTGGCGCATAAGTGACTCGCCCTCACTTCCGGTCATCGCGCTTGGAGGTCGGCGGTGATCGGTCGTGATCTTGTTTCTATAGTCTCGCAAAGCGTGCTCTGCACCAGCGGAATGAACTTAATGGAGCCGAATATGATCGAGCGATCGCATCATGAATTGCGCAAGGCGTTTTGTGATCTGCTTCAAGGACATGTCTGTAAATTTGCTGCTTCTGTATTCGATCCCATCTCGGTGCGTATGGCATCCGACCTCGGTTTCGAGGTGGGTATACAGGGAGGCTCTGTCGCCTCGCTTCAAGTGCTTGGGGCACCGGACATTGCACTCCTGACGCTTGATGAATACGTCGAGCAGGTCACCAGAGTTGGGCGCGCGAGCCAAATCCCTGTCATCGCAGACGCCGACCATGGGTTTGGGAATGCGCTGAATGTCATGCGCACAGTCAGTGAGTTGCAGAAAGCCGGGGTTGCCGCGTTAACCTTGGAAGACACTCATCTGCCGGCCAGGTACGAAGAGCAGTCGCCGGTGCTGATCGGAGAGGAAGAGGCAGCAGCCAAGATCTACGCAGCTCGATTTTCCCGCTCGGATGACAGCCTCAGCATCATCGCCAGAACGAACGTGGCCGCAACCACTTTAGAAGATTCTATCGCTCGTACTGCGGCCTATGAGAAAGCGGGTGCAGATGCTATCTGTTTGGTCGGGGTCAAAGACTTCCATCACCTAGCGGCACTCACGGAACACCTCACCACGCCGATCATGCTTATCAACTACGGTAATCCAGCCCTCTGCGATGTTGAAAAACTTAGCGCGGCCAATGTGCGTATCGTGGTCAATGGGCATGCCCCTTATTTTTCAGCGATCAAGTCGATCTACCAAGCGCTGCGTGAGCAAAGCGGTTCACAGGGGCCTGAACTTTCCCTTCCTGAGCTGATTTCGAAGTACACGCGCGTCGAAAGTTATCGAGAGTGGACAAAGACGTATCTGAAGGTGGGGCACGACTCGCCATGCGGAGTCACCCCACGCGGCCCGCAGCTCTGCAACTGAAATCGAGCAGTTTTTGGTGAAAGCGGAGGCCTGACGGCCCCCGCCCTTCCTCACTGATCAGTTTGCCTGGTGTGCAATTTCACTATGCCTAGGCAGTGCGATCGAGATGAGTGCGGCAGTCAATACGAAGATGCTGGAGACCCACAAACAAGCCTCTAACCCATAAGCTTGGAACACCCAACCTGACAGCAACGTGCCGACCAAGCGACCGAGGGCGTTGGACATGTAGTAGAAGCCTACATCCAGGGAGACGCCGTCTTCCTTGGCATAGCTGACGATCAGGTAGCTGTGCAGCGATGAGTTAACCGCGAACAGCACGCCGAACAGCATCAACCCACCAAGCAGCACTATTTGCGCCGACCAGCCTGCCGACAGGCCCACGGCTATGAGCGCTGGGAGCCCGGCCAGGGCGATTGCCCAGATGAAGGCCGCTCTGCCATCGGGCACATGACCGCGCTTCTTGCCGGTGATGTGAGGAGCAAGCGACTGGACGATGCCATAGCCGATCACCCACGCGGCCAAGAAACCACCGACCAGCCAGAAGTCCCAGCCAAACGCCGTGCTCAGGTACACCGGCAACGCCACGACGAACCAGACGTCCCGGGCACCGAACAAAAACAGCCGTGCGGCCGAGAGGATGTTGATGGCCCGGCTCTTGGACAGCATGTCGCGGAACTTCGGTTTGGCCTTGGCTTTGCCCAAGTCCTTTTTCAGCAGCATCAAACTGCCGATCCAGATCAGAGCCAGTACTGCAGCCATGGCCAGCACTGCCAGGGTGAAGCCGAGCAGCGCAAGCAGTGCTCCCCCAAGGAAGAAGCCCACGCCTTTGAGCGCGTTTTTCGAGCCCGTCAGGATGGCTACCCACTTGTAGAGGGTGCCTTGCTGGCTGTCCGGCACCAAGAGCTTGATGGAGCTCTTGGCGCTCATCTTGTTCAGGTCCTTGGCAATGCCGGACAGCGCTTGGGCGGCCATCACCCAGGGCACCGTCAGCCCGGCTGCCGGTACCGTGAGCATCAGCAGGGCCACAACCTGCATGCCAAGGCCGATGTTCATGGTGCGGTTGAGCCCTAGGCGGGCGCCGAGGTAGCCGCCCACGAGGTTGGTGATCACGCCGAACACTTCGTAGAACAGGAACAGCGCCGCGATCTGCAGCGGCGTGTAGCCCAGCGAATGGAAGTGCAGTACCACCAACATGCGCAATGCACCGTCGGTGAGGGTGAAGGCCCAGTAATTGCCGGTAACCAGCAGGTACTGACGCACTTGTGCAGACAGGGCTGACAACGCCTTCATGATCGCGGTTTACTCCGCTGCGCCGACCAGGCGTGCCAGCTCAGCTGCACGGTTGGCGTAGCCCCACTCGTTGTCGTACCAGGCGTAGATCTTCACCTGGGTGCCATTGACCACCAAGGTCGACAGCGCGTCGATGATCGAGGAGCGCGGATCGGTGCGGTAGTCGATGGACACCAAGGGGCGCTCTTCGTAGCCCAGGATGTCTTTCAACGGACCTTCGGCCGCGGCCTTCAGCAGCGCGTTGACCTCTTCAGCCGTTGTCTCGCGTTCCACTTCGAACACGCAGTCGGTCAGCGAGGCGTTGGCCAGCGGTACGCGCACGGCGTGACCATTCAACTTGCCGCGCAGCTCGGGGAAGATCTCGGCGATTGCGGTGGCCGAGCCCGTGGTGGTCGGGATCAGGCTCATGCCTGAGGCACGGGCACGGCGCAGGTCCTTGTGCGGTGTATCGAGGATGCTCTGGGTATTGGTGAGGTCGTGAATGGTGGTGATCAAGCCGTGGCGGATGCCCAGGTTCTCGTGAATCACCTTCACCACCGGGGCCAGGCAGTTGGTGGTGCAGGAGGCGGCGGTGACGATACGGTGCTGCGCCGGGTCGAACAGGTGCTGGTTGACGCCCATCACCACGTTCAGTGCGCCTTTCTCCTTCACTGGAGCGCAGACCACCACACGTTTGACGCCCTGATCCAGGTAGGCCTGGAGCACGGCTACCGACTTCATCTTGCCGCTGGCCTCGATGACCAGGTCGCAGCCCGACCAGTCACTGTCCGCGATGGTCTTGTTCGCGGTGACCTTGAGGCGCTTGCCTTCGATCACTACCGCGTCGCCTTCTGCGCGGGCTTCTCGGTGCCAGCGTCCGTGGATCGAATCGAAGTTGATCAGATGGGCATGGGTCTCGGCGTCACCGGCCGGGTCATTGATCTGCACAAACTCGAATTCCGGCCAGTCCCAGGACGCGCGAAGCGCCAGGCGACCAATACGGCCAAACCCATTGATACCTACCTTGATAGCCATGTTCTTGTTCTCGGATCGCGATTAACGAATGGTCAGAGGGTGACGCTGAACTGGTTGATGTACCCATCGTGCGCAGCGTTCTGGATCGCACGTGGGCGCAACAGCTTTCTGCAGCGTTGCCAGCACGGAAGACGGGTGCAGTTGCCTGCTCAGAAAGCCTCAAATGGATCGTTGGTTGACACGCTTGGATAGTTCTTCTGCGGACTCCTTGCGCTCGGAGTAGCGATCGACCAGGTAGTCGGAGCGGTCACGAAGCAGCAGGGTGAACTTCACCAGCTCCTCCATCACGTCGACGACACGGTCGTAGTACGAAGAGGGCTTCATGCGGCCCGCCTCATCGAATTCCAGATAGGCCTTCGGCACGGACGACTGGTTAGGGATGGTGAACATGCGCATCCAGCGGCCGAGGACACGCAACTGGTTGACCACGTTGAACGACTGCGAGCCGCCGCAGACCTGCATCACCGCTAGGGTTTTGCCTTGGGTCGGGCGCACGGCGCCCATGCTCAGTGGAATCCAGTCGACCTGCGACTTGAACACGCCGGTCATTGCACCGTGGCGTTCTGGCGAGCACCAGACCATGCCTTCGGACCACAGCACCAGATCGCGCAGCTGCTTGACCATGGGGTGGTCATCGGGGGCGTCGTCCGCCAATGGCAGACCGGACGGATTGAAGATTCGCGTTTCGGCACCGAAGTGTTCCAGCAGGCGGGCTGCTTCTTCTGTCAGCAGACGGCTGAAGGAACGTTCGCGGGTCGATCCGTAGAGCAACAGGATGCGAGGCTTATGGGTGGACTTTTGCTCGACTGCCAGTTTGTCTGCGGTCGGCAGGTCGACCAGGTCGTTGTCGATGTTGGGGATGTGGTGTTCGGTCATGATTTACTCCTGAGGCAAGTCACCCGATGGCTGATCGAACCAGCGGCGCTTGAGCCACAAGGCCACGCCTACCAGTGAGATCAGTACCGGCACTTCCACCAAAGGCCCGATGACGGTGGCAAACGCCACCGGCGAGGCGAGACCGAAGGTGGCGATGGCCACGGCAATGGCCAGTTCAAAGTTGTTGCTCGCTGCGGTGAATGCCAGCGCAGTGGTACGCGGGTAGTCGGCCTCCAGCAGCTTGCCCATCCAGAAGCTGATGAAGAACATCACCACGAAGTAGATGGTCAGCGGGATAGCGATGCGCAGCACATCCAGCGGCAGTTGCATCACCATGTCGCCTTTCAGGCTGAACATGGCGATGATGGTCAGCAGCAGTGCCAAGAGGGTCAGCGGGCTGATCTTCGGAATGAAGCGCTCCTGGTACCAGGTCTCGCCCTTGCTGCTGATCAGGATCTTGCGGGTCAGGAAACCGGCCAGGAACGGGATGCCCAGGTAGATCAGTACCGATTGGGCGATTTCGAGGAAGCTGGTCTCGATGACGCTTCCCTCAAGGCCAAACAGCGGCGGCAGCAGGCCCAGGAAGATCCAGGCGTACACGCTGAAGAACAGGATCTGGAAAATGCTGTTGAAGGCGACCAGACCGGCCACGTACTGGTTGTTGCCACCAGCGATCTGGTTCCACACCAGGACCATGGCGATGCAGCGTGCCAAGCCGATGAGGATCAGGCCAGTCATGTACTCGGGCTTGTCGGAAAGGAAGACGACGGCCAGTCCGAACATCAGGACCGGGCCGATCACCCAGTTCTGGATCAGCGACAACGTGAGGATGCGTTTGTCCTTGAAGACCTGCGGCAACTCCTCGTATTTCACCTTTGCCAGAGGGGGGTACATCATGACGATGAGGCCAATGGCGATGGGGATGTTTGTCGAGCCTACCGACAGGCTGTTCAGCCACGCTGGCAATCCCTGGAACAGGCTGCCCAGACCAATGCCCAGGCCCATGGCCAGAAAGATCCAGACCGTCAGATAGCGGTCGAGGAATGAAAGTCGGCTTTTGCTCATGGTGGATCTCCCTGAATGTCAGAGCGTTCCGATGCGGGCCAGCTCGACCTTGAGCTGGGCCGCATCCAGTTGTTCGAAAGGCAGCGCGAGGAATGCCTTGAAGCGTCGTTTGATCTGCTCAAGCGTGACGTCGAACGCAGCGTCCAACTCGGCGGTGTTGCCCTGCAGGTCCGAAGGGTCGGAGAGCCCCCAGTGGGCTTTCACTGCTGGTCCGAAGAAAACGGGGCAGGCTTCGCCAGCGGCCTTGTCGCAGACGGTGATGACAAAGTCCGGTGCCAGCTCGGCATGCGCGTCACTGGACTTGCTGCTGAGGTCCTTGGTGGAGATACCGGCACGCTGCAGCGCGGTGATGGACTGCGGGTGCACCTCACCCTTTGGCTGGCTGCCGGCGCTGTAGGCCTTCATGCCGGCCGGGGCCAGGTGATTGAAAACGGCCTCGCAGAGGATGCTGCGGCAGCTATTGGCGGTGCAGAGGAACAGAACTTTCATCGGTTTTTCTCGGCAAGGATCAGCAGCACGAGGCGACGCGTTGTGGACGGTCACCCATGGAGTCCAGACGTTTGGTGCTGGTACTCAGCCATTCGCGGTTGGCTTCCAGCGTCGTCGCCAGGACCTCACGTACCCAGGCGGGAAGCGATGGATGCAGCCGGTAATAAACCCACTGGCCCTGACGGCGGTCTTCCAGCAGGTCACAGGTGCGCAGCTGCGCCAGGTGGCGGGAAACCTTGGGCTGGCTTTCTTCCAGCGCGCAGGTCAGCTCACAGACGCAGAGTTCTTCCTCGCGTGCGATCAGCAGCATCATCCGAATGCGGTTTTCGTCGGCGAGGCATTTGAAGACCTTGGTAGGGGTCAGCGAGTCAGTCATGGGTTACTCAGTGTTTGGTTTTCACAAGGACGAACATCTTGATGCGCTCATGGATCTCGTGAAGGGTGTGTCGGAAGGCATTGTGTTTGTCACCGGTCACTGCGCTGAAGGCGTCGAAATGCACAGGGTCCGTGTGCCTGCGCAAAGGTTGGCGAGCTGAGAGTGAGCAGCGTTTGCAGTACAAACAAGCAGAACGCTGATTTTGCCAGTCATCACTTGGCACCCTGCGTATATGATTTTTCGAATATACGCTTTTTCGAATGTATCGCAACCCTTCGATGATGGGTGTACTCATCTTGGATGAGCAGACATCGATGGTGGCACCCCGCGTGAAAAACGATTGAGGAAGCTTGCGCAGGTCAGCATCGGTTTGATCCGAGCCTGGCTGATACCGCTCGGCTGGGCGCCGGGAGACATATTTTGAAGACTGGACCGGACCACAGGCCCCATGATTTGGGGCCTGCCGCAACAGCTTCAGTTATGTGAGCTCACTGTAACCCCCCCCATCGGAGGGTCGTCGTTCCAGGGTTTCGAACCTCAGATCTGCATCGCCATCCCATCCACATTCATCGCCGCCTGGCGCAAGGCCTCGGAGCGGGTGGGGTGCGGGTGGCAGGTGAGGGCGATGTCTTCAGCCGAGGCCGAGAATTCCATCGCCACGCAGAACTCGCCAATCATCTCGCTGACGCTTGGGCCGACCAGATGCACGCCCAGTACCTCATCGGTGTTGGCATCAGCGAGGACCTTGGCGAAGCCTTCGGTCTCATGGTTGATCTTCGCGCGGCTGTTGGCGGTGAAGGGGAACTTGCCCACTTTGTAGGCGCGGCCCTCTGCCTTGAGTTGCTCTTCGGTCTTGCCGACGCTGGCCAACTCGGGGCGGGTGTAGATCACGCCGGGGATCAGGTTGTAATTGACTTCGTGGGGTTTTCCGGCGATGCGCTCGATGCAGGCGACCGCTTCATCTTCGGCCTTGTGCGCCAGCATTGGGCCGGAGGTGACGTCGCCAATGACCCAGACACCCGGTACCGAGGTGCGATGATGCTCGTTGGTGAGCATGCCGCGTTTATCGGTCTGCAGCCCGACACTTTCCAGATTCAGGCCTTGGGTATAAGGACGACGGCCGATGGCAACCAGTACGTAGTCGGCTTGCAGTGTTTCTGCAGCGCCGCCGGCGGCCGGCTCCAGCGTCAGGCTGACGCCGTCGGGCGAGGCCGTTGCCTGAGTCACCTTGCTGCCGAGCTTGAAGGCCATGCCTTGCTTGGCCAGGGCCTTTTGCAGGGTCTTTGCGGTTTCCTCATCTGTGCCGGGGCAGATGCGGTCGAGGTATTCAATGACGGTGACCTGGCTGCCCAGGCGACGCCACACCGAACCCAGCTCCAGGCCGATGACGCCGGCGCCGATCACGATCAGGTGCTTGGGCACCTCGGGAAGGGCCAAAGCGCCTGTGGAATCGATGATGCGCTGGTTATCAATAGTCACGCCTGGAAGGGGAGTGGGCTCGGAGCCGGTAGCGATGACGATGTCCTTGGCCTGCAGCGAGATCTCGCTGCCGTCCTCGGCTTTGACGATGACCTTGCCGACGCCATCCAGGCGGCCCCAGCCTTTGATCCAGTCGACCTTGTTCTTGCGAAACAGGTATTCGATGCCTTTTGTCAGGCCTGTCACGCTCTCGTCCTTTTGTTTCATCATCTGGGCGAGGTTCAGGGTTGGCTTCACTTCGATGCCGAGGTGTGCAAACTCGTCACCGCTGGCTGCCTCATACAATTCCGAGGCATGCAGTAACGCCTTGGACGGCATACAGCCGACGTTCAGGCAGGTACCTCCTAGGGTCGAGCGGCCTTCCACACAGGCGACACTCAGGCCCAGTTGCCCAGCACGAATCGCCGCGTTGTAGCCGCCGGGACCACCGCCGATGATCACCACGTCATAGGATTTCATGGGTTTCTACTCCAGATGAAGAAGCGCGAGATGGACACAAGGTTAAGCTGAGAGCGCTAAATTGTATACAATCTGCAGTATTCATAAGATCAGTTAGTTCTAGACCTTGGTTCATTCAGCGGAAACTTCGCACGAATGAACTACCCTGATTCGGTGGTGTTCGAAATTTCATGTATCGAGCCCAGAAGGAGGGTCGTTCATGCTTGCGCAACTTCCGCCGGCGCTGCAGAGCCTGCACTTGCCACTTCGTCTGAAACTGTGGGACGGTAACCAGTTCGATCTGGGGCCCAGTCCGCAGGTCACCATCCTCGTCAAGGAGCCTCAGTTGATCGCTCAGTTGACCCATCCAAGCATGCACCAGCTGGGCGCTGCTTTCGTGGAGGGCAAGCTGGAGCTGGAGGGCGATATCGGTGAAGCCATTCGGGTGTGTGATGAGCTGAGCGAAGCCTTGCTGACGGAGGAAGATGAGGCACCGCCACAGCGTGTGGCTCACGACAAGCGCACAGACGCCAAGTCCATCTCCTACCACTACGACGTCTCCAACGCGTTCTACCAACTCTGGCTCGATCAGGACATGGCGTATTCCTGCGCCTACTTCCGTGAGCAGGACAATACCCTTGATCAGGCACAGCAGGACAAGTTTGACCACCTGTGCCGTAAGCTGCGGCTGCAAGCCGATGACTACCTGCTGGACGTCGGCTGCGGTTGGGGTGGGCTGTCACGCTTTGCCGCACGCGAGTACGGTGCGAAGGTGTTCGGCATAACCTTGAGCAAGGAGCAGCTCAAGCTGGCGCGGCAGCGGGTGAAGGCAGAAGGCCTGGCCGACAGGGTCGACCTGCAGATCCTCGACTATCGCGACCTTCCCCAGGATGGCCGCTTCGACAAGGTGGTCAGCGTTGGCATGTTCGAGCATGTCGGGCATGCCAATCTGGCGCTGTACAGCCAGAAGTTGTTCGGCGCTGTGCGAGAGGGTGGCTTGGTGATGAACCATGGCATCACCGCCAAGCATGTCGATGGTCGTCCGGTGGGGCGAGGGGCGGGTGAGTTCATTGACCACTACGTATTCCCCAACGGTGAGCTGCCGCACTTGTCGATGATCAGCGCAAGCCTGTGTGCCGCGGGGCTGGAGGTCGTCGATGTCGAGAGCTTGCGCATGCATTACGCCAAGACCTTGCACCATTGGAGCGATAACCTGGAGAACCAGCTGCACAGGGCTGCGGCGCTGGTGCCGGAAAAAACCCTGCGCATCTGGCGTCTGTACCTGGCCGGCTGCGCCTACGCATTCCAGAAGGGCTGGATCAACCTGCATCAGATCCTTGCCGTCAAACCCTACGCCGATGGGCATCATGACCTGCCCTGGACGCGTGATGACCTGTATCGCTGATTCCCCCGGGGCGCTTTAGCTGCCCCGGTCACATATCAGAGTATCGGCGAAATCAACCGCGCGATACGCATCCCCAGCTGTTGAATGCGGTGGGTTTTACTGCTGTCCTCAGGCGTAATTTCCCTGGCCTGCTCGAAATCAGTGGTCAACATCGTTTCGACCTGATCCGCGAAATCCCGATCCACGGTCAGCAGGGTGATTTCGAAATTGAGACGGAATGAGCGGTTGTCCAGGTTGGCACTACCGATAGCACTGACCTCGTCGTCCACCAACACCACCTTCTGATGAAGGAAACCTGGCTGATAGCGGAACATACGTACCCCCGCCCGTACGGCCTCGAAGGCGAACAGGCTGGAGGCTGCGTAAACGATCCGATGGTCGGGGCGAGCCGGAATCAGGATGCGCACATCCACGCCGCGCAGTACAGCCAGGCGCAGCGCGGCGAACACGGCCTCGTCGGGAATGAAGTAGGGGCTGGTGATCCATACGCGGCGAGTCGCGGAGTGGATGGCTTCGATGAAAAACAGTGAGCAGGTTTCCTGGGGATCTGCCGGCCCGCTGGCCAAGGCCTGGCACAGCACACCATTGTCCGGATAGGCGTCTGGCAGGATCAGTGGAGGTAGCTGACGCGTCGCCCAGTACCAGTCTTCGGCGAAAGACTCCTGCAGGCAGGCCAGCACCGGGCCGCCGATCTGCACGTGGGTATCACGCCAGGGCGAGAGGTGGGGGTTGCCGCCAAGGTATTCATCACCGACGTTGTGCCCGCCAATGAAACCGGTGACCCCATCGACCACGACAATCTTGCGGTGGTTACGGAAGTTCACCTGGAAGCGATTGAACCAGCCGCGGCGGGTGGCGAAGGCATGGATCTGTACACCTCCGTCTCTGAGGCTCTGGCTATAGCTGGCGGGCAAGGCATGGCTGCCAACCCTGTCATACAGCACGAACACCTTCACGCCATCGGCCGCTTTGCGCAGCAACAGTTGCTGCAGTGCTTTGCCAATGGTGTCGTTGTGGATGATGAAGAACTGTACCAGCACCACTTCTCGCGCTTGTTCGATAGCAGCGAAGATGGCGTCGAAGGTGGCCCTGCCATCGATCAACAGCTTTACTTGGTTATTGGCCAGGCATGGCATTCGCCCAAGTTTCGGCATGGCACGCAAGGCGGCGTAGCTCTGCGACTCCCGAGCGGTGAGGGCTTCCTCCACCCATGGCCGCCAGTTGAGGTTGGCCATGGCCACATGCATTTCCTGGTTGGCCTGGCGCCGAGCCTTTATGTAGGCATTGAAGGAGCGGGCACCGAATACCAGGTAGGGGATGAGGGTGAAGTAGGGAATGAAGAACAGCGACATGGCCCAGGCAATGGCCCCTTGGGCAGTACGCACGGTAAACACCGCATGCAGCGCGGCGATGATGCCAAGCAAGTGAACGAGCCCGAGCACATAGCCGAAGAAGTAGGGGCTGTGGTAATCCATACGCATCCTGCTTGGCAAATACACAGCAGATAACAGAACACTTCCAGGGCCTCCTTGCAACCTGAAAGCGGTTTTGCCGTCTAAGCCTGTGCCCGGCCATTGAGTCGGTTATTTTGAGGAGCGTTCGTCCATGAAGATTCGTCTGCCACTGCTGGCCCTGGCTTTTGGCCTGGCCAGCCCACTGGTGCATGCGCAGATGTTGCAGCCTGGGCTGTGGGAACTCACCACCAGCAACATGCAGGTCGACGGTAAGCCGTTGCCGGACATGCAGTTCATGCTTGGCCAACTGAAGAACCTGCCGCCCGAGCAGAGGGCCATGATGGAAGGGGCGCTGGCCAAGCAAGGCATCGCAGTAGCAGGTAATGGCGTGCGTTCATGCCTGACGCCGGAGCAGGTGAAAACAAACGATATTCCCTTGCAGGACCCTCAGTCAGGCTGCACGCAAAAGATTACCGACCGGACCGGCAATGTCTGGAAGTTTCAGTTCAGTTGCCCGAAAGCTCAGGGTACCGGCCAGGCTACCTTCCTCAGCGATAAGGAGTTCACTACCCAGGTCAACGGGACCTTCAATGCTTCGGGCGTGCAGCAACGGGGCAGTATGAATACCCGTGCCGTATGGCTGGGAAATGACTGTGGAACAGTAAAACCGCGTACCTGAATACTCACCATTGCCATTGGCTGGCCGCTACTGCGTCGTGGGCATGCAGGCTTTCTGCATGTTCCACGCGCAGCTTGAATGCCTTGGCCCAATCCATCTGCTGCAGCGTCTGATGCAATCGGCGGGCGGCATCTTCGCAAAACATCAGGTTCTGTCCGTTGGCCAAGGCGAACGCTTGTTCGTCTGCGCGTTTCACGGCTGTTTGAACGGCGGTGCCCAAGCTTGCCTCAATCCGGTCTATCAGCTCCGTGACCGGCAGTACCTCCAGCCTGTCGCCCAAGCGTACGTTAACCTCAGCCAGGCTCCGTTGGCTGTGGGGAGTAGCAACAATGCCGTGGCTACTGCCCAACCACTCCAAGACCGCCTCTCGGTTTATTGCCTGCCCGGAAAAGTCTGCCTGGAATTGTTGCTGAATCAATTGCCGTGCAAGTGCCGCAGAGCATGGGCAGGTCGACGAATAAGGCACGCGAACCGATAGTTCCACGTGGAACATTCCATTTTCAATCTTGGCATCCACGGTGATCGAATAGCTTTTCCATCCTGCCAATGGGCTGACCAAGGCCGGCCTTTTCAACAAATGATCGAAGGTCAAACGCAGGTAGGCTGCATGGGATAGGCCCTCATGGCTAGCCAGAAAATCTGCGAGTATTTGGCGGATTGCCAATGGAGTCAGTGATTGACGTTCGAGACGTTCCAGTGACAGGTACAGCCGGGACATATGAATACCGCGCGAGGAGCCATCCTCCAGGCTTACACCTGCATCGGCCATAGCAGCCACGCTACGCCCGTCGAAGTGCACGGGCAGGGCGATCCCGCACATGCCCACCCAGGCCAGTGGCGTAGCATGCTGATGGTTCTGTGCGGCGATATCGGGGAGCGTCAGGCTAGTCATTGGCAATACCAGATAAAAGAAATGTCAGCGGCAGCCACCGACCAGGCTGCAATGCAGATTGAACCGTTGGCCGTTGGAGCTGGAAACGCGGTTAAGAGAGGTCCAGCCAACTCGGCGGCTGTAGCCAACCCAGGCTTCACCATCGCTGGCCAGGCCGGTGAAGAATGTCAGCGCTCCATAGCGGCTGTTGGTTTGCGCCCATAAGCGGCGCGACGCACTGTCGAAGCCGCGCAGGTAGAAGTGGCTGCCCTCCGTACGCACGCTGTAGTAACTGCCATTGGCGTCCTTGCAGGCCAACAGCGTCGCGCTGCGTGTGCATACCGCCAGCGTGTTTTGCTGAGGCATCGCAAGCAAGGATGTAGGCGCAGCGAGCAGCAGCAACAGGGTGGCAGGTGACAGGTTCATTTCCATCTCCGGGTACTCATCCGACGAGTACGGCTTGGCGAAATTGTATTGTTACTTTATAACATTGTGCAATGCATCGTTTCGAATGCGTCCGCCTGTAGAGGTTTCGCCATGCCCAATCGTCTTCCCGTTACTGTGCTTTCCGGCTTCCTGGGTGCCGGTAAAAGCACCTTGCTCAACCACGTCCTGCGTAATCGCGACAACCTGCGTGTCGCAGTCATCGTCAATGACATGAGCGAAATCAACATTGATGCCAGTGAGGTCCAGCGTAATGTCAGCCTGAATCGGGCTGAAGAAAAGCTGGTTGAGATGAGCAACGGCTGCATCTGCTGCACCCTGCGTGAGGACCTCCTGGAGGAAGTCGCACGGCTGGCTGAGGAAGGCCGGTTCGATTATCTGCTGATCGAGTCGACCGGGATCTCCGAGCCGTTGCCTGTAGCTGAGACGTTCACTTTCCGCGATGAGCAGGGCCGTAGCCTAAGCGACATGGCACGGCTGGACACCATGGTGACGGTGGTCGATGGCCTTAACTTCCTGCGCGATTATCAGGCGGCGGACAGCTTGGCGAGCCGTGGCGAAACCTTGGGGGACGACGATGAGCGATCCATCAGCGACCTGCTGATCGAACAGGTGGAGTTTGCTGATGTGCTGCTGCTGAGCAAGATCGACCTGATCAGCCAGCATGAGCGCGAGGAGCTCATCGCCATTTTGCGCAGCCTCAATGCCCGAGCGCAGATTTTGCCTATGGTGATGGGCCAGGTGCCACTTGCACAGATCCTCGATACCGGCCTTTTCGATTTTGAGCAGGCTGCACAGGCACCTGGATGGCTTCAGGAACTTCGCGGGGAGCATGTGCCCGAAACCGAGGAATACGGCATTGCCGCTACTACCTGGCAAGCTCGCAGGCCGCTGCACCCGCAACGCTTCTTTGATTTTATCCACAAGCAATGGAGCAATGGCCGGTTACTGCGCTCCAAAGGCTTCTTCTGGCTGGCCAGCAAGTTTCAGGAGGCCGGTAGCTGGTCGCAGGCTGGCGGCATGATGCGCTATGGACTGGCCGGCCGCTGGTGGCGTTTTGTGCCAAAGGAGCACTGGCCGCAGGACGAACAGAGCGCTGCAGAAATTCTTAAACACTGGGTGGCTGAGAGTGGTGACTGCCGTCAGGAGCTGGTGTTCATTGGGCAGAACATCGACTTCGCCCAGTTATCCACAGACCTGGATGCCTGCTTGTTGACCGATGACGAAATGGAAATGGGGCATGCGGGCTGGCTGCGCTTACCGGATCCCTTCGGGCCCTGGCACACCGAGGAGGCTGCATGACGCCAGCGGCTCAGCATGTGGATATCCGCCAAGTCCACGGCGAATCCCCTCGGGTACTCACCGACATATTTCAAGAGGGCGTGAACATGGCAGTCTGGCAGCGACGTTTGCCTGCCCAGGTTGAAGACTTCGCGGGATTGGTGGTCAGCCTCGGCCAACCGTTGGCGGACCAGCGGGTGCTCGATGTGGATGAGCATGAGCCGCCGTTACTGCCGGGCTTTTTGGGGGAAGCGGCCGATCTGCAGGGCTATGAGGGTTTCGTCGCAGATGTGTGCTGGCTGGTTTCAGCTTATACGTGCCTGCTGGGTGCGCGTCGGGTCGGTCTACGCGTGCGGGTGCTGCACAACGCCATGTGCCCGCGCTTCCATGTGGATAACGTGCCTGTGCGCCTGCTCACGACTTATGTGGGCTGCGGCAGCGAATGGCTGCGCGAAGGTGCCATTGAACGAGCCGGATTGCAGTTCGCACCGGCACCTGTGGATAACATCCAACGACTGCAAGCGGGTGATGTTGCGCTGCTGAAGGGCGAAAAATGGTTAGGCAACGAAGGGGCAGGCCTGATCCATCGCTCGCCCGTTGGCCATGACCCTCGCCTGTTACTCAGCCTTGACTGGTTGGCGTGACGGGGCATAGTGGGGTGAACTCCGCCCTGAAGTAAGCGCATGCTGCAGAACATTCCTACCCACGTGATCGCTGGCCCCTTGGGTGCAGGTAAAACCAGCCTCATCCGGCAGCTGATGGCTCAGCGCCCGGCCGGCGAGCGTTGGGCCGTACTGGTCAACGAGTTTGGCCAGATCGGCCTGGATGCGGCCCTGCTCAGCCGTGATGAAGATGGTGTTGCCATTGCTGAAGTGGCGGGTGGTTGCCTGTGCTGCGTCAATGGCACACCGTTCCAGGTCGGGCTGGGGCGCCTATTGCGCAAGGCGCGGCCCGACCGGTTGTTCATCGAACCCTCGGGTCTTGGTCACCCCTTGCAGTTACTGACTCAACTGAACCAGGCTCCTTGGGCGGGGGTTCTGATGCTGCAGCCGATGGTGATGGTTGTGGATGCTCAAGCGCTGGCGCGAGGTGAGCCGTTGCCCGATGCTCAACAACAGGCTCTGGAAGCTGCCGGACTGGTCGTTTTCAATAAAAGCGCGGATGTGAATGAAAATAGTAGGTTGTTGATAAACAAGGAAATTACAGCGAAACAGGGCGTTTGGACAGACCAAGGGCTGTTAGCAATTTCCAGCCTCCCTCATTCATCCACAGGTTCAGCGGGCGATGGTTCTGTGGATAAAGCCGTTGTGGGTAATCCCCAGCCGGCTACAGGCGCCCTGTGGATAGATCCTCGACAGCCAATCTGCCATGCACAGCAAGGCGAAGGTGGCTGGAGTGTCGGCTGGCGCTGGCACCCAAGTCAGCAATTCGATCCACAGGCCTTGCGTGGCTTACTTGACTCTCACTCATGGCGTCGGGCAAAGGGGGTTATCCACAGCCCGCAGGGTTGGCAGTCTTTCAACGGCCTTGACGGCAACTTGCCGGTTTGGCAGCCGAGTGACTGGCGCAAAGACACCCGGATTGAGCTGATTTTCGACCAGCCCCAAACCCTGCGAGCGCTGCAGGCTGCGCTGGAAGCCTGCCGGGTGATGTAATCAGTTGTGCCAGCGATTGTGTTCCTGGCGCCATTGTTTCATCTCGATCACGTTGTCGGCCCGTGGCGGCGTATTGATCTCGAACGGGTAGGGCGCCAGCTCAATCTGCACGCTATGAGCGCCAAACTGAGTCACCGTGCCCGGGTGGCGTTGTTCGCCGGTGACAGTGAACTCGAAGGCATACACACGGGCCAGGCGCTTTCTGCCATTGGCATCGCGCAGGAATGCGATGCGCTTGAGCGCGACGGCATCGTCGAGCAGCTCCAGATCCAGCTTGGCGCAATGCTGTTTGACCCGTTCCAGGGCCTTCTCGCGCAGCCCGTGGTTGTGCCATAACCAAGCGCCTGCCGTGGCCACCAGCATCAGGACGAAGAGATTCTCCAGGGTCAACATTTGCGTATGCTCCAAACAGGTCGATCCAGCTTAACTGCGTCCCTGGTCTGTCGTACAGGTGGCAATCGAGTTCATACTGCGCGACGCACAGTCCTTGAAACAGCTTTGGAAAACGCCCGCATGAAACGTACCCCGCACCTGCTCGCCATTCAGTCCCACGTGGTGTTCGGCCACGCCGGCAACAGCGCTGCGGTGTTCCCAATGCAGCGTATCGGGGTCAATGTCTGGCCGCTCAATACCGTGCAGTTCTCCAACCACACTCAGTATGGCCAGTGGGCGGGCGAAGTGCTTGCTCCAGCGCAAATTCCTGCGTTGGTGGAAGGCATTTCCAACATTGGCGAACTGGGGCATTGCGATGCCGTGCTCTCGGGCTATCTGGGTAGCGCCGAGCAGGGGCGGGCGATATTGGCAGGTGTTGAGCGGATCAAGGCCGTCAACCCGAAGGCGCTGTACTTGTGCGACCCGGTCATGGGGCATGCGGAGAAAGGCTGCATCGTGCCCCAGGAGGTGAGCGAGTTCCTGCTGGACGACGCGGTTGCCCAGGCTGACATCCTGTGTCCCAACCAGCTGGAGCTGGACAGCTTTTGCGGCCGGCGCGCGCAAAGCCTGGAAGATTGCGTGCGCATGGCTCGCGGCCTGCTCGAGCGTGGCCCGCAGGTTGTGCTGGTCAAGCATCTGGCCTACCCAGGACGTTGCGAAGACATGTTCGAAATGTTGCTGGTCACCCGTGACCACAGCTGGCACTTGCGCCGCCCGCTGCTGGCATTCCCTCGCCAGCCGGTCGGGGTAGGGGACTTGACCTCAGGGCTGTTCCTGGCCCGGGTGCTGTTGGGCGACAGCTGGGTGCAAGCCTTCGAGTACACCGCGGCAGCCGTGCATGAGGTGTTGCTGGAAACCCAGGCCTGCGCCAGCTACGAACTGCAGCTGGTGCGGGCCCAGGACCGCATCGCTTACCCGCGTGTGCGTTTCGAGGCGCAGCGCTTGGCGTTTTAAAGGGCGTCGGTCTTCAAGTCCTGGTAACGCTTTTCCAGTTCCTGACGGATCTGCCGGCGTTGCTGGCCCTGTAGGAAACGTCGCTTTTCTTCACTGGACTGCGGCTGACGGGCAGGGACAGGGACCGGGCGGCGGTTGTCGTCGACCGCGACCATGGTGAAAAAACAGCTGTTGGAATGACGCACCGAGCGTTCGCGAATGTTCTCGGTGACCACCTTGATGCCCACCTCCATGGAGGTATTGCCGGTGTAGTTGACCGAGGCCAGGAACGTCACGAGTTCGCCTACGTGCACCGGCTCGCGGAAAATCACCTGGTCGACCGAGAGGGTTACCACATAGCTGCCGGCATAGCGGCTGGCGCAGGCATAGGCCACTTCATCGAGATACTTGAGCAAGGTGCCGCCATGTACGTTGCCAGAAAAGTTGGCCATGTCCGGGGTCATCAGGACGGTCATGCTCAGCTGGGCGTTTCCAGGTTCCATAGTGTGCTCACGGTGAGGTTGCGCTGAATCGGGGCGGGTATCTGCTGACACTTTCTGTTTCCCCTCTTGAAGTTTGCCTTCCTGATACGGGACGTTGACAGACGCTCCGTCGTCACGCCGATCATGCCATCAGGGGCCGTTGACCGGCCGATCTGTTTCTACATATTGCGTCGGCATTATGCGGCGGGGTGCGATGTTACCCTGAGTACGCCCATGCAACATGGGCCTTCCTGCATTCAATACAGTATGTACTTGCTGCTCGCTCGGGTTTGCCTTGGCAGAGGAGCGGTTTGCCCGGGCAACGAAAAGGAGTATCGCGCCATGCATGCCATCAGCTTTATCCAGGATCTGGCAGTGATCATGCTGGTCGCCGGGGTAGTGACGATCCTCTTTCATCGCTTCAAGCAGCCAGTAGTGCTGGGCTACATCGTCGCCGGTTTCATCATCGGCCCGCACACCCCGCCCTTCGGCCTGATTCATGATGAAGACACCATCAAGACCCTCGCCGAGCTGGGCGTGATCTTCCTGATGTTCTGCCTGGGCCTTGAGTTCAGCCTGCGCAAGCTGTTCAAGGTGGGGGCCACGGCGTTCATTGCAGCGTTTCTGGAAATCGTCCTGATGATCTGGATCGGTTTCGAGATCGGCCGCTGGTTTGGCTGGAGCACCATGGACTCGCTGTTCCTCGGTGCGATCCTGGCGATTTCCTCGACCACCATCATCGTCAAGGCACTCAACGACCTGAAGATGAAAAACGAGCGCTTTGCCCAGCTGATCTTTGGCGTACTGATCGTCGAGGATATTCTCGGCATCGGCATCATCGCCCTGCTGTCAGGGATTGCAGTCAGTGGTACGGTCAGTTCCGGAGAGGTCTTTTCCACGGTCGGCAAGCTGTCGCTGTTCATGATCGTGGCGCTGGTTATCGGCATTTTGCTGGTGCCGCGATTGCTGGCCTACGTCGCGAAATTCGAGAGCAACGAGATGTTGCTGATCACCGTGCTGGGCCTGTGCTTCGGTTTCTGCCTGCTGGTGGTTAAACTCGAGTACAGCATGGTGCTGGGGGCCTTCCTGATCGGTGCGATCATGGCCGAATCCCGCCAGTTGCTGAAGATCGAACGGCTGATAGAGCCGGTGCGTGACTTGTTCAGCGCCATTTTCTTCGTCGCCATTGGCTTGATGATCGACCCGAACGTGCTGCTCGACTACGCCTGGCCGATTATGGTGATCACCGTAGCCGTGGTGCTGGGCAAGATGCTCTCTTGCGGCATGGGTGCATTCATTGCCGGCAACGACGGCCGTACCTCGCTGCGCGTGGGCATGGGACTGTCACAGATTGGCGAATTCTCTTTCATCATTGCGGCCTTGGGTATGACGCTGCAGGTTACCAGCGACTTCCTCTATCCGGTTGCGGTGGCCGTTTCGGCTATCACCACGCTGCTTACACCTTATTTGATCCGCGCGGCCGATCCATTGTCGCTGAAGCTTGGCAAAGTCATGCCTAATCGGCTGTCACGGGTGCTTTCGTTGTATGGCGAGTGGCTGCGTAGTATCCAGCCACAAGGTGAGAGCGCGATGCTGGCTGCAATGATCCGGCGTATCCTGTTGCAGGTCGGTGTCAACCTGGCGCTGGTGGTCGCGATCTTCTTCAGTGGCGGCTATTTCGCCGCACGCATCGGTACTTGGCTCAGTGAGTGGGTGAGCGATGTCAGCCAGCAAAAGGCGATAATCTGGGGCGCGGCGCTGTTGTTGTCGCTGCCCTTCCTTATCGCTGCCTATCGCAAGCTTAAAGCGCTGTCGATGTTGTTGGCGGAGATGGGTGTCAAACCGGAAATGGCAGGGCGCCATACCCAGCGCGTTCGCCGTGTAGTGGCCGAAGTGATCCCGCTGCTGTCACTGCTGGTCATCTTCCTGCTGCTGTCGGCGTTGTCGGCAAGCATCCTGCCGACCAACGAATTGCTGCTGATCATCGCCGTGGTGGCCGCGATAGTGGTGGCGGTGTTGTGGCGCTGGTTCATCCGTGTGCATTCGCGGATGCAGATCGCCCTGCTGGAGACGCTGGAAAACAGCCGGGAAAATACGCACTGAGGGGCTCTCTACGGGAGATTCCGTCAACGTGCGAGAAAAAAGGGCGGTAACGATGTCGCCAGGCGCTTAAAGCCTGGCGACTGTGCGAGTGATCAGCTTTCCAGCCAGACGTCCCGTGCCCAGTGCCAGACCGATTCCCAGCTGTCTTCGCCAACCCCTTCCTCGTCGCCATCCCACAGCACTACCGTGCCGTCTTCCTCGACGCAGTAGAAGTTGTCACCGTCCTGGCACAGCGGGATCAGGTCACGCGGTACGCCCGCGTCCCATGCATTGGCTGCCACGTCGGGCAGGTAGGTGTGTGACTGCGGATCGGTGACGGTCACCGGCTCCAGCGAGCCGTACACCACGTCGCTGACGGTCAAAAGGAACTCTTTGAACACGAACGGAATGTTGATGAACAGTTGTTCCTCGATCTCGACCAGTTGGTCCTCATCGGGAAGCTCCAGGGGCACCGGTACCGGCTCATTGGCTTCACGGAGTTGTTCGATCACTTCTTCCACGGTTCTTTTCCTCCAACCTTGATGACATCGCTGCGCGTTATACCCTAGTAGGGCGGTGTGGCAAAAGCAAAAACCCCGGGGCTAGCCCGGGGTTTTTTGTGCAACGTGCGGCGGTTAACCGTTTTGGCGGATACCGGCGACCAGCCAAGGCTGGTTCTCGCCCGGGGCACGAACCATGTGCCAGCTTTCGCTGAAAGGTTCGCCCTGGTCGAAGCGCGAGGTCTTCGACACGCCACGGAAGGTCAGGGTGGCGTCGGTACGGTCGGCGCGATCGTCGACACCGTCCAGTTGCACGTCGAGGTTATCGATGTAGGTGGCCTGGAAACCATCACCCAGGTCTGCACGCTCACGCTTGAGGAACTCAAGCATCTGCGGGGTGACGAACTCGGCGATCTTGTCCATCTCGTTGGCATCCCAGTGCTGCTGCAGCGACTGGAAGTGGCTACGGGCTGCGGCCAGGAAGCTCTGCTCGTTGAACCAGGCCGGGGCGTTGATGACCGGTGCGGCTGGCGCTGCAGGTGCAGCCGAACCACCGAAGATCGACGGCTGGGCAGGCTGGCCGTGGGCTTCACGCTGGAACGGTGCGTGGCCCGGAGCGGCCATCTGCGGCTGCTGCTGGCGGCGCCGTGCGGCGATGAAGCGGAACACCAGGAACGCGATCAGGGCGACGATCAGGAAGTCCATGATCTGAAGGCCCTCGAAGCCGTCACCCATGAACATGGACGCCAGCAGGCCACCGGCGGCGAGGCCGGCCAGTGGGCCCAGCCAGCGCGAAGCACCGCTGGCGGCGGCCGGTGCACGGCCAGGAGCGGTCGGTGCAGCGGCAGGCGTGGTTGGCGTAGCCTGGCGGGTCTGGTGGATAGGCGCGGAGCCCGAGCTCTTGCCGCCGCCGAAGCGCTTGGCGTTGGCGTCCAGGCTCAGCGTCAAGCCGACGCAAAGCGCCAGTGCGATGCTAAGAAAACGTTGCATAAATGGGATTTCCCCTGTTGTGGATTGCACGCGCGTCATGTTGCACAGGTTCCTGTGCACATGACCAGCGACATAATGTTTCCAGCTTTTGCCTGAATATTTCAACGTGCCCTGCAGGCTTCAGATAGCTTCGAGCTTGGCATAGCCCAGCATCAGCCACTTGCTGCCTTCGGCAAAGTTCACCTGCACGCGCGCCTGTGCGCCGGAACCCTCGAAGTTGAGGATCACACCTTCACCGAATACCGAATGCTGTACCCGCTGGCCCAGATTGAAAGCGGTCTGGGGAATGTTGGCATTGGCGAACAGGCTGCTGGCGCTGGTGCTCTTGGCGCCGCCGAACGGGCGGCTGACGCTGTTCGAAAGACGCACTTCCTGAACCAGGCCTGGCGGAATTTCCCGTACGAATCGTGACACCTTATTGTAGGTTTCACTGCCATACAGGCGACGCGTTTCGGCATAGGTCATGAATAGCTGGCGCATGGCACGGGTAATGCCCACGTACGCCAGTCGGCGCTCTTCTTCCAGGCGGCCTGGCTCTTCCAGGCTCATCTTGTGCGGGAACAGGCCTTCTTCCATGCCCACCAGGAAGACGTAGGGGAATTCCAGGCCCTTGGCGCTATGCAACGTCATCAGCTGAATGCTGTCTTCGTGCTCGTCAGCCTGGGCCTCGCCGGCTTCAAGCGAAGCATGACCGAGGAAGGCCGACAGCGGCGAAAGGTCGGCGTCATCGTCAGTGGTTTCGAAGTTTCGTGCTGCGCTGACCAGTTCCTCAAGGTTTTCTACCCGTGCCTGACCCTTTTCACCCTTTTCTTCCTGGTGATAGATGATCAGTCCGGACTGCTCGACGACTGTCTGCGTCATGGTATGCAGGGGCATGTCCGCGACTTTGCCAGCCAGGCTCTCGATCAGCTCGATGAAAGCGCCCAGCGCACTGGCTGCCCGGCCTTTGAGTGCCTTGGCGGCGAGCAGTTGGCACATGGCCCCCCACATCGACAGTTGACTGTGGCGGGCATGTTCACGAATGGCCTCGACAGTTTTCTCGCCAATGCCACGCGGTGGCACATTGATGACCCGTTCGAGGGCGGCGTCGTTGCCACGGCCTTCTATCAAGCGCAGGTAAGCCATGGCGTTCTTGATCTCGGCGCGTTCGAAGAAGCGCTGGCCACCATAGATGCGGTAGGGAATACGCTCGCGCAGCAGGGCTTCTTCCAGCACCCGCGACTGGGCGTTGGAGCGATACAGGATGGCGATGTCGCTGCGCGAATTGCCTTGCTTGATCAGGCTTTCAATGGTCTCGACCACGTAGCGCGCTTCGTCATGCTCGTTGTAAGCCGCATAAAGGGTCAAAGGCTCGCCCTCGCCCAGATCGGTCCAAAGCTCTTTGCCCAAGCGCCCGCTGTTGTTTGCGATCAGCGCGTTGGCGGCTTTGAGGATGCCGCCGGTGGAGCGGTAGTTCTGCTCCAGGCGGATCATCTCGGCGTCAGGGAAGTCAGCCGTGTACTGGTGAATATTTTCAATCTTGGCGCCGCGCCAGCCGTAAATCGACTGGTCGTCGTCGCCTACGGCCATCAGGCTTCCGCCGCCCTTGCCAGCCAGCAGGCGCAGCCAGGCGTACTGTACGGCGTTGGTGTCCTGGAACTCGTCCACCAGCAGGTGGCGGAAGCGCCGCTGGTAGTGTTCGAGCAGGCCCGGGTGGTCGCGCCACAGGTCCAAGGCACGCAGCAGGAGTTCGGAGAAGTCGATCACTCCCGCGCGTTCGCAGGCCTGCTCGTAGGCTTCATAGATGCTACGCATGGTCCCCAGGAACAGGTCGCCGCTGGCCTGGATATGCTGCGGGCGCAGGCCTTCGTCCTTCTGCCCGTTGATGAACCACTGTGCCTGGCGCGCGGGCCAGCGCTGCTCGTCGAGACCAAGCTCACGGATCACCCGCTTGACCAGGCGCTGCTGGTCATCACTGTCGAGGATCTGGAAATTCTGTACCAGGCGCGCTTCCTGCCAGTGGGCGCGCAACAACCGATGCGCCAGACCGTGGAAGGTCCCCACCCACATGCCGGCCGGGTTGATGCCCAGCAATTGCTCGATACGCTGGCGCATTTCGGCGGCAGCCTTGTTGGTGAAGGTCACCGACAGGATCGAGTGCGGTGAGGCCTGCTCGACCTGGATCAGCCAGGCGATGCGATGCACCAGCACGCGGGTTTTACCGGAACCGGCGCCAGCAAGCACCAGCTGACGCCCGAGCGTGGCCGCGACGGCCTGGCGTTGGGCATCGTTCAAGGAATTCAGCAGGAGTGAGAGGTCATCTGTGTGCATGCGGCCATTCTAGGGGTAGGCCGGTCATGGGGCAAACGTCTACTGTATAAATATTCACCTGCCCGTGATTACTCAGGGCGCTCCCTGTATTCCGAATGCCAGGGTACCGCACGGCGGTACCCTGGCATCACAAGCTCAGTCGATGGCTGTCCTTTCCCCGATTTGAACTATTTGCGAACCGTCAGCCTGCACGATTTCCAGAGCTTTCCACATAGTCCCGCCCTCACGCCGGTAAGAAACGCGCTTCTCGGTGATGACTGAAAGCGCCGGACAGCCGTTGTCGACGAGTTTCAGTTCGAGGACTTCCCATCCCCCCCTGTGTCGCTTCTGGGGTTCAACCAGTACGGGTTCGATCCCCGGGTGAGCAACTTGCACTGACCCCTGAACTTCGAAGTAGACCGGCTCGCCGGGCACTTTCTCGTTGTATGCATACAGGTTTTCGATTTCGTTCATGATGTATTCCTTGGCAATTGAGAACTGCACCACAAGGCGCAGCGCCACTCTCTCTCCTGCCAGGAGTCAATGGGATCGGGCAGTATTTCAGCTGTGCCAGTGACTTCCATGCCGGGCCAGCAGGCTGTTGGCCTGCTCGGGGCCACTGCTGCCGGCGGCATAGTGACGAGGGGCCTGGAAATGCTCTTCCCAGCCTTTGATGATCGGGTCGATCCAGGCCCAGGCGGCTTCCACCTCGTCACGGCGCATGAACAGCGTCGAATCACCCTCCAGTACGTCCAGCAGCAGACGTTCATAGGCCTCCCAGCGACGCGTCTGGCCGAACACCTGCGCCAGGTTGAGGTCCAGGTCCACCGGCTCCAGGCGCATGCCCTTGCCGGGGCTTTTGGTCATCATGCGCAAGCTGATGCGCTCATCGGGCTGTAGCCGGATCAATAGCTGGTTGACCTGGCCACCGTTGAACAGCTCGTGGGGGACGGGCTTGAACTGGATGACGATCTGCGACGAGCGTCGTGCCATGCGTTTGCCGGTGCGCAGATAGAAAGGCACGCCAGCCCAGCGCCAATTGTCGATGTGGGCGTGGACGGCGACGAATGTTTCGGTGTCGCTGTCATTGTCCACGTCCTTTTCGAAGTAGTAGGCAGGCACTTCCTGGCCGCCGATGTGCCCGGCACCGTACTGACCGCGCACGGTCTTGTCCTGAACGTCCTGGCCGGTAATTGGCTTGAGGGCGCGCAGAATCTTGACCTTCTCGTCGCGTACCGCCTCGGCCTCGAACTGCGCGGGCGGCTCCATGGCTACCAGGCACAGCAACTGCAGCAGGTGGTTCTGCAGCATGTCGCGTGTGGCCCCGGACCGGTCATAGTAGGCCCCTCTGTTCTCTACACCGAGGGTTTCACAGACGCTGATCTGCACATGATCGACCTGCCCGTTGCGCCACACCGGCTCCAGCAACGCGTTGGCGAAGCGCAGGGCCATGAGATTCTGCACGGTCTCCTTGCCAAGGTAGTGATCTATGCGAAACACCTGCGATTCCTCGAACACCGTGCCGATCGCTTCGTTGATGGCGGTGGCCGACTCCAGCGAATGGCCGATCGGCTTCTCCAGCACGATGCGCGCCTCTTGGTCGGCCAGCCCCGCCACCCGCAGGTGGTTGGCAATCGGCACGAACAGATTGGGCGCGGTGGCCAGGTAATAGATGCGGGTCAGCCCGCCAGGCTCGCCGAGGTAGCGCGCCAGGCGCCCGAAATCGGCACTTTGCGCGGCGTCCATGGGAAAGTAGTCCAGGCGCGCACTAAAGCGTTGCCACACCTCTTCGTCGAAGTCACTCCGGGCGATCTGCGCTCGGCAATGGCGTTCGGCGAGCTTCAGATACTCGTTGCGCGACAGGTTGCGTCGGGCCAGGGCAATGATGCGCACGGCAATGTTCAAACGTGCCTCGCGATACAGGTGATAGAGCGCCGGCAGCAGTTTGTGCAGGGCCAGATCGCCAGTGCCGCCGAACACCAGAATGTCGCAAGGAATAGTCAAACCACCACTCTCCACGTTCGTTTAACTGGGCGGGTTGGCGTCCATGTAGTATAACTACAAAAAAGCTACATCCCGGCCAGCCGATCATAACCGAGTCCAGCCCGTGAATCTGTTGCAACATATCGCCCAATCGCGCCACCTGCTGCGCAAATCGGAACTCAAAGTGGCCGACCACGTGCTGCTGGACCCGGCTGCCGTCATGCACAGCTCGATGGCGGACCTTGCACACAGCGTGGGTATCAGCGAGCCGACCATCGTGCGGTTCTGCCGGGCGATCGGCTGTTCAGGTTTTCAGGACCTCAAGCTCAAGCTGGCGCAGAGCCTGGCTGCAGGCGCCAGCTTCGGGCAGTTCGCCATCCATGAGGATGACTCGGTTGCCGATTACAGCCTGAAGATTTTCGACACGACCTTGCACACCCTGATGGAAGTGCGTGAGCACCTCGACCCGCACGCATTGCAGCAGGCGGTGAGTGCAATGGCGCAGGCGCAACGTGTGGAGTTTTATGGCTTTGGTGCATCCGGCGCGGTTGCTGCAGACGCGCAGCACAAGTTTTTCCGCCTGTTGCTCAGTGCCGCCGCTTACTCCGACCCGCATATGCAGGCCATGTCGGCTGTAACCCTCAAGCCGGGTGACGTGGCTGTGTGCATTTCCCAGTCCGGGCGTTCCAAGGACCTTTTGATCACCGCTAACCTGGTGCGTGAGAGCGGCGCCAACCTTATCACCCTGTGCCCCAGCCAGACCCCACTGGCCGAGCTTTCGACCGTCAACCTGGCGATCGATGTGCACGAAGACACTGAAATCTACACCCCGCTGACCTCGCGTATCGCCCACCTGGTAGTGATCGATGTGCTGGCCATGGGCGTGGCCATGGCCCGTGGGCCGAGCCTGGTCAATCACCTCAAGAGTGTGAAGCGCAGCTTGCGCAGCCTGCGTTTGTCGCCCAAGTCGATCAAGGCGATGGATGACTGATCGGCAATTGGGGAAGAATTTGCAAATTTCATCGATTTGTCACCAATCCTCAGCAAAACGGTAAAGCACTCAAGCCAGTCTGAAACTCCCCGCACTCGATCAGGGAGACAGGCATGGCTCGTGATTTCGATGGCTCTTACCTACCTAGCGCCAAGGCCCGCAAACAGCAGGAAAAAGATCAGCGCCGCATGGAGTACCGCCGTGCGATCGAAAGCTACTGCGACCAACGACAACTGCTGCGCGACCTTGCGGACTACCCGGAGCTGCAAGCCCTCACGGTGTGGCAGACTTCAGCGGCAACTTCCCCGAAAAGCGCTCAACAAGCCCGCTGATCAACGCACGTTCGCTGCGGATGAATGCCAGAAAGGCCAAGGCTACCGGTGACTGCCGCTTGGCCTTGGCCTGCACCACACACCAGCTGCGGTACAGCGGCAGTTCTTCCACCGGCAATTCCTTGAGCACGCCCATGGCCAGCTCCATGTTCACTGCATGGCGGGTCAGCAAGGCAATGCCAAGGCCGGCGATGACGCATTCGCGCTGGGCATCGGCTGACGCTACCTCCAGCGTCTGGGTGAAGTGCACACGCTTGTCCTTGAAGTACTCCTCGCAGGCTTTGCGCGTCCCTGAACCCTGTTCACGAACCAGCAGTGTATGAGGCTCCAGGTCCTGCAGGCGCAACTGCTCGAGTTTGCACAAAGCATGGTCCGGCGGCGCCACGGCGATGATCGGGTTGTTGAGAAACGGCAGAAACTCCAGGCCCATGTCCTGCGGCACCATGGACATGATGATCAGGTCGTCGCGGTTGTCGGAAAGGCGTCGAATCGCTTGGGCGCGGTTGACCACGGTAAGGGTCAGATTGACCTCCGGGTGACGTTGCTTGAAGGCGGCGAACAGGTGTGGGACGAAGTATTTGGCGCTGGATTCGATCGCCAGTTTCAGTTGCCCTTGCAGTGAGCCCTGCATGTCGGAAAGCTGCATGTCGAGGCTTTCCAGGCGTCCGAAAATGTCCCGGCTGGCGCGTTGCAGGGCCTCGGCGGCTTCGGTCAAGTAGAGCTTCTTGCCGACGTATTCGAACAGCGGTTGCCCTACCAGCTCTTCCAGCTGACGAATTTGTAGACTAACGGCGGGTTGCGTTAGGGCCATCTCCTCAGCGGCGCGGCTGTATGAGCGCAAATCGCACACTTCATTGAAGACCTGCAACTGACGCAAAGTCATACGCATCAAGGACTTACGCATTTTTATTCTAAGCTCCGGTAAAACCTTGTTACCTAACTATAAGCTTTTGCTAATACAGGCTCTAACAAATATTGATTTTTGTTTATCGACCTACAGCGCTAGGGTGAATATGCGACTGGCCAGCGACGCTTGGTCACGCGCCGACCGGTAGAACCGGCTCGACTGTTCCTACGGCTTTGGGAAGACTCCAGTGATAAAAAAAATCCTGATCGCCAACCGGGGTGAAATCGCAGTCCGCATCGTGCGTGCCTGCGCCGAGATGGGCATTCGCTCTGTCGCGATCTATTCCGACGCCGACCGCCACGCCTTGCACGTCAAGCGCGCTGACGAGGCCTACAGCATTGGTGCCGAGCCGCTGGCTGGCTACCTGAACCCGCGCAAGCTGGTGAATCTTGCTGTGGAAACCGGCTGTGATGCCCTGCACCCGGGCTACGGTTTCCTGTCGGAAAACGCGGAGCTAGCAGAGATCTGCGCCGAGCGCGGTATCAAGTTCATCGGCCCTGCCGCTGAGGTCATTCGCCGAATGGGCGACAAGACAGAAGCGCGCCGCACCATGATTCAGGCCGGGGTGCCCGTTACCCCAGGTACCGAAGGCAACGTTGCCGACATCCACGAAGCCCTTAGCGAAGGCGAGCGTATCGGTTACCCGGTGATGCTCAAGGCCACCTCCGGCGGTGGCGGCCGGGGCATTCGCCGTTGCAACAGCCGTGAAGAGCTGGAGCAGAACTTCCCCCGTGTCATCTCCGAAGCTACCAAGGCCTTCGGTTCAGCGGAAGTGTTCCTGGAAAAGTGTATCGTCAACCCCAAGCACATCGAGGCGCAGATCCTGGGCGACAGCTTCGGCAATGTGGTGCACCTGTTCGAGCGTGATTGCTCGATCCAGCGCCGCAACCAGAAGCTCATCGAAATTGCCCCAAGCCCCCAACTCACTCCCGAACAGCGTGCCTATATCGGTGACCTGGCGGTCCGGGCAGCCAAGGCTGTGAACTACGAGAACGCCGGTACTGTGGAGTTCCTGCTCGCCGATGGCGAGGTGTACTTCATGGAAATGAATACTCGCGTGCAGGTCGAGCACACCATCACCGAAGAAATTACCGGTATCGACGTGGTCCGCGAGCAGATCCGCATCGCCTCGGGCCTGCCGCTGTCAGTCAAGCAGGAAGACATTCAGCACCGCGGCTACGCGTTGCAGTTCCGCATCAACGCTGAAGACCCGAAGAACAACTTCCTGCCCAGTTTCGGCAAGATCACCCGTTACTACGCCCCCGGCGGCCCGGGTGTGCGCACCGATACAGCGATCTACACCGGTTACACCATCCCACCGTTCTATGACTCCATGTGCCTGAAACTGGTGGTGTGGGCGTTGACCTGGGAAGAAGCCATGGACCGTGGCCTACGGGCCCTGGACGACATGCGCGTGCAAGGGGTGAAGACCACTGCCGCGTACTACCAGGAAATCCTGCGCAACCCAGAATTCCGTAGCGGCCAGTTCAACACCAGCTTCGTCGAAAGCCACCCTGAACTGACCAACTACTCGATCAAGCGCAAACCCGAAGAGCTGGCCCTGGCCATCGCCGCCGCCATCGCCGCCCACGCAGGCCTATGAATGCAGCTGCAAGCTGTGAGCGACCCGCTGCAAGTTGAAGCGAATCGGCTTTTTCTTGCGGCTCGTAGCTTGAAGCTTGTCGCCATGAGGAGATAAGAATGTCCAAGAAGATCTTTGTTACCGACACAATCCTGCGTGACGCCCACCAGTCCCTGCTGGCTACCCGCATGCGTACCGAAGACATGCTGCCGATCTGCGACAAGCTCGACAAGGTCGGCTACTGGTCGCTGGAAGTCTGGGGCGGCGCCACTTTCGATGCCTGCGTGCGCTTCCTCAAGGAAGACCCGTGGGAGCGCCTGCGTAAACTGCGCAATGCGCTGCCCAACACCCGCCTGCAGATGCTTCTGCGCGGGCAGAACCTGCTGGGCTACCGCCACTACAGCGATGACGTGGTCAAGGCGTTCGTGGCCAAGGCGGCGGTCAATGGCATCGACGTGTTCCGTATCTTCGACGCAATGAACGATGTGCGTAACCTGCGCGTGGCCATCGAGGCGGTGAAGGCTGCCGGTAAGCACGCCCAAGGTACCATCGCTTACACCACCAGCCCGGTGCACACCATCGAAGCCTTCGTGAACCAGGCTAAGCAGATGGAAGCCATGGGTTGCGACTCGGTGGCGATCAAGGACATGGCTGGCCTTTTGACCCCGTATGCCACCGGCGAGCTGGTCAAGGCGCTGAAGGCCGAGCAGTCGCTGCCTGTGTTCATCCATTCCCACGATACTGCCGGCCTGGCCGCCATGTGCCAGCTCAAGGCTGTGGAAAACGGTGCTGACCATATCGACACCGCCATCTCCAGCTTTGCCTGGGGGACCAGCCACCCGGGTACCGAGTCGATGGTAGCCGCGCTCAAGGGCAGCGAGTTCGACACCGGTCTGGACCTGGAACTGCTGCAGGAAATCGGCCTGTACTTCTATGCCGTGCGCAAAAAGTACCACCAGTTCGAAAGCGAGTTCACTGCGGTGGACACCCGCGTACAGGTCAACCAGGTGCCAGGCGGGATGATTTCCAACCTTGCCAACCAGCTCAAGGAACAGGGCGCGCTCAACCGCATGAACGAGGTGCTGGCCGAGATCCCGCGGGTGCGAGAAGACCTTGGCTTCCCACCTCTGGTGACCCCGACCTCGCAGATCGTCGGTACCCAGGCGTTCTTTAACGTACTGGCCGGCGAACGCTACAAGACCATCACCAACGAAGTGAAGCTTTACCTGCAAGGCGGTTACGGCAAGGCGCCGGGCGTGGTCAATGAGCAACTGCGCCGCCAGGCGATCGGCAGCGAAGACGTGATCGATGTGCGCCCGGCCGATCTTCTCAAGCCGGAAATGACCAAACTGCGTGCCGACATCGGCGCCTTGGCGCACAGCGAGGAAGATGTGCTCACCTTCGCCATGTTCCCGGACATTGGCCGTAAGTTCCTCGAAGAGCGTGAAGCCGGCACCCTGACCCCCGAAGCGCTGCTGCCGATCCCGGAAGCCGGTGCAGTCGCCGCCCCGGGTGGTGAAGGTGTGCCAACCGAGTTCGTAATCGACGTGCACGGTGAAACCTACCGCGTCGACATCACCGGTGTGGGCGTCAAGGCCGAAGGCAAGCGCCACTTCTACCTGTCGATCGACGGCATGCCAGAAGAAGTGGTGTTCGAGCCCCTCAACGAGTTTGTTGGCGGTGGCAGCAGCAAGCGCAAGCAGGCCAGTGCGCCAGGCCACGTCAGCACCACCATGCCGGGCAACATCGTCGATGTACTGGTCAAGGAAGGCGACACAGTCAAGGCTGGCCAGGCAGTGCTGATCACCGAAGCAATGAAGATGGAAACCGAAGTGCAGGCGGCCATCGCCGGCAAGGTCGTGGCCATCCACGTGGCCAAGGGCGATCGCGTGACTCCGGGTGAGATCCTTATCGAGATCGAGGGCTGACATAAGCCCTCATCTACAAGCGGTTAACCTCTGGGGAGCGGATGCTCCCCTTTTTTTGGGTGGTTGTCAGGCCCCTTGCGATGCGGGTGGCGCTCGTTCTCAAGGGCGCCACAGCTCAAATACCCCCTCGGTTCCGCTGGACCTAGCGCTGATAGCCCTTGCCAAAATGCCGCTCCAGCCTGGCCTGGGCCAGTTCGAGCAGGATCGAGAGCACCCAGTAGATCACCGCAGCTGTCGTCAGCATCTCTAGGTAGCGATAGCTTGAGCGCCCATACGACTGGGCCAGGAACATGACTTCCCAGACACCCATCACCGAAATCAGCGACGAGTCCTTGAGCATCGAGATGAACTGGTTGGCGCTCGGCGGGATGATGGTGCGCATGGCCTGGGGCAGGGTGATGTGCCAGAAGATCGCCACCGGGCGCATGCCCAGGGCGAGCGCTGCCTGGCGCTGGCCCACGGCAACGCCAATGATGCCGGCTCGGAAGATTTCGCTCAGGTAAGCGCCATAATTGAGCGACAGGGCGATGATGCCCGCTGCGATTGCACCTGGCACCAGGCCCACTTGGGGCAAGCCGAGGTAGATCAACAGGATCTGGATCAGCAGCGGCGTGCCGCGGAAAAACGAGGTGTAGAAGCTGGCCACGCCGAACAGCAGCGCACTCTTCGACAACCGTGCCAGGGCGGCGGCAAAGCCCAACAGCACCGACACCACCATAGAGCACAAGCACAGGAACAGGGTCAGCGCAGCGCCCTGCAGGAAGCCATTGGGGCCGAGCTTGAAGCCTGCCAGGTTGGGGAACTTCTCGACGATGATCGAGAATTTCAGATCAAAGCTGAGAAAGAAGCCCACGAACAGCAACAGCAACACTAGCCACGTCAGGTACAGGCGGGTGCGAAAGCCGAACAGGCGTGAACCCGTCGCGGCGACGACGGGCTTGGGTGCAGGTTGATGGGCGCTCATTTACTGATGTCGGCGCCGATCCATTTCTGCGACAGCTTGGCCAGCGTGCCATCGGCCTTCAGCTCGGCGAAAACCTGGCGCAGCTTGGCGTCCCACTCTGGATCGCCTTTCTCGATGGCGACTGAGTTGGGCTCTTCGTAAAGCGGCGCCCCTGCCAGTTTGAAGCGCTTGTCCTGGGCCAGGCGTGGCTGCGCGGTCACCAAGTTGGTCAGGATCGCATCCAGGCGCACGCCTGCACCCAGGCCGAGGTCCTGGAAGGCGACGTTGTCGGTGTCATAGGGGGCTATCTGGACGAAGTCGAAGGGGTACTCGATCTTCTGGTCTTCCGCGCCTTCGATTACCAGGTTCTTGTTCAGGTAGCTCTCATAGCTGGAAGCGCTGGTCAGGCCAACCTTGAGACCGTCGAGGTCCTTGGCCGCGTGAATCCGCTCATCCTTGGCGTTGACCACGATCACCGCAGGTGAGGCGTAGTACTCCACCGGGAAGTCGAACACCTCGGCGCGGGCCTTGCTCGGCGTCATCGAACAGATACACAGGTCGTAGCGACCACTCCAGCGGCCTGCAGCAATGACATCCCAGGATGGTGTTTCCAGTCGAAGCTTTACGCCGAGCTTAGCCGCGACCGCCTTGGCCACATCGACGTCAAAACCATCGAGCTGGTTCTGTTCATTGAGGAAGGAGAACGGCGGGTAGCTCTCCATCAGTACGTTGACGACTTCCTTGCGCGACTCGACGCGGTCCAGTGTGGCACCGGCAAAGGCTGCAGAGGTGGCGCTAAAGGCCAGAAGGCCTGCGCAAAGCAAGGAAGGCAAACGCATGAAGACACCTGGAAAAAGTTGTTAAAAAATCAGATTTCGATATTTAATAGTTATAAGTTTAAAGCCACCAGTGAATATTATTCATATCAATATAAGTGGAAGTTATATGGGCGAGCGGACGTTGGAAATTCTTGATGGCGGTATGGGTCGGGAGCTGCAGCGCCGAGGCGCGCCGTTCCGCCAGCCGGAGTGGTCGGCGCTTGCACTGAGCGAAGCTCCGGAAGCCGTAGTGGCGGTGCATGCGGCCTATATCGAAGCCGGTGCTGCGGTGATCACCAGCAACAGTTATGCAGTGGTGCCGTTCCATATCGGTGAAGACCGCTTCGCTGATGAAGGCTTCGCCTTGGCCGCCACCGCTGGTCAGCTGGCGCGTACTGCGGCGGATGCCAGCCCGCGGCCAGTGCGAGTCGCCGGCTCATTGCCACCGCTGTTCGGCTCCTACCGCCCTGACCTGTTCGAGCCACAGCGCGTGTCTGAGGTGTTGCTCCCATTGGTGGTGGGCCTGGCACCGTATGTCGATCTGTGGCTGGCCGAGACTCAGAGTGCGATCGCAGAAGTGCAGGCAGTTGCCGGCCAGTTGCCAGCAGATGGCAAGCCGTTGTGGGTGTCGTTCACTTTGCAGGATGAAGAGGTCGGCGACGTACCGCAGCTGCGTTCTGGTGAAAGTGTGACCGCCGCTGCCGAAGCAGTAGCAACGCTGGGCGTCAAAGCCATGCTGTTCAACTGCAGCCAACCGGAAGTGATCGGAGCTGCCATCGACGCTGCGCGCGAAGTGTTCGAGCGCCTGGGTGTGGATATCGCTATCGGCGCCTACGCTAACGCCTTCCCGCCGCAACCCAAGGACGCCACCGCCAACGATGGCCTGGATGAGCTGCGCAAAGACCTTGACCCGCCGGGTTACTTGAGCTGGGCCCAGGATTGGCGCCAGCGCGGCGCCAGCCTGCTCGGCGGATGCTGTGGCATCGGGCCAGAGCACATCGCTGAACTCAAGCGTAACCTGAGCTGAGCATCAGCCCTGCTCCCGGCAGGCTTCCAGCGTTTTCGATTGACCTTCGGGGCGCTGGTTGTCGGCATTCAGCCAGCGCTCGAAAGCGGCGGCCACTGCAGGCCATTCTTCATCGGTAATCGAGTACCAGGCCGTGTCGCGATTCTGGCCCTTGATCACCATGTGATTGCGGAACACACCTTCGTAGATGAAGCCAAAGCGCTCCGCTGCGCGCTTGGAGCGGGCATTGGCGTTGTTGCACTTCCATTCCAGTCGGCGATTACCCAGTTCAAAACCAAGCTTGCCCAGCAGGTATACCGCCTCGGTGCTCTTGGGGGAGCGTTGCATGGGTGCGCCAAAGGCAACATGGCCGATCTCGATGCGACCATGGGCAGGCACGATCGACATCAGGCTTAGAATGCCTTGTACCTGGCCGCTGCTGCGGTCGATGACGCTGTAAAAAAGCGGATCGCGGCTGGCGGCATTTACTGCAAGCCATTGATCGAACGGACCGCGCTCGGCAAACGGGCCGTACGGCAGGTAGTCCCACAGTGCGGGATCAGAGTGCGGACCTTGCAGCACCTCCCAGAGATCGTCCGCATGACCCGCCGGATCGAGCTTCTCCAGGCGGACGAAACGCCCTTCAAGCGGTTCGGCCTGGGGCAGGGCTGCAGGTTGCCAGTTACTTGGTTGAATCATGCGTAGCTCCCGTCTCAGAGCGTTTGGCGAAATTGGATGAAGCCGGGTCGCTCGGCGACCTGCTCGTACAAGCCGATGGCGGTAGCGTTGGTTTCATGTGTCAGCCAGTGCACCTTGCAACAGCCGGCCGCTTTGGCACTGGCGTTGACCAGTTCGATCAGCTGCCGGCCAACGCCCAGGCCGCGCTGCTTACCGTCAACGTACAGATCCTGCAGGTAGCAGGCGTTACCAATGCTCCAGTTGGTTCGATGATAGATCCAGTTGACCATGCCTACCGCCTTGCCGTCGATCCAGGCCAGCGCCGAATGGGTCGGCTCCTGCGAGTCGAGGATGCGTTGCCATGTCACGGCGCTGACTTCATCGGCCAGTTCGGTTTGATAAAAGCGCAGGTAGGCCTGCCACAGGGGCAGCCACGCGGCGTGGTCGTTGACGCTGACAGGGCGCAGGATGACGTCGGGCATGGGGCTATTCCTTCAGAGCGTGCGCATCTGCGCCGCCAGGTGATTGTTTAGTGTGTCGGTACTGCTGGCCAAGCCTTGGCGTACGCCTTCGATGTCCTGCGCCGAGCGGTTCTGGCTGAGTTTGCGTGCCCCCTGCAGACGTGCGATGGGCAGACGGAAGCCGACGATGGCGCGGAGCATGCCTTCGATGTAATCGCTGGGTGCATCGGCGACTTTCCATGGGGCGCCGCGTCCTTGCTCGTGCAGGTCGGTCAGGCGGCTGACGATATCCAGCAGGTCGGGGCCGCCCTGTACCACTTCAGCGGCACCGTAGGCATGCACCGCCAAGTAGTTCCAGGTGGGCACAACCTTGGGGTTGTCGAGCTTGCTCGGGTAATAGCCGGGGCTGACATAAGCGTCAGGGCCGGCGAATACCAACAAGGCTTCTACACCTTGCTCCAAGGCCTGCCACTGATGGTTGGCACGGGCCAGATGCCCGTAAACGGTGCCCAAGTCACCTTCGCTGGTATCGATCAACACTGGTATGTGACTGGCCAGCAGACCTTGCTCGCCGTGGGTGACGAGCAGGGCCAGGCGGGTCTCGCGCATCTGTTGATGCAGGCGCTCAAGGTTGTGTTCCTGATGCGGTTTGCTGTTGTACATGTGCGGATCCTTGTCGATTGGCTTCATCGTAGGCAGGCTATTGGTTCAGGTTAAGAGCCATTGACAGTGATTTTGATAGGTCCAATGCGATGAGCGAGCGCCCTTTGGTATTGCCATTCGATCCCGCCGGGATCGTCCTCGACCAGCGCCGAGGGCTGAGTCAACAGCTCTATCAAGCGCTGCGCGCTCGCGTGCTGGATGGGCGCTTGAGCAGCGGCACGCGCCTGCCGGCGACACGAGACTTGGCGGGTATGCTCGGGCTCTCGCGCAACAGCGTGGTGCGTGCCTATGACCAACTGTATGCCGAAGGCTACATAGAAAGCCGGGTAGGAGATGGCACTTATGTTTGCCATCTGCCGAAACTATCCACACAACTGTCCACAGGGTTATCCCATGGCTTATCAACAGGGTTATCCACAAAATGCTCAGAAAGCACTGATGATTTATCCAGATGTGGGCGTTCCAGTGAGCGTTTGGAGCGTCTGAAAAGTAACCATCTGCCATCCCCAAAAGTTGGCCCGCCACGGGCATTTCGGGTAGGTGTTCCAGCCTTCGATCTGTTCCCCTTTGAGGTCTGGGCCAAGCTGCAAGCGGGCTTCTGGCGAAATCCCGATCCAGCGCACCTTGGCTATGGCGACCCGGCGGGCGAGCCGTTACTGCGTGAATTGATCGCTGCGTATCTACGTCGGTCGAGGGGTATGTCGTGCACGGCTGGACAAATTGTGATCACCAGTGGTGCGCAGGAGGCAATTAGCCTTTGTGCACAGTTGTTGTTGCAGCCCGGGGATGAGGTGGCTGTGGAAAATCCCGGGTATCGTGCTGCCGGGCACGCGTTTGCAGTAGCGGGCGGGCGGGTGAGGGGTGTGCCGGTAGATGAAGAAGGCCTCGACTGCACCAGGCTTGCACTCGCTGGCGACTGTCGCTTGGTTTACGTCACCCCAGCGCATCAGTACCCGACTGGGGTGACCATGAGCCTGGCCCGGCGCTTGGCGTTGCTGGCCTGGGCCGAGCGCCAGGATGGCTGGATCATCGAAGATGACTATGACGGTGAGTACCGTTACAACGGAGCACCGCTGGCGCCGTTGGCGGCTTTGGACCGGCAAGGGCGGGTGCTGTACGTCGGTACCTTTGGCAAGATCGCTTTCCCAGCGCTGCGCCTTGGCTACTTGGTACTGCCGGCGCGGTTGGTGCAGGCTTTCAGCCAGGGCAGGGCGCTGGCAGTGCGGCATTCCGAGGTGGGAACCCAGTGCGTGATGGCCGAGTTCATGGCCCAGGGGCATTTTCAGAGGCATATACGCCGCATGCGCCGTGCGGCGCTGAGCCGGCGTAATGTGCTGAAGGCCGGGTGGCCTGTGGATGTTTCTGGGCTGGCGGGGATGCCGGATGTGGCAGCTGGGCTGCATGTGAAAGTCGATGTGGATAACTTTGCACGCGAGCAGGACTTGATAGCCAAGGCCGAAGCGGTGGGTGTGGAGGTGAATCCGCTTAGCAGTTACTGGCTTGAGGACAGCGAAGTGCCTGTGGATAAACGCGCGGGGTTGGTGCTTGGGTTTGCGGCAGTGCCAGAGGGAGAGATTGCTGAGGCGTTGATGCGCTTGCGCAAGGCCTGGAGGTAGGGGCGGCCTGGTGTCGCCAAAGGCCTGCAAAGCAGGCCAACGGTTTTTGCATGCTGATGAAATCCTGGGGCCGCAAAGCGGCCCGGAGATTTCTGATCAGAACGCCGGCACTACAGCGCCTTTGTACTTCTCGGTGATGAACTGCTTCACCTCAGGCGAATGCAGGGCAGCCGCCAGTTTCTTCATGTCTTGCGAGTCCTTGTTGTCCGGGCGGGCAACAAGGATGTTCACGTACGGTGAGTCGCTGCCTTCGATGGCCAGCGCGTCTTTTTCAGGGTTCAGTTTGGCTTCCAGCGCGTAGTTGGTGTTGATCAGGGCAGCATCGACCTGGGTCAGAACACGCGGGATGGTGGCCGCTTCGAGCTCACGGAACTTCACGTTCTTCGGGTTCGCGACAACGTCCTTCACGGTCGACAGGATATTGCTGTTGTCCTTGAGCTTGATTACGCCGGCCTTGTCCAGCAGCAGCAAGGCACGGCCGCCGTTGGTGGCGTCGTTGGGGATGACCACGGTGGCACCGGAAGGCAGTTCGTCGAGCTTCTTGATCTTGGCCGAATAGACGCCCAGCGGCTCGATGTGCACGCCGGCAACGCTGACCAGGTTGGTGCCCTTGGCCTTGTTGAACTCATCCAGGTACGGCTGGTGCTGGAAGAAGTTGGCATCAAGGCGCTTCTCTGCGACTTGTACGTTCGGCTGGATATAGTCGGTGAACTCTTTCACCTTCAGGTTTACACCCTCTTTTTCCAGCTGCGGTTTGACGAAGTTGAGAATTTCGGCGTGCGGCACCGGGGTGGCGGCGACAGTCAGGTCACCGGCGTGGGCCGAGAACGCCGCGACAGCGGCAGCGACAGCAAGCAGCTTCTTCATGAATCACTCCTTGTGAGGGCCGCGACGGCCCCCGAACGGGTCGGCCGGGCCGACCCCATTGGGGTTACTTACGGGAAAAATGCACGACCAGTTTGTCGCCCACGCTCTGCAGTACTTGAACCAGAACCAGCAGCAGTACCACGGTGACCACCATTACATCGGTCTGGAAACGCTGGTAGCCGAAGCGGATGGCCAGGTCGCCCAGGCCGCCAGCGCCGACCACGCCGGCCATGGCGGTGTACGAGACTAAGGTGATGGCGGTGACGGTAATGGCTGCGAAGATGCCCGGGCGGGCCTCCGGCAACAGCGCACTGGTGATGATCTGGCGGGTGGTGGCACCCATCGACTGGGTGGCCTCGATGATGCCGCGGTCCACTTCACGCAGGGCGGTTTCCACCAAGCGGGCGAAGAACGGCGTGGCACCTACCACCAGCGGCGGAATGGCGCCGGCAACGCCCAGCGAGGTACCGGTGATCAGCACAGTGATCGGGATCATCACGATCAACAGGATGATGAACGGCAGCGAGCGCAGAATGTTGACCACCAGCGACAGCAGCGCATACACGCCCCGCTGTTCGAACATCTGCTTCGGCCCGCAGAGGAACAGCAGCACGCCCAGTGGCAGGCCCAGCAGCACGGTGAAGAACAGCGAACCGAACAGCATGATCATGGTGTCGATGGTGGCCAGCCAGATTTCGGCCCAGTCGACGTTGGTGAAGAAATTCAGGGCGTCCATCAACGCAGTACCTCCATATGTACGTCAGCTGCCGTGAAGCGGTCGAACGCCGCTTCCATGTCGCCGCCAGTGACGGCCAGGGTCAGCTGCCCATAGGGCACATCCTTGATGCGGTCGATACGCCCGGCGAGGATGCTGTAGTCCACCCCGGTTTCGCGGGCCACGGTGCCCAGCAGCGGCGCATAGGTGGCGTCGCCCTGGAAGGTCAGGCGCACGATGCGGCCCGGGACGTGGGCAAAATCGTCGCGCTGCTCGCCTTCATCGACCTGCTCGTCTTCCTGGACAAATCGTTTGGTGGTGGGGTGCTGCGGGTGGAGGAACACGTCTGCTACCGAGCCTTGCTCGACGATATGGCCGGCGTCCATCACCGCGACGCGGTCGCAGACCCGGCGGATCACGTCCATCTCGTGGGTGATCAGCACGATGGTCAGCTTCAGCTCACGGTTGATCTCGGCCAGCAACTGCAGCACCGATGCGGTGGTTTGCGGGTCGAGGGCGCTGGTGGCCTCGTCGCACAGCAGGATCTTCGGGTTGGTCGACAGGGCACGGGCGATGCCGACGCGCTGCTTCTGGCCGCCGGAGAGCTGCGCCGGGTACTTTTTGGCGTGGTCCGACAGGCCCACGCGGGCCAGCAGCTCGGTGACGCGTTTGTCGATTTCGGCCCGCGACAGCTCGCCCGCCAGAGCCAGCGGCAGGGCGACATTGTCGGCGACGGTCTTGGAGGCCAGCAGGTTGAAGTGCTGGAAGATCATCCCGACTTGCTGGCGGAAGCCGCGCAGCTGGTTGGCGTTGAAGGCGGTAACGTCTTCGCCGTCGACGATGATCTTGCCACCAGAGGGCTCTTCCAGCCGGTTGATCAGGCGCAGCATGGTGCTTTTGCCTGCGCCGGAATGGCCGATCAGGCCGAACACCTGGCCGTCTTCGATGGTCAGGCTGGTTGGGTTCAGAGCGGGGATTTCCCTACCGGCGACGCGGTAGGTCTTGTGTACATGTTGGAACTCGATCACGTAGCGAACCTTGTGGGGCGCATGGAATTTGGGTCAGCGGTTGGCTGGGGTGGCGCATTTTAGCCTTTTCCAATAGTTGTTCTTAGCATTTATTTCGTAATGGACCAATCCATCAGGCATAACGCGACAACTGGTAATCCCGATTGAACGCTCGCCAAAGCCCTCTAGTCACTACTTGAACGAGCCCTGAGAGGGCAAGCCTGAAGACTGATGAGGAGAGCCGACCATGACCAGCAAGAAAACGGACGCGCCCAAGCACAGTGAGGCCGCCGGCACGCAGACCCCCGACCGCGCCAACACCAACGCCAAGCTGCAGAGCCTGGAGGCGTTTCGCAGCGATGCCACTGGCCAGGCCCTGCGTACCAACCAGGGTGTGAAGATAGCCGACAACCAGAACAGCCTGAAGGCTGGTGCTCGTGGGCCATCGCTGCTCGAAGACTTCATCATGCGCGAGAAGATCACCCACTTCGACCACGAGCGCATTCCCGAGCGGATCGTCCACGCCCGAGGTACCGGTGCCCACGGCTACTTTCAGAGTTACGGCAACCATAGCGAACTGACCAAGGCCGGTTTCCTTCAGGACCCTGAAAAGACAACCCCGGTCTTTGTGCGCTTCTCCACCGTGCAAGGCCCGCGCGGGTCGGGTGACACGGTGCGCGACGTGCGTGGCTTTGCTGTGAAGTTCTATACCGATGAAGGCAATTTTGACTTGGTTGGCAACAACATGCCGGTGTTTTTCATCCAGGATGCCATCAAGTTTCCCGACTTCGTGCATGCGGTCAAACCTGAACCGCATAATGAGATGCCCACTGGCGGCTCAGCCCACGACACGTTCTGGGATTTTGTCTCGCTGGTACCTGAGTCGGCGCACATGGTCATCTGGGCCATGTCCGACCGCGCCATCCCGCGGAGCCTGCGGATGATGGAAGGCTTTGGCGTGCATACTTTCCGCCTGATCAATGCCCAAGGTGTGGCCAGCTTCGTCAAATTCCACTGGAAGCCACGGCAAGGCGTGCATTCGGTACTGTGGGACGAAGCCCAGAAGCTGGCAGGCAAGGACACCGACTACCATCGCCGTGATCTGTGGGACGCGATCGAGACGGGCGATTACCCCGAGTGGGAACTGGGTGTGCAGATCGTTCCGGAGGCCGATGAGCACAAGTTTGATTTCGACCTGCTCGACCCGACCAAACTGATCCCCGAGGAGCTGGTACCGGTGACGCCGCTCGGCAAGATGGTGCTCAACCGCAACCCGGACAACTTCTTCGCCGAGACCGAGCAGGTCGCTTTCTGCCCTGGCCATATCGTGCCGGGCATCGATTTCAGCAACGACCCACTGCTACAGGGCCGCCTGTTCTCCTATACCGACACACAGATCAGCCGCCTGGGCGGCCCAAACTTCCACGAGATCCCGATCAATCGGCCGGTAGCGCCGAACCACAGTGGCCAGCGTGACGCCATGCACCGCATGACCATCGACAAGGGCCGTGCTTCCTACGAACCCAACTCGATCGATGGCGGCTGGCCGCGGGAAACGCCGCCGGCGGCGCAGGATGGTGGCTTCGAGAGCTATCAGGAGCGCATCGAGGCACACAAGATCCGCCAGCGCAGCGAGTCGTTCGGCGATCATTTCTCGCAGGCGCGGCTGTTCTTCCAGAGCATGAGCCCGACCGAGCAGCAGCACATCATCAAGGCCTACAGCTTCGAATTGGGCAAGGTGGAGCGCGAAGAAATCCGCGCGCGTGAGGTCAATGAGATTCTGGCCAATATCGACCTGAAGCTGGCAGCGGCAGTGGCGGCCAACCTCGGCTTGCCGGCGCCCAAGCAGGGCACGGTTCAGGTCAAAGGTAGCAAGCTTGCGCAGTCCAAGGCTTTGAGCCAGATGAACCACCCCGGAGATGTGGGCATCAAGGGGCGCAAGATTGCCGTTGTGGTCGCCGATGGCGTGGACGCCGCGAGCGTCGACAGGCTGGTCAAGGCGCTTGAAGCACAAAGCGCGCGGCCCATGCTGCTTGGGCCATCCTCGGCGCCGGTGAAGAGCGCCGATGGCAAGCAATTGCCGGTAGATGCTTCGATCGAAGGTATGCCGTCGATCATGTTCGACGGGATAGTGGTGCCGGGAGGTAAGGCTTCAATCGATGCCTTGAGCGGCAGTGGTGTGGCCAAGCACTTCCTGCTCGAGGGTTACAAGCATTTGAAGGCGATCGTGTTGGCCAAAGAGGCCAAAGCGTTGCTGGGTAGCTTGGGCCTGAAGGAGGACAAAGGCTTGTTGCTTGGGGATGATCAGAAAGCGGTGGATGCCTTCGTCAAAGCCGTGGAAGGGCATCGGGTCTGGGAGCGGGAGGCGGCTGCAGAAGCGATCCCTGCGTGAGACGCTGCTTTTGGAGCCCATCGCCGGCTGCCGGCGATGGGCTCCAGAAATATCAACGCTGATGCGGTACCAATACCACCTGAGCGGGCAACTTACGCTGAATCTCGTGTTTTTGCTCAAGTTCAAAGCTGCTGTCGATCTTCAGAACCCGCTTTTCTAGCAAGGTCTTCAACCAAGGCGCATCTTCGGTGCGAGGTACCTGAAACACCACTTCGCACTGATAATTCACCACATCAGTGGCAATTTCATCGAGCTGCCGGCGCATGGCACTGATGTCCGTGGTCTTCAGTGCAATGACCGTGCTAGGCGCGGTTGGGTCAATCACACGCGCCTTGGGCTTGGCCTCGGCAGCCTTCAAGGCAGCCTCGGCTTTTTCCAGCTCAGCCTTGCGTGCCTGCGAGACTGCGTCACCGCCAGTCACGGCAGGTGCCTGCGGCATCAGTGCGCGGGCACGTGCCAGCGCTGTGGCGGCAGCGTTGACGTCACCCTTCTGAAGGACGATCTGGCTGCGTTTGAGGTAAGCCTCAGCCAGCTGCCGCTGGTACTGTTCCAGGCGGCCATCGTCGGGCGATTGAGCCTGCAACAAGGCAAGCTGATCTTCGGCCGTGGCCAACTCATTGCTGTTGATACTTTGCTGCAGCTGCTGCCAGGCATCGGCTTGGGCAGGTGCACCGGTCTGCTCGACCGGCGCGCTTGAACAAGCGGCCAGGAACAGGGAAAACACGGCAACAAGCAGATAACGGGATGCGAACGGCTTCATTCCTGCGACTCTCTATTTGCGCAAAAAGCGAGCAAGTCTACACCCAGGTGCGCACGCTCGAAAACAAGTCTTACAGACCCTTTACCTGCGAAAAGGTTGCAGGGTGTGCCATGGGGCATCCCGCTTTTCAACGTTTGGGCAGAGCCAGGCTCAGCAAGAATAGCACTGCCGCGCAGACCACGATCGATGGGCCGGCTGGGGTGTCCTTGAACCAGGACATGGCCAGGCCGCCGCAGACGGCCGCGACGCCCAGCAGGCTGGCCCCCACTGCCATCTGCTCCGGCGAGCGCGCATGGCGCTGTGCCGCAGCGGCAGGGATGATCAGCAGAGAGGTGATCAACAGCACGCCGACGATCTTCATGGCAACGGCGATGACCACAGCAATCAGCAGCATCAGCGCCAGGCGCAAGCCAGCGACTGGCAGACCTTCAACCATGGCCAGCTCTTCGTGGACGGTAACCGCCAGCAACGGTCGCCAAAGGACTGCAAGCAGCAGCAGTACCAGCGCACTGCCGCCCAGGATCCAGGCCAGATCAGTGGTACTGATGGCCAGCAAGTCGCCAAACAGGTAGGCCATCAGGTCGATGCGTACGTCGTGCATGAAGCTCAGCACCACCAGGCCCAACGACAAGGTGCTGGGCGCGAGGATGCCGAGCAGCGTGTCGGACGCCAACGGCTGGCGTTGCTGCAGGGTCACCAGCAGCAACGCCAGCAACAGGCACCCCACGGTTACCGCCAGCGCCGGGCTGACGTCCAGCACGAAGCCCATGGCCACGCCCAGCAGCGCTGCGTGGGACAAGGTATCGCCGAAATAGGCCATGCGCCGCCACACCACGAAGGAGCCCAGCGGGCCAGCCACCAGCGCCAGGGAAAGACCCGCGAGCAGGGCGTAAAGAAGAAAATCAGCCATGCTTGCAGTGGTCTCCGTGAACATGGGTGCCAGGGGCGACCACCGAGCCATGCAGGTCGTGGCTGTGATCATGGTGGTGGTGATAGACGGCCAGGCTTGGTGCGTTCTGGCCGAACAGTTCGACGAAGGCGGGGTCGTTGCTGACCTGCTCGGGGTGGCCGGAGCAGCACACATGCCGATTGAGGCAGACCACCTGGTCGGTGGCGCTCATCACCAGGTGCAGATCGTGCGAGACCATCAATACGCCGCAACCATGGCGGTCGCGCAGGCGAGTGATCAGGTTATACAGCTCGGTCTGGCCGACCACGTCGACGCCTTGTACCGGCTCATCCAGTACCAGCAGCTGGGGCTCGCGCAACAGCGCTCTGGCCAGTAGCACGCGTTGCATCTCGCCGCCGGAAATCGTCTGGATCGGGCTGTCGATGACCTGTTCGGCGCCCACTTCCTGCAGTGCCGACAACGCTGCCTGCCGGTCAACACCGGGTACCAGGCGCAGAAAGCGCAGCACGGACAACGGCAGCGTGGCGTCCACCTGGATTTTTTGCGGCATGTAGCCGATACGCAGCTTCGGCTTGCGCCAGACTGTACCGCGGTGCGGCTTGAGCAGCCCGAGCACAGCTCGTACCAAGGTGGTCTTACCTGCGCCGTTGGGGCCGATCAGGGTGACGATCTGGCTGGGTGCCACCGACAGGTCGATGCTGTCGAGCACGGCTTCGCCGCCGAACGTAACGCCGACCTGCTCCAGGCGGATCAGTGCGTCGCTCATGCCGCGCCCCGGCAATTACCGCACAGGCCGACTATTTCCACCGTCTGCGTTTCCACGCTGAAACCCACGCCTTTGGCGCTGGTGAGGATCGCATCGCTGATGCTGTCCTGCTCCAGTTCGATGGCGACGTGGCATTCGCGGCAGATCAGGAACTGGCCCTGGTGCGCGTGCTCGGGGTGGCTGCAACCGATGAAGGCGTTGAGTGAGGCGATGCGGTGTACCAGGCCGTTTTCCAGCAGGAAGTCCAGCGCCCGATAAACGGTCGGTGGCGCAGCACGCCGGCCATCCTGTTCGCTGAGCACGGCGAGGATGTCGTAGGCGCCCAGCGGCTTGTGGCTCTGCCACACCAGCTCCAGCACACGCCGGCGCAGTGCAGTCAGGCGCAGGCCCTGGCGGGTGCACAGCACCTCGGCCTCGGTCAGGGCGCTGTGCACGCAGTGAGAGTGATCGTGGGGACGGTGGGCCAGCGGCGTGATGGACATGAGCAGCGACGGTTCTGGATAGAGACGTTATTATGTTACCTGTTTCTGCCGAGTCGAGTATTCATCGTGTCCCGATTGCTTGTGCTTTTTGTCGCTTTTATCGCCTGCTCGGCGCAAGCCGACGTGCGTGTGCTGACCAGTATCAAACCGTTGCAGCAGATTGCCGCCGCTGTGCAGGACGGGGTTGGCAGCCCCGAGGTGCTGCTGCCTCCTGGCGCCTCGCCGCACCACTATGCCCTGCGCCCGTCCGACGTGCGCCGCGTCGGCGATGCCGATCTGCTGTACTGGATCGGCCCCGACATGGAAGGCTTCCTGCCGCGGGTGTTGGGCAGCCGCAGCAAACCTGTCGTGGCTGTTCAGTCGCTGCCGGGCATGCAGTTGCGCCACTTTGGCGAGGACAGCCATTCACACGATGAAGAAGCGCATGACGATCATGACCACGATCATCGTCCGGGCAGCCTGGACGCGCATTTGTGGTTGTCGTCAGTTAACGCCCGGGTGATTGCGGCGAAGATGGCGGCGGACCTGGCGTCTGCGGACCCTGCCAATGCTGCGCGCTATCAGAGCAACCTGAAGGCCTTCTCTGAACGCCTCGATGGCCTGGATGCACGCATCAAGGCCCGGCTGGCGGGTATTGCCGACAAGCCTTACTTCGTGTTCCACGAAGCGTTTGACTACTTCGAGTCTGCTTATGGGCTCAAGCACGCGGGTGTGTTCAGCGTGGCGGCCGAAGTGCAGCCGGGCGCGCAGCATGTCGCGGCCATGCGCAAGCGTCTGCAGGAAGCGGGCAAGACCTGCGTGTTCAGTGAGCCGCCGCTGCGACCGCGCTTGGCTGAGACGCTGACGGCCGGCCTGCCGGTGCGGTTGGCTGAGCTGGATGCGTTGGGCGGGAATGAGCCAGTGAATGCCAAGGGCTACGAGCGTTTGCTGGAAAAGCTGGGCGATGAGCTGGCAGGGTGCCTGGAGCAGCTTTAAGCCATTTGCATAGGCGATGTAGGAGCGGCCTTGTGTCGCGAAAGGGCCGCAAAGCGGCCCCGGATATCGCGCTGCCGCAGATATGTCTGGGGCTGCTGCGCAGCCCTTTCGCGACACAAGGCCGCTCCTGCAGAGAGCGGTGGCGCTTCGGTCAGAGCGCGAACGGCAGGTGCAAAGCCACTTGCTGGCGCTGCGCCAGACGCACCTCGAACTCGCTCGGGTCATGGATCATCACATCCATCCCGGCAAACGACTCGGCCGCGATCAAACGCGACAGCCAGAAGCGCACGCACCCGACCCGCAACATCTGCGGCCAGAGCTCGGCCTCGGCTGCTGTGAATGGCCGTAGCGCAGCATAGGCCGCCAGCAGGGCTTGGGCACGAGGCATATCGATCGCGCCGGTTTCATCCAGGCACCAGTCATTCACGGTGATGGCGATGTCGTACAGCATCGGCCCCGAGCAGGCATTGTAGAAGTCGATCACGCCGGTCAGGTGGGTGCCTTCGAACATCACGTTGTCGCGGAACAGGTCGGCATGCAGGTTGGCCCGCGGCAATGCCAGGATCTGCGCTTTGTGCGCGATGATTTCGTCCAGCGCCGGCTGCAACAGGGCAACCTGTTCTGCCGTGAGGCGCGGCATCAGCTCGGCACCGCTGGCGAGCATCCAGTCCAGGCCGCGATCGGTCTTGCGCTCGATGACGTGCTCGCGGGTGGCCAGGTGGATGTGCGCCAGCAGCTCACCTACCTGGGCGCAGTGCTGGTTGTTCGGCGCCTTGATGTGCTTGCCCGACAGCCTTGGCTGCAGCAGTGCCGGCTTGCCGCACAGCTCGCGCAGGCCATTGCCGTCACGGTCACGTATGGCGTAAGGCACCGGCATATCGGCGGCGTGCAGCGTGTCGAGCAGTTCGATGAAGAACGGCATGTCCTCGCTGGGGCCGCGCTCGATCAGCGTCAGGACGAACTCCCCCTGTTCGAGGCTGACGAAGAAATTGCTGTTTTCGGTGCCGGCGGCAATGCCCTGGAAATCGAGCAGACGGCCCAGCTGATACGGCGCCAGAAAGGTTTCCAGCTCAGGCCGGGTCACGGGGGTGAAGACTGACATGATGAAAGAATGCCCATACGGGCACTTCCGCCGGGAAGTGCCAGGTTGATGTGAACGGTACGCGTCAGATTACCACTCGAAGATCTTCCAGGACGGAATCAGCATGTCCGGTTGGTCGGAACGAATGAAATTGCCATCAGAGCCATCGGCGCGTACCAGAAAATAAGGCTTGCCGTTTTTCGGCGTGATCTTGATCGCATACAGGAAGCCGTTCTGCCGGTATTCCTGGATGGTTTTATCGCCTTCCGTGCGAATGGTCACCTCGGGATCTGCCGAGGGGGCGTCGTCCGCCGCCAGGGTGACGACTGGCATGGTTGCCAACAGGCTGAGCAGTAACAGGCGATTGAGTGTACGCATGATAACCTTGTCCCTTTGTCGTCATTGATCCGGCTATTCTAGCTCCGGACCCGCCGAAAAGGTTGATTCTGCTCATGAGCCAAGCGCCCCTCGTCCTGGTGGACGGTTCCTCTTACCTTTACCGCGCCTTCCACGCGCTGCCGCCGCTGACCACTTCCAAGGGCATGCCCACCGGCGCGGTCAAGGGTGTGTTGAACATGCTCAAGAGCCTGCGCAAGCAATACCCCGACAGCCTGTTCGCCGTGGTGTTTGATGCCAAGGGCGGTACCTTCCGCGATGCCATGTTCGCCGAGTACAAGGCCAACCGCCCCAGCATGCCGGACGACCTGCGGGTGCAGGTGGAACCGCTGCATGCCAGCGTCAAGGCTCTGGGTTACCCGCTGCTGTGCGTCGAGGGGGTTGAGGCCGATGACGTGATCGGCACGCTGGCGCGTAGCAGTGCGGCAAAGGGGCGGCCAGTGATCATCTCGACCGGTGACAAGGATATGGCGCAGCTGGTAGACGGCCACGTTACCCTGGTCAACACCATGACTGGCAGTGTGCTGGATGTGGCAGGCGTGCATGAGAAGTTCGGCGTCGGCCCGGAGCACATCATCGATTTCCTCGCCCTGATGGGCGACAAGGTCGACAACATCCCAGGCGTACCTGGGGTCGGTGAAAAAACCGCAGTAGGGCTGCTGACCGGTATCGGCGGCGGCCTCAGCGACCTGTACGCCAACCTGGACAAGGTGCCGGCACTGGCGATTCGTGGCGCCAAGACCCTGCCGGCCAAGCTCGAAGAACACCGTGACGCGGCGTTTTTGTCCTACGAACTGGCGACCATCAAAGTCGATGTGCCGCTGGATATCGAAGTGGACGCACTGGTGTGCGGCGAGCCGGACCGTGAAGCGCTGCTGGCACTTTACACCGAGATGGAATTCAAGAGCTGGATCGCCGACGTTCAGCGGGACGCAGCCAGGGCTGGCGATGAAGTTGCGCCACTGGAGGCGCCTGCGGCCAAGGTCGAGCCCAAATACGAAACCATCCTTGATCAGGCTCGCTTCGATGCCTGGCTGGAAAAGCTGCGTCAGGCACCGCTGTTCGCTTTCGATACCGAGACCACCAGCCTCGATGCGCAAAAGGCACAGCTGGTCGGCCTGTCCTTCGCTGTCGAACCCCATGAAGCGGCTTACGTACCGTTGGCACACGACTATGAAGGCGCGCCGGTGCAACTGGATCGCGAAGCCGTGTTGCTGGCATTGAAACCGCTTCTGCAAGACCCGGCCAAGGAAAAGGTTGGGCAGAACGCCAAGTACGATATCAACATCCTTGCCAATGGCTCGCCGGCGATCCAGATGCAGGGCGTTGCCTATGACACCATGCTTGAATCGTATGTGCTCAACTCCACTGCGACCCGTCATGATATGGACAGCCTGGCGCAGAAGTATCTCGACCACGCCACCATCGCTTTCGAAGACATCGCCGGCAAAGGCGCCAAACAGCTGACCTTCAACCAGATCCACCTGGATAAGGCTGGCCCTTACGCTGCCGAAGATGCCGACATTACCCTGCGCCTGCATCAGGCGCTGCAGACCCGCCTTGCGCAGACACCGAGCGTGCTGCCGGTGCTGATGGATATCGAGATGCCGCTTGTGCCGGTGCTGGCCAAGATCGAGCGCCAGGGCGCGCTGGTTGATGCTGCTTTGTTACAGATACAGAGCGGTGAGCTGGGCGTGAAAATGGCCGATCTCGAGCGTCGGGCTTATGAGCTGGCGGGTGAGGAATTCAACCTCGGCTCGCCCAAACAGCTCGGCTCGATCCTCTACGACAAGCTCGGCATGCCGGTGCTGAGCAAGACCGCCAAGGGCCAGCCATCCACGGCCGAAGCAGTACTGGACGAGTTGGCCGAGCAAGGTTATCCGTTGCCGGAGGTACTGATGCAGTACCGCAGCCTGAGCAAGCTCAAGAGCACGTACACCGACAAGTTGCCGGGGCAGATCAACCCGCGAACCGGGCGTATCCACACGTCTTACCAGCAGGCCGTGGCCGCCACTGGGCGCCTGTCGTCCAGCGACCCGAACCTGCAGAATATTCCTATCCGTACCGCCGAAGGCCGGCGTATCCGCCAGGCGTTCATCGCCAGCCCGGGCTACAAGCTGCTGGCGGCGGACTATTCGCAGATCGAACTGCGCATCATGGCCCACCTGGCCAAGGACGAAGGCCTGCTGCACGCCTTCCGCAATAACCTGGATGTGCACCGTGCCACGGCTGCGGAAGTTTTTGGCGTAGCTCTGGAAGCAGTCACCACCGATCAGCGTCGTAGCGCGAAAGCCATCAACTTTGGCCTGATCTACGGTATGAGCGCATTCGGCCTGGCCAAGCAGATCGGTGTAGACCGCAAGCAGTCGCAGGATTACATCGACCGCTATTTCGCCCGTTACCCAGGCGTACTGGCCTACATGGAACGCACCCGCGCCCAGGCTGCCGAGCAAGGCTTCGTCGAGACCTTGTTCGGCCGCAGGCTTTACCTGCCGGACATCAACGCCAAGAATCCGGCCCTACGCAAGGGCGCCGAGCGCACGGCGATCAACGCACCGATGCAGGGTACCGCCGCCGACATCATCAAACGGGCAATGGTCAATGTGGACAACTGGCTGAGCGAAAGCGGCCTTGATGCTCGTGTGATCTTGCAGGTACACGACGAATTGGTGCTTGAAGTGCGCGAAGACCTGGTCGAGCAGGTGAAAGATGAAATTCGCGGGCACATGAGCAAGGCCGCGCAACTGGATGTACCGCTGCTGGTCGAGGTCGGCATTGGTTCGAATTGGGACGAAGCTCACTGATTGAGCAGGGAAACCTGTGTAGGATCCGGGTTGCAGCGACGCGGATCCTGGCATGGCTCGATGCCATTAGTGCTACGGTTTCATGAAACTATCGCAAATAGTTTTGAGGGCTGTGGAACTAAAGCGGTGAAGCGGAACTCAGAGTAACTGAATGGCTGGTGAAGCCCTTCGATGCTCCTATGTTGTGTTAAGTGTTGGCAGATATCTGGACCCCGCCCTAGCGGTCCGGACTTGGACCCCGAACTTCCCCCTCCCCATACGAAGTCCGGGGTTTTTTTTGCCCGAAAATTGGGGTGACGATGGCGGCACCATCGGCAAAAGGCGGCCCCCACAGGGTGGGAAGCCGACTTGCCGGCGATGACGTCGCTTCAGGCTACCGGCTTGTCTTCCAGCTCCATCCAGCCCGCCAGCACCTTGTAGGCCTCTTCCAGCCCCAGACGCTTGGGTGCCGAGAACAGCTGGATGGTCACGCCATCCCCCCAACCTTTGCGGATTTCCGACTGCACCTTGAGCAGGGTGTTCTTGCCTGCGCCGTGGGTCAGCTTGTCGGCCTTGGTCAGCAGGATGTGCATCGGCATGCCGCTTGCCCGGGCCCAGTCGAGCATCATCTTGTCGAAGTCGGTCATCGGGTGGCGCACATCCATCATCAGGATGACGCCGCGCAGGCATTCGCGGCTGCCCAAGTAGGCCTCCAGGTGACGCTGCCAATGCTGCTTGAGCGGGATCGGGACTTTTGCATATCCGTAACCTGGCAGGTCGACCAAACGCCGTTCATCGTCCAGACTGAAGAAATTCAACAGCTGGGTGCGCCCTGGAGTTTTCGAGGTTCGCGCCAGGCTGGCATGAGTCAGGGTATTGAGGGCGCTGGATTTGCCGGCGTTGGAACGGCCGGCGAAAGCCACCTCGTAACCCTGGTCGTCCGGGCATTGTTCGACCTTGGCAGCGCTGAGGGCGAATGTGGCTTTCTGGCAGAGGCCGAGGATGGGGTTCTTGACTTGCATGGGATATCCGATGTGGGTGTTGCCAAAGCCTAGGCCGGCAAGCGGTGTCGTTTCCGTTTGGATGGCGGAAGTATATAATGCCCCAGTATTTGTGTGCTCATTCTCCCAGCGAAGGAGAACGGGCATGGGGTGTCGAACAATAGCTCGCGCATCAGAACGCAGCGCGTCCCCCAACCCTGTCAGGTCGTTCCGCATGGCGAAATGGCTGCTAGCTGTCGGTATGTTCCTGCCGTTTTTCAGCGCACAGGCTACACAGGATCCCGAGGCGTTGTACAACCGCACGTGTGCGGCCTGTCACGCCGGGCAGTTGCCACAGGCGCCCAAGAAGGGTGACCGGGCAGCCTGGGAGCCAAGGCTGGCGCAAGGCATGGAGGTACTCATGGCGCATGTGACTCAGGGTTTCAAGGCTATGCCGCCGCGTGGATTGTGCATGGACTGCAGTGCCGAGGACTACCGTTTGGTCATCCTTTGGATGAGCGGCAGTCCCGATACATAACATTTCACCCTTAGCCGTGTTGGATTAGCTGATGAACAAACTAGTCGTGAGTCTGCTGTTGACCATGGGTGTCGCAGGTGCGGCCACTGCTGCAGAACCTGTCAAAGGCGATGCCGCCGCCGGCCAGGCCAAGACCGCCATCTGTGGTGCCTGCCACAACCCCGACGGCAATAGCCTGGCGCCCAATTTTCCGAAACTGGCCGGCCAGGGCCAGCGCTATCTCGAAAAACAGTTGCATGACATAAAGTCCGGCAAGCGTACCGTACTGGAGATGACCGGCATGCTGGCCAACTTCAACGACCAGGACCTGGCCGACATCGCCGCCTACTTCGCCAGCCAGAAAGGCAGCGTCGGTGCCGCCGACCCCAAGTTGGTCGAGCGTGGCCGGGCGCTGTTCAATGGCGGCGATCTTGAAAAAGGCATGCCTGCCTGCACCGGGTGCCACTCGCCCAATGGCGCAGGCATCGCGCTGGCGGGCTTTCCGCACCTGGGTGGCCAGCATTCGCAGTACGTGACCAAGCAGCTCACCGACTTCCGCGAAGGCAACCGCACCAATGATGGTGATGCCATGACCATGCGGACCATAGCCGGCAAGCTGAGCAACCATGATATCGAAGCGTTGGCCAGTTATATCCAGGGCCTTCACTGAGATATCTGCGCATTAACATTCGGTTAATGCTGCAACGCTAAAGATGAAAGGGCGGCGCGGACCGCCCTTTTTTCAGTCCGCAGCCGGTACACTACAGAACTCGGGCCCTTCCCGACCTGTCTCAACACAGGTCGTGTCGAGGCGACCAAAGACTGCTCAGGAGTAAAGCATGCGTAAACTGATTCTCAGCGCTGCGCTGGTCGCCGCCAGCGTATTCGGTATGTCCGCCGTTCAGGCTGCGGAGCCTGTCACGGCCGGCAAGGAGTACCTCGAGCTGAGCAACCCTGTTCCGGTGTCCGTTCCCGGCAAGATCGAAGTGGTCGAGCTGTTCTGGTACGGCTGCCCTCATTGCTATCACTTCGAGCCGGTGATCAACCCTTGGGTTGAAAAACTGCCGAAGGACGTCAACTTCAAACGCGTGCCTGCGATGTTCGGCGGTGCATGGGACGCCCACGGCCAAATGTTCCTGACCCTCGAAGCCATGGGCGTCGAGCACAAGGTTCACGCGGCGGTGTTCGATGCCATTCAGAACCAGCGCAAGCGCCTGACCGATCCCCAGGACATGGCTGACTTCCTCGCCACCCAGGGCGTCGACAAGGACAAGTTCCTCGCCACCTTCAACTCGTTCGCCATCAAGGGCCAGGTCAACCAGGCCAAGGAGCTGGCGAAAAAGTACGAAATCACTGGCGTACCTAGCATGGTGGTCAATGGCAAGTACCGTTTTGACCTCGGCACAGCTCAAGGTCCGGAAGGTGTGCTGAATGTCGCCGACCAGTTGATCGACAAGGAGCGCGCCGCTAAGTAAGCGGCGAACCCATGCCCCGCTTCAGAACCGCGCGAGGGGTTGGCCTGCACCAGCCGCAGGTCAACGAGCATCATCTGCAGGCCAATGGCCTGCCGGAAGATGGTCGCCTGCGGCTGCTCAGCTTCAATATCCAGGTCGGCATCAGTACCGAGCGCTATCGGCACTACCTGACCCGCAGCTGGCAGCATCTGCTGCCGCACACCGGGCGCGCCGGCAATCTGCAGAAAATCGGCGACCTGCTCAATGATTTCGACCTGGTGGCCTTGCAGGAAGTAGATGGCGGCAGCCTTCGTTCTGGTTACGTCAATCAGGTGGAGCACCTGGCCCAGTTGGGGGGCTTCCCTTACTGGTACCAACAGCTCAACCGCAACCTTGGGCATTTCGCCCAGCACAGCAATGGCGTACTCAGCCGCCTCAAGCCGCATCTGCTGGAAGATCACCCTCTGCCCGGTCCCTCCGGCCGCGGTGCGATCCTGGTGCGCTTCGGTGAAGGCGAGGACGCGCTGATCGTGGTCATGATGCATCTTGCGCTTGGTGCCAGGACCCGCGCTCGCCAGCTTGCCTACATCCGTGAACTGATCGGTGGATACCGCCATCAGGTCCTGATGGGCGACATGAACACCCATGCCAACGACCTGCTCGACCATTCTCCATTGCGTGATCTGGGCCTGATTGCACCTCAGGTCGAAGCCACCTTTCCCAGCTGGCGCCCGCAGCGGTGCCTGGACCACATCCTGCTCAGCCCTAGCCTGACCCTGGAGCGGGTCGAGGTGCTGGCCCAACCTATTTCCGATCATCTTCCGGTCGCAGTAGAGATCCGATTGCCTGATGCATTGACTGTGGATACGCTTCCGGCCCTGAGCTAGATCAGCAAAAGGCTATTGGAGCACTCAAGAGTTCCAGCCGTGCGCCGACAGCGTGTAACCATAGCCCACCGATGCATCACCCGTTGCGGATCCAGGCATGACCGAAGAAGCCGAGCGCTGGAAAGAAAAATACCTTAAAAGCATCGAACAGCAGGAAAAGCTGGAGCGGCGATGGGCAGCGCGGCTTGACCTGCTGCGTCGAGGCCTGGTGCGCAGTACCCTGGCCGCTGAAGGCAGCGACAAGGCGGTGGACCAATGCATGAAGGAAATGCGTGAGGTCATTCGCAGCGACAATATGGATGCCGGGCTTGCCGGGTTGATCCCCCGTCTTGAAAAGGCCGTGCTCGACTCCGAGCAACGCCGCGAAACCCGCATGAACCAGGTCAGCGATGCGCTGACCGCGCTCGTGACGCAGCTGCAAGGCCTGCCGTTGTCTGGTGATGTATCGCGATCGCTCAAGAAACTGGCGAAGAAACTCGACGGCGGCGTCAGCCAGTCGCGCGAGTTGCCGCCGCTGCTCGGAGAGCTGAGCGGGTTGCAGGGGCGGGCGCTGTCATCGTTGAACAGGCCGGATGAGGATGCCAGGCCGGGCTTTTTGCAGCGCTTGTTCGGCAACCGCGAGAGCGAACCGCGGGGTGACAACTCTTTAGAGCCGGCGGCCCCTTCTGCAATCGCTGCGCCTGAACTGCAGCCATTGCCGGACGGTCCGGTGCTGGTGGATCTACCACCCCGGGATATCGACGAGCTGCAGCCGTTGGTAGCACCTGAGGTTCATAACCCAGTGCCTGTGGTGCCTGAAACGCCTGTTGCCGCACCGCCCGTTCCAGGCGAGCCTGAGCCGCACGCACAGGAGCCGGTCGAGGTTGCACCCGTCTGTGCTGAGCAACCGCAGCGCATCGAGGGCGCTCGAACCGAGCTGCCAATACAGGTCGATGAGCCACAAGCGCTCAAGCCCCTGGAAGAAACCTTCGGCGAAGACGGACCCTATTCACTCCCTGATGCAGTCGAGCCGCCTTACAGTCAGGTTGCCGCGCATATCGAGCAAACCCTGATCGGCCTGCTCGATGACCTCAGCCTACCCGAACGCCACAAAGCCCAGGCACTGGAAATGCGCGAGCGCGTGGCACGGGGGCTGAACTGGTATGAGCTGATCCCGGTGCTCGATGACCTGGCCGTGCTCATGCTGGCGATCACCGACAGCGGGCAGCACGAATTCGAGACTTACCTGCAGCAGCTCAATGAGCGTCTCGAGAGCTTCCAGAGCCACCTTCATGAAGCCAGTGCCGGTCATGCCGACAACAGTTCTGCTGCACGCGAGCTTGACAGCCAGCTGCGTGAACAGGTCGATGGCCTGCAAAGCAGCGTGCAAGGGGCGGTCGATGTGGACAGCCTCAAGCACATTCTCGAGAACCGCCTGGAAGGGCTGCTGGTCACAATGGATGAGCATCAGCATGAGCGTGACCGTCGCGAACAGGAGCTGGCCGGGCGCCTTCAGGGCTTAGCCGAGCGCGTCGCGAACATGGAGCAGGAGGCCCTCGGCTACCGCGAACACCTTGAGGAAACGCGGCAGAAGGCATTGATCGACCCGCTGACCGGGCTGCCCAATCGCGCGGCCTGGAGCGAGCAGGTAGAGCGCGAAATGCAGGCCTGGCAGGAGAACGGCGGCCACTTGGCGATGGCGATTCTCGACCTGGACCATTTCAAGCGCATCAATGACAGCTATGGCCATCTGGCGGGCGACAAGGTACTGAAGATCGTCGCTGACCAGTTGCGCAAGCGCTTGCGGCCGCGCGATTTCATCGCCCGTTTCGGTGGCGAGGAGTTCGTACTGTTGCTGGCGCAGACGTCACCCACCGTAGCTGCGCAAGTGGCCGAGGTGCTGCGTGCCGCGATCGAAGCGTGTCCGTTCCATTTCAAGGGCGAACGGGTGGTTATCACCGCCTCCATCGGTTTGAGCGCATTCCGCTCGGGTGAGCGCGGTGATCAGGTGCTAAAGCGTGCTGATGCGGCGCTGTACCGGGCCAAGGACCTGGGCCGTAATCGGGTGGAACAAAGCTGAGCGGGTGAGCCGGGTGCGCATACGTTATGCTAACGCGTCACTGGCTAATCACCCTGGCTTCTTCCATGAAAGCGTTGCTCACTGCATTTTTGCTGATCGTTCTGGCCGGTTGTTCGACCGGCCTGCGTATCGACCGCAGCCATCCCTCGGCCAACCATGACAACCGCATCCAGTTCGTTGTGCTGCATTACACCAATGCCTCGCTGGAGCGTTCGCTGGCACTGCTTACCCATGGCGAGGTCAGCAGCCACTACTTGATCGGAGATGGCCCAGCCACGGTTTACCAACTGGTCGATGAAAGCCGTCGTGCCTGGCATGCCGGGGACAGCCAATGGCAGGGGCGAACCTGGTTGAACTCGAGCTCGATCGGCATCGAGATCGTCAACCCAGGCTTTGACACCACGCCCAACGGGCGAGTCTGGTACCCCTACAGCGAAGCGCAAATTCAGTCTCTGATCGCGCTGCTCACGGATATCGTCAAACGTAACAACATCGACCCTCGCCATATCATTGGCCACAGTGATATCGCACCCTTGCGCAAACTGGACCCGGGGCCGCTGTTCCCATGGAAGCGTCTGGCCGATGCTGGGCTTGGGGTTTGGCCAGAGCCTAATGCCGTGGCGCGCCAGCAGGCGTATTTCAACGTCAATCCGCCGAGCATAGGTTGGTACCAGCAAGAGCTGGCGCGCTTCGGCTACGCCATCGAACAGACCGGGCAGCTCGATGTCGCTACCCGCCATGTCATTGCGGCGTTCCAGATGCGTTTCCGGCCACAGCGCTTCGACGGCATGCCCGATGCGCAGACAGCTGCCATGCTTCAAGTACTCAACCGGATGCGCTGATCCTCCGCGCACCCTTGGGCTCCGCCAAACGGCCAAGCCAACACGCCATTCAGTTGCTATACCCTGTATATCAACTGGATGCTGCCCATGTCGGCTCTGATAACTGCGTTGCGCCAATTTTTTTACCGTCCCTGGATGCTGGCCTCCCTGGCAGCGTTGGCCAGCGCTGCGGTGTTGCTGACTGCTAGTATCGGTATTGCGCCGCAGCAGATGAAGCAGAGCGAGAGTGCGCAGATGAATGCTCAGGGCGAGCGTTTTCTTGATCGCCTCGAGCAAGTTTTCGGTCAACTGCGTGAAGGGGTCGATGACCTGCAGGCGCAGCCTTTGCGCGGCTGCAACCCGGCGATGCTGGCGTTGTTGCAGCAAGTTGGGCTGGGCTCGCGTTTCATTTATGAGGCGGCATACGTAGACGTCAATGTCGCCTGCTCCAACCGCGGCGGGGCACGGGCTTTCGTGCCCACGCGGGCTCCGGACATCCAGGGCCCGACCTACAGCTATTGGCTCAATACCACCACCGAACCCAACGAAAACCTTGCGGCGTTGATGCTTGCACGGGGCAACTTCCTGGTCTCGACGTCGCGCGGGCATTTGACCGACGTGGTTGACCTGCCGCCCGGAGGAAGCCTGTTGGTGGTGCTGGACAATGGCACCAGAGCGATACCAGTACTGGGGCCGCCACAAGTCTGGCCGCCAGCTGAGCATTGGCCGCCACCCAGCGGCAATTCGTTGTTCGAGCTGCACGACCGCCTTGTCTATCGCATGCTGACCAAATCGCCCGATTACCAGCTTGTGCTGATCGCACCGCGTGCCAGCCTGCCATTGAGGATGAACGGCATGCTCTGGCTGCTGTTCCCCGGTAGTGTTCTGGCTGCCTGTTGTATCGGCTGGCTGGTACTGCAGCTGATCCTGCAAAGGCGTTCCATGAGCTCAGAGTTGCAGAACGCTTTACGCCGCGGTGAACTGCAGGTGCTCTATCAGCCGATCATCGAGCTCGACAGCCGCCGCTGCGTGGGCGCTGAGGCGCTGGTACGCTGGCGGCGCCCTGACGGGACCCTTACCAGCCCGGACCTGTTCATTCCGCTGGCCGAAAATACCGGGCAGATTCGCCAGATCACTGATTTCGTGCTGCAACGGGTGCTTGAGCAACTTGGCCAGTTGCTGCGTTCGCACCGCAACCTTTACATCTCGGTGAACCTGGCCGCCTGTGATGTGATGGTCCCGCGCATTGGCCGGGTGGCGGCACGGTTGCTGGCACTGCACAGGGTGGCTGCCAGCCAGATTGCCTTCGAGGTTACCGAGCGGGGACTGATCGATGTGGTGGTGGCCCGTGACAACCTGCAGGCGCTTCGTGCGGTGGGGCATCAGGTATTGATCGATGACTTCGGTACTGGCTACTGCAGCCTGGCTTATCTGCAGACCTTGCCGGTGGACTGCCTGAAAATCGACAAGGCCTTCATCGACGCGCTCGGGCATGACGCCGCCAGCAGTGGGGTGGCGCCTCATATCATTCGCATGGCCCATGACCTTCATCTACGGGTGATAGCCGAAGGCATAGAGTGCGAGGCCCAGGCGGTGTTGCTCAACAGTGAGGGCGTCAATTATGGCCAGGGCTGGCTGTTCGCCCATCCGCTTAATGCCCGGCAGTTCGTCGAGTTGGTGACGCGAGGGCGGCAGGTCCGGAGGCCGCGGATAGATGATGAACCTTGAACGTACTTGCGGTGGCCGGCAAGGCGTTGTCCTCAACGACCTTTGCAGGTCAAGAACTCAGACCGGAAGAGCCATGTAGAACTGGGTCCCTTGCCCAGGCCGGGAGAAGACGCCCATGCGGCCGCCGTGCAATTGCACGATTTCCTTGCACAATGCCAGGCCCAGCCCGGCCCCGCCCTTCTTGCGCCCGACCTGTACAAAGGGTTCGAAAATCCGCCCCTGCTGTCCGTAGGCAATGCCTTCGCCATTGTCCTCGACACTGATGATGACGCGTTCTGCGTGGCGTCGCGCATGTAGACGGATTCGCCCCCCGCTGCCGGTATGCCGAATGGCGTTGTGCAGCAGGTTGTCGAGCACGCGATCCAGTTGGGCGATGTCGGCCTGGATCCGAGGCAGCGGTGGTTCCAGCGCCTTGATCAGCTCGATCTGCTTGACTGATGCCTGCTCGCTGAACCGTACCTGGGCACGTTCGAGCAGTTCGTCGATGGCGCAGGGGGCGAGTTCGAGTTTTTGCAGCCCGCTCTGGTAGCGAGAGAAATTCAACAGGTCGTTGATAAGCTGGGTCAGGCGTTGCATTTCCTCGCCGATGGTCTCCAACAGGTCATTCTCACGCGCCTGCGGTGGAAACTTCACGCGCTCTCGCAGCAGGCCGAAGGCCATGTGCATGCCGGTGACCGGCGTACGCAGTTCGTGGGAGGCGCGTAGTACGAACTCACTACGCACACGCTCGAAAGCGCGCTGCTCGGTCACATCGTGCAGCACCATCACGGCACCGAGAATCGGTCCTTGCGGGTGGCTGACCGGGGTCAGGCTGTAGGACAGCAGGCGTGATTCTTCATCAACCTCGATACTCAGGTCCTCAGGTGGGCGGTCCAGGCTACCTCCGCGCAGCACCTGGCGCAGCTGTTGCTCCAGCTCTGGGCGCTGCAGTGCCTCTGCCAAGGGGCTGCCCAGGCGGTTGTTGCTCCAGCCGAGCTGGCGCTGGGCGACCGGGTTGAGATGCTCCAGGTGGCCTTGGCGGTCGATGATCAGCAGGCCATCGTCGATGCTGTCGAGCACAGCCTGCAGGCGTTGTTGGCCGGCCAGCAGTTCATCGACGTTGGTTTCCTGGTGCTTGCGCAGCGCCTCGGCCATCAGCCCGAAGCGGCGGGTCAGCTGGTTGACTTCTATGGCTTGACTGACGGGTAACGTGACATCGAAGTTACCTTGGCCGAGTTGATCTGCAGCTTTGGCCAGGGCTTCGATGGGTTGCCCGAAGCGGCGGGCGATGTTGTGAGCGGTAAAGAAGCCGAGCATCAGCACCACCAAGCCCGTCAGGCCGAGTACACCACTGACCAGTAAAGCGCGGTCGCGGGACAGTTGTTCGCTGCGAGTGATGTAATCGATGGCAAGCTTGTGCGAATCGATCAGATCGGTGCGCACTTGGTTGAACGCGGCGCCCAGTGGCTGGTCGGCACCCATGCTGTTTGCCGGTGCAGGGCTTTGGCGATAGGCACTCAGGAAGGTTTGATAGTTGCTGCTGGCCTTGCTGAAGCCGGTACGTTCACCGCCTTGGGCGAGCCCTTGGTCAAGTAGGTCCTGGAAATTCTCTTGCAGCGCTCGCAGGCTCTGAGGCGAAGTTTGCGCATCGAGGATGAGCATCAGTTGCTCGCCCAGGTTCTGCCGTAGCTTCAAGCCTATTTCCAGAACATGGGTGGTATTGCGCACCGACGCTTGCTGCGAGGCAGTCATTTGCAAGACGCTGACCAAGCCTAGCATCAGCCCCAGCAGAGCGACTGTGATCAGCGCTGAAATGCTGAGGAAGAGGCGCGTACGCAGCTTCATTGGCCATCTCATAGGTTGTACTGCTTACGCTTGCGGTACAGGGTCGAGGCATCGATACCCAAGGTCTTGGCGGCCTGGTCCAGAGTGTCACTGGCTGCCAGCACGGCGCCAATGTGGGCACGCTCCAGTTCATCCAGGCTCAGGGCCGCACCGACCCGGGGAGCGCTGCCGGCAGGTTGCTCGCCCATACCCAGATGGATGATTTCCACGCGCTCCTGTGGGCAGATGATGCTGGCGCGCTCGACCACGTTGCGCAGTTCGCGAATATTTCCCGGCCAGCGGTAATTGAGCAGTGCGGCGCGGGCTTCGTCGCTGAAGCCGCGGGCAGGACGCGCGTATTCCTTGACGAAACGGGCGAGGAAGCGATCGGCCAGGGTAAGGATGTCCTCACTGCGCTCGCGCAGGGGCGGCAGGTGCAGGGTGATGACGTTCAGGCGGTAGAGCAGGTCTTCACGGAAGCGGCTTTCGCGGACCATTTCTTCCAGGTTCAGGTTGGTCGCCGCGAGGATGCGCACATCGGCGCGTCGGGTGACTGGGTCGCCTACCCGCTCATACTCTTTATCCTGGATGAAACGCAGTAGCTTGGGTTGCAATGTCAGGGGGAAATCGCCGATCTCGTCGAGGAACAGCGTGCCGCCATCGGCTTGGTTGACGCGGCCGAGTGTGCTTTCACTGGCGCCAGTGAATGCGCCGCGGGTGTGGCCGAACAACTCGCTCTCCATCAGCTCGGCGTTCAGCGACGGGCAGTTGATGGTGACGCAGGCCTTGCGTGCACGCTTGCTCCAGCTGTGAATGGCGCGTGCCAGTTCGCCCTTGCCGGTCCCTGATTCGCCAAGAATGAGGATGTTGGCGTCGGTGGTTGCCACCTGACGTGCGGTTTCCAGCACGGCCATCATTGCCGGGCTATGCGAGTCCAGGCCGTCCTTGGGCTTGCGCACTTCACCTTCGAGCGCCTCCAGGCGTGCCGACAATTGGCGGACTTCCAGCTGTTTGGCGGTAGCCAGACGCAACTGGTCCGGGCTGCAGGGTTTGACCAGGTAGTCGGCTGCGCCGGCCTGGATCGCATCGACCGCAGTGTCGATGGCCGAATGCGCAGTGACGATCACCACCCGCATCCACGGTGCCTGGATGCGCATCTGTGCCAGCACGTCCAGGCCGTTGTCTTCACCCAGACGCAGGTCGAGGAAGCACAGGTCGAACACCTGGCGCTGGAGCAAGGCTTCGGCCTGCGCGGCACTGTTGGCTGTGGCCACGCTGTAGCCCTCATCTTCGAGGCAGTAGCGGAAGGTGCGCAGGATCGCGGACTCGTCATCCACAAGCAGAATACGGCCTTGGTTGTCCTGGGCTGATTCCATTTCCAGCGCTCCTTTGGGAAAGATCTTCATTTAGTGTGGGAAAAATCGGGCAAGTTGCATGGTCAATTCTGAAGGATTCTGTCCTATGCATGCTAGCCAATGGCCAAAGAATGCCGTGAACCCGCGATATCTCAATGCTTGCCTTAGAGCATTGAGGTGGCACATTGGTTGCGACGATTTGTGGATTTAGCCTACAGAAGGAGTGCGGTCATGCCTTTTACCACTCGAATGGTTGTGTTGACGGCCAGCCTGTTGTCCATTTGCATCCCAGCGTTTGCCGACCCTGTTCAGGATGCACGCCTGGAGGGCTCCCTACAGACGGCGCTGGCGCTCAATCGCATGCTCAACCCGTTTCGCATTGAGGTCGAGGTGGATGGAAAGCGGGCACGCCTGACGGGTGAGGTCGAGAATGAGGTTGAGCGTCAGCTGGCCGAACACGTCGCACAGGCGACTCGAGGCATCGAGCAGGTCGATAACCAGTTGCAGGTCAACGCCGGTCTGGTCGAGCGCCCGCTCGAATTGCGGGCTTACGCTCAGCGTCTTGAGGATGCCACCCTGGCTGCCGTCATCCGTGCGCGTCTGCTGTGGAGCCGTACGACGCAGAAGGCGCCTATCGAGGTACAGAGCAGTGAAGGTGTGATCACCCTGCGCGGCAAGGTCGACAGCGCTGAAGCCAAGGAACTGGCTGGGGTGGTGGCGCGGACCACTGACGGTGTGCATCTGGTCAACAACCTGGTCAGTCTGGATTCCGCAGCCATGGCCCAGGCTCGCGAAACGCCAGTGGGCGTGTCCACCGGGCCGCAGCCAAGTGACAGTTGGGTGATCGACAAGATCCAGAACAGCTTCCGTTTCAGCCGCAACCTTGATGGCCTGAACATCAAGGTGGCCAGTGAGGGCGGCATGGTGCGGCTGTCGGGTGAGGTGGTCAGCAGCGAGCAGAAAACCATCGCCGTTGAGATCGCGCGGCAAATCATTGGGGTACGTGGGGTGGATGCCGATCTGCTCAAGGTGGCGACCAAGGTTGAAGGATGAATCGTGCAATACGCACGACGCTAAGGCGGGCATCGTGCAGGATACGTCCTCAGGCCCAATCATATGATTGCCTAAGTGACTGATTTATAAAGAATTATTAGAAATCGAACGGCTGGCACGCAGGCTGCAATTACCTGTTCAGGTTTGAATAGAAAAATTACAGCAGGAGAAGCCGGCATGAACCGCCAATCCGTCAACCGTTCGCAGATCGCCGCACTGCCACTGCGCCAGTTCCTGATATTGGGTATGGCGTTGCTGCTGGCTTTGGCCGCAGGCCTTTTTTACTACAGCTGGCAGACCGCGCGACTCACTGAACAGGTTGCGGCGCAGACTGCGCTGCTGGCGCAGATCCAGGCGACACGTGCCAACACATTGGTGAGGGCAGCCCAAAAGCTGCCTTCGGCCAACCCCTCGCCGGCCACAGTTGAAAAAGTCGTGCCCCAGCAACGCTGGGTGTTCTAAGGCGCTGCGGTTTCGACACCGACCGGATCGATTTCAGAAAAAGAAAGGAGAAGCATCATGCTGAGTTGGGCTATCACTTTCCTCATCATCGCCATTGTCGCCGCCGTACTCGGCTTCGGTGGTATCGCCGGCGCTGCCACGGGTATCGCGAAGATCCTGTTCATTGTCTTCCTGGTCCTGTTCGTAGCCTCCTTCTTCTTTGGACGTGGTCGAGGTTGAAGATGAGCAGGAAGCTTTGCAACGCCGTAGCTGCCGCTCTGCTGTTGGGTGGTAGCGCAGCGGCGATGGCGGCCAATGATGGCCAGGTCAGCGCCGACAACTTGCTCGGCTCTGACCCTGAGTACCGGGAAACCTGGCAGGACGCGATCAAAGGCGAGGAACGCCTGCCCGACTGGGTGATGAACCTTACGGGCAGTGCGCAGGAGCAGATGTCCGCAGTGACCGAGGATGGTGATAAATACCTGGTCGGCCCGCTGTGTGAATCGAAGGACAAATGCACCTATAAACGCCTGATCGTAGCGTTCAGCTGGGACAAGGATGACGCCTACGGGATGCTGGTTGAGGTACCCGAGGGCCTGCCGAGTGACAAGGCTCCAACCCGCCATGCGCAGTATCGTTGGCTGGGTGAGCCGGACGAAGGCATGCAGGCGATGCTGAAGGAGCAGCTCAAGCGTGACCCGAACTGGTACTGAGTGTCACGGACGATAGGTCGCGCACTGTCACGTAATAGACGCGGAACCTTTCTATAGTTCTCGCTTCTATGATGCGCCGCCCCGAGGAGGGGCTGCACATGACCAAGGGGCCGGGCTGTTCTGATTGTTGCAGGATCGGAGTGGCCTAGGGGTACAGGGAGTACCTCCAGCAATGGGCCGGGTCAGGCAAGGCAATATCGGAGGTTCAGGTCAGGGAGTGTTTTTTCCACAGAAACCTGGCCTGGCTTCCGAGATGCCATCTTCGTTTCCACGTCTTGCTTTCAGCTTTTTCTTGCTGAGACACATTTTGTCTTGACCGCACATCAATTTTTTTTCGTCCAGCCCTGTCGTGGCTAAGTGTCATTTCGGCCATTCGGATTGTCGAACAGGCCATCAATTCCTTCTTCTGCATACTGCCAAATCAGCCGAGATCTGGCGGTTTGGTCTTGTTCGGGTTTCCGAACGTTATAAATCAATGACTTGCGTATGCCCCATTTTGACGCATTGCTGTATGCCGAATCGGTATGGGGCATGCGCTTCCGGCATTAGATTTCGTCCTTGCCCATCGCAATAGTTGCCGCCTTTTCGCTGGCCCGAGCGCCCTGTCGCTCGCTTGCGGTGTCCTTACATGAGGCCTCCGGACGGAAGCTGTACGATGCCCGTGACGTTGCCAACGGCTCTGTTACGTGCTTTTCCGGTCGGTGCCCGTGATCACTAGAACAAAGGGTAAAGACATGAAGAAGGCAAAACTGAGCCTCGCCTGGCAGATCGTCATCGGTCTGGTCCTGGGCGTTGCAATCGGCGCGCTACTGAATCATTTCAGTGCAGAAAAGGCATGGTGGATCAGCAACGTTCTCCAGCCCGCCGGTGACATCTTCATTCGCCTGATCAAGATGATCGTCGTCCCGATCGTGATTTCGTCGCTGATCGTGGGCATCGCCGGGGTTGGCGACGCGAAGAAACTGGGCAGCATCGGCCTGAAGACCATCATCTACTTCGAGGTGGTGACGACCATCGCCATCGTTGTCGGCCTGGTCCTGGCAAATCTGTTCCACCCGGGCGCCGGCATCGACATGAGCACCCTGGGCACCGTGGACATCTCCAAGTACCAGGCGACCGCCGCCGAGGTGCAGCATGAGCATGCGTTCATCGAGACCCTGCTGAACCTGATCCCGTCGAACATCTTCGCGGCGCTGATGCGTGGCGAGATGCTGCCGATCATCTTCTTCTCGGTGCTCTTCGGCCTGGGCCTGTCGAGCCTGCAGGCAGACCTGCGTGAACCACTGGTGCGTACGTTCCAGGGCGTGTCGGAGACCATGTTCAAGGTCACCCACATGATCATGAACTACGCCCCGATCGGCGTATTCGCACTGATCGCCGTGACGGTCGCCAACTTCGGCTTCAGCTCGCTGCTGCCTCTGGCCAAGCTGGTGCTGCTGGTGTACTTCGCCATCGCCTTCTTCGCCTTCATGGTGCTGGGCCTTGTAGCCCGCCTGTTCGGCTTCTCGGTAATCAAGATCATGCGCATCATGAAAGATGAGCTGATCCTGGCTTACTCCACTTCCAGCTCCGAGACCGTGCTGCCGCGCGTCATCGAGAAGATGGAAAAGTACGGTGCACCGAAGTCGATCTGCTCGTTCGTGGTACCGACCGGTTACTCGTTCAACCTCGACGGCTCGACCCTGTACCAGAGCATCGCGGCGATCTTCATCGCCCAGCTGTACGGCATTGACCTGTCCTGGAGCCAGCAATTGCTGCTGGTGCTGACCCTGATGGTGACCTCCAAGGGTATTGCCGGTGTGCCGGGCGTATCGTTCGTGGTCCTGCTGGCAACTTTGGGCAGCGTAGGCATTCCGCTGGAAGGCCTGGCCTTCATCGCGGGTGTCGACCGGATCATGGACATGGCGCGTACCGCTCTGAACGTGGTCGGCAATGCCTTGGCTGCCCTGGTGATCGCTCGTTGGGAAGGCATGTACGACGCCGCCAAGGGCGAGCAGTACTACGCCTCGCTGATTGCGGACAAGAAGGAAGCGGCGCTGGTTGGCGAGACCGCCAAGCGCTGAACCTGACGCGTTGAACATTGAGCCCCGATTCATTCGGGGCTTTTTGCTATGTGTAGGGATCATATCGCCGGCGAACCGGCGAAATGGCCAGAGCAGGCTAAAGCAGCCGTTGGTGCGTTATCATTCAGGCACTTTTCTGGGGGAACACACGGATGCTCAATGGCCTTTGGCTTGGCTTTTTCCTGGTGGCGGCCGTATCGGCCCTGGCCCAATGGCTGGTCGGCGGCAATGCCGGCATTTTCGCCGCGATGGTCGAGAGCATCTTCGCCATGGCCAAGCTGTCGGTCGAGGTCATGATCCTGCTGTTCGGCACCCTTACCCTCTGGCTGGGTTTCCTCAAGATCGCGGAAAAGGCCGGTATCGTGGAATGGCTGGCCAAAGTGCTCGGCCCGCTGTTCGCCCGGCTGATGCCGCAAGTGCCGCCCGGCCACCCGGCACTGGGCCTCATCACCATGAACTTTGCTGCCAACGGTCTGGGCCTGGACAACGCCGCTACTCCGATCGGCCTGAAAGCCATGCGCGCCCTGCAGGAGCTCAACCCCAGCAGCACCACCGCGAGCAACGCGCAGATCCTGTTTCTGGTGCTCAATGCCTCATCGCTGACTCTGCTGCCGGTGACCATCTTCATGTACCGCGCCCAGCAGGGCGCTACTGACCCGACCCTGGTGTTCCTGCCGATCCTCCTGGCGACCAGCGTTTCGACCCTGGTCGGTCTGCTATCGGTGGCGGTGATGCAGCGCTTGCGCCTGTGGGACCCTGTGGTGCTGGCCTATATGATCCCGGGTGCTCTGCTGCTGGGCGGCTTCATGGCTTTCCTCGGTACCCTGTCGGCTGCTGCGCTCGCCAGCCTGTCGTCTGTCCTCGGCAACCTCACGCTGTTTGGTGTGATCATGCTGTTCCTGGTAATCGGTGCGCTGAAGCGGGTGAAGGTGTATGAAGCCTTTGTCGAAGGCGCCAAGGAAGGGTTCGACGTGGCCAAGAGCCTGCTGCCCTACCTGGTGGCCATGCTGGTGGCCGTTGGTGTCCTGCGCGCCTCCGGGGCCCTTGAGCTGGCATTGGATGGCATTCGTCACGCGGTGAGTTGGATGGGTATGGACACCCGCTTCGTCGAGGGCCTGCCGACCGCATTGGTCAAGCCGTTCTCCGGCAGTGCGGCGCGGGCGATGCTGATCGAGACCATGCAGACCCATGGTGTGGACAGTTTCCCGGCACTTGTAGCCGCTACCGTTCAGGGCAGCACCGAAACCACGTTCTACGTGCTGGCGGTATATTTCGGTGCTGTCGGCATCCAGCGCGTACGCCATGCAGTAGGGTGCGCCTTGCTGGCCGAACTGTCCGGTGTCATTGCTGCCATCCTGGTCTGCTACTGGTTCTTTGCCTGAGCCTGAGCACTTTGCGCCACGGTCCAGTTCACCACCTGCGCGGCGAGTTGATCGTTGGCCACGCCGAAGCCGGCCACCACGGCCGAAACCTGCGTATCTACCAGCGGCTGACGCACCTCGAAACGCTTGCTGGCAAGGATTCGCTGGCTGCGCCCCTGAACCAGACGCGCGTCATAGCGGATCACTACCTCCACCGTACCGGTTGGCCGGTACTCGCTCTGAAACGCCTGCAGTTCACCGGCCAGTTCATAGTCGGCCTGTAGGTTGCTGTCGTCGGCGCTCAGACGCTGTACACGCCCGTCGCGCTGGAAGCCATCGAGCAGGCGGTTGCGTAACAGCAACGGCACCGGGTCGCTCCAGCGGGCGCCTTTGTAGCTGCTGACCACGTCGCCCTTGGGGATCACAGCGATGCGTGGCCCGGCCAGCACTTCGCTTGCCAGCGGCTTGTTCAAGCGTAACGACCATGGCACCGGGGTCGCGCTGTGGCTGGCTTGGTTGACCGGTAGCCGGTAGATATCCACAGGCTCGCTCTGGGGCAGGATCGAGCAGGCGGCAGACAGGCTCAGCGCGGCCGTCAAGGCCAGCAGGCGCAGCGACAGCTTCATGGCTGGAACTCCTTGTTATTGTCGCGGCCAAGCAGGTAGCCGCTCGGGTCGGCTTCCAGGCGTCGGGAAATGCCCTTGAGTGAGTTGAGGGTTTCACGCAGTTCGCGGATGGCCGGTGTCAGCTGGTTGAGGCCTTGCGCGCCGTCGTCGATGGACTGGCGGTTGTCATTGAGCAGGCTGTTGATGGTCGCAGTGCTGGCGGCCAGCGATTGCATGGCCTGCTCGGCGCTGCCGATGGCCTGTTTGCCCTGGGTGCCGAGCAGGCTGTTGGCATTGCGCATCAGCGCTTGGGTTTCGGCCAGCGTGGCGTTGGCCTGTTTGCCGACCTGGGCCAGCTGCTCTATGGCCTGGGAAATGCCGCCTTTGTGGTTGGCGAACGCACTGGTGGTCTGTTCCAGATTGGCCAGGGTGTTGCTCAGGCGGTCGATATTGTTTTCCGAGAACATCTGGTTCGCATTGTGCAGCAGCAGGTTGATGTTGGTGACCAGGTCGCTGCTGTCATTGAGTAGCTGCGAGATGGGGGAGGGCGAGGCGATTATCACTGGCAACTTGCCGTCCTTGCCCTTGAGCTCTGGGCTTTTCGGAGTGCCGCCGCTGAGCTGGATGAATGAGTTGCCAGTGACGCCGGCGAGGGTCAGTTTCGCCTGGGTGTCTTCCTTGACCGGCGTATCGCCGCTCAGACGAACCCGGGCCAGCACCCGGCGCGGATCCTTGGGGTCCAGGCGCAGGCTGGTCACGTCACCGACCTTGATGCCGTTGTATTGCACGGGGCTGCCGCGGGACAGCCCGGACACGGCTTCGTTGAAGATCACTTCGTAGTCCTTGAAGGCGTCGTCGACGCTGGACTTGGTCAGCCACAGGCCAAACAGCATGGCACCGGCCACCACCAGCACGGTGACCAGGCCGATGAGGACGTGATGAGCTCGGGTTTCCATCGTTCAGCGCTCCTGCCCGGCACGGTTGGCGGCCTGTTCAGCCGCCCGCCCGCGTGGGCCGTGAAAGTAATCGTGAATCCACGGGTCGTTGGTCTGTTCGACTTGGGCCAGCGGGCCTGCCACCAGCACTTTCTTCTGCGACAGCACCGCAATGCGGTCAGTGATGGTGTAGAGCGTGTCCAGATCGTGGGTGATGAGGAACACGCTCAGGCCCAAGGCGTCGCGCAGGGTGAGGATCAGTTGGTCGAAGGCGGCGGCGCCGATCGGGTCGAGGCCGGCAGTGGGTTCGTCAAGGAACAGGATGTCCGGGTCCAGGGCCAGTGCGCGGGCAAGTGCGGCGCGCTTGATCATGCCGCCAGACAGTGAAGAGGGGTACTTGTCTGCGGCTGAAATCGGCAGGCCGGCCAAGGCTAGCTTCACCCCGGCCAGATGTTCTGCATCGGCGCGCGACAGGCCTGCATGCTCGATCAGTGGTAACGCGACGTTCTCGGTGACGGTCAGCGAGGAGAACAGCGCACCCTTCTGGAACAACACGCCAAAGCGTCGTTCGACCAATGAGCGTTGCTCTTCATGCAGGCCGGCCAGGTTCTGGCCAAACACCTTGATCTGGCCTTCGTTCGGCAGCCTTAGCCCAATGATGCTGCGCAGCAGCACCGACTTGCCGCTACCCGATCCGCCAACCACGGCCAGGATTTCACCACGGTAAAGGTCCAGATCGAGGTTCTCGTGCACGCTCTGGCTGCCGAAGCGGTTGCAGATGCCCCGCGCCTGGATCACTGCTTCCGGGGCACTCACCAGCCCATCTCCATGCAGAACAGCGCAGCCACTGCATCGAGCACGATGACCACGAAGATCGACTGAACCACGCTGGAGGTGGTGTGGGCGCCTACCGACTCAGCGCTGCCGCTGACCTTGAAGCCTTCCAGGCAGCCAATGGCCGCGATCAGGAAGGCAAAGAAGGGGGCCTTGGCCAAGCCGACGAGAAAGTGCTGCACGCCAATATCGCTTTGCAGCAGCGAGAGGAACATGGCCGGCGAAATATCCAGTGAAAGCGCGCAGACCACAGCACCGCCGACGATGCCGCAGATCATCGCGACGAAGGTCAGCAGCGGCAGTGAGATCAGCAGTGCCAAGACCCGGGGTACGACCAGCAGTTCGATCGGGTTCAGGCCCAGGGTACGGATGGCGTCGATTTCTTCGTTGGCCTTCATCGAGCCGATCTGCGCAGTGAAGGCACTGGCTGTGCGGCCGGCCATCAGGATGGCGGTCAGCAATACGGCAAATTCGCGCAGGAACGAGAACGCCACCAGGTCGACGGTGAATACGGTTGCGCCGAAATCGGCCAGCACGGTCGCCCCGAGGAAGGCGACCACCGCGCCCACCAGAAACGTCAGCAATGCGACGATAGGCGCTGCGTCCAGGCCGGTCTGCTCGATATGCGAGACAACCGGGGTGAGGCGCCAGCGATGCGGTTGCAAGGCCCGGCGCAGCAGGGTCTCGAGGATCAGGCCGATGAAGCCGAGCAACTGCAGGGTGTCTTGCCACAATGTATTGACCGCGCGGCCGATGCGCTCCAGCAGCAGGATCAGGACATGGCGCTCGGGTTCCTTTACCGGGATGCAGTAGTCTTGAACCGAGCAGTAGACGTTCTTGAGCAGGGCGCGGCTGGCATCGGGCAGCTCTTGAGTGCAGTGCGACAGGCGCTCAGAGCCCAGCAGCTCAGCCAGTAGCGAGGCGCCGGCGGTATCGAGCTGGCCCAGTTGGCTGAGATCGGCTACGGCGTCGGCGTCGTATTGGGTACGCAGGCGTTCGCTGTCGCGCTTGAGGCTGGCGTAGTGGGCCAGGGTCCAGTCACCGGCAATGCGCAGGCAGGGCGGTTGGCTACTGGTATCCAGGGTGGCGCTGGGGGTAGTCATAGGCTCCATGCATCTGACAGGCGTAGAGACTGATCATAGCGCAGCAGGCATGGCGGGGTTTGTTGAGAATGTGCTGAGTATTGTGGGGCCGCGTTGCGGCCCAATCGCCGGCAAGCCGGCCCCCAGGAGCGCTTACTTCGCCGGCGCGTCGTCTACCACCTTGAAGCGCAGCACACCGATCACTTGGCCATCTTCGGTCAGCACGCGCACCTGCCATTTACCTGCGGGGTTTGGCGGGAAGTTCTGCTTGTGGGTCCACGCACGGTAGCCCTCCTTGCGCCCGCCATGGATATCCAGGGCGATACGGTCCACTTCCTTGCCGTCCTTCTGCCACACATGGTAGATGCGCTCGTTGAGGCCGCGCGGTGCGTTGATAGCGGTGTAGGCATACAGGCCACTGCTGCGAATGCGGCTGGCGGCAACTTCATCCAGCGATTCACCGGGCTGGCGGTTCAATACCTCAGTGCTGACCGCCACTTCGGTCATCCACAGGGTGGCCGGTGGGACCCACGAGCGCAGTAACCAACCGCCCCCGCCCACCGCCAGGGTCATCAGTACCAGCGCCACGCCACGGCGCCAAGTGTTGATCGGGAAACTGCTGGCCAGGCTCGGGAACGACAGCACCATGGCGGCAATCAGTGCCAGCTTGAAGCTTTGCGCAGTGGTCAGGTGCAGGATGATCGGCAGTGCCGTCAACAGCGCGGCGAACAGGGTGAGGGTGTGCAGCGCCATGAACAGCCAGCGCCGCGGTGCGAGCCACTTGTAGTACAGCGGGTCGACGATCGAGACCAGCCCGGCGGCACCGAGCAGGCCGGTGAACACCAATTGGCCACTGTTCCAGGTGGTGGTGATGAAAAAGAACGGCAGTACGAAGAACAGGCTTTCCTGGTGGATCATCTGCGTCGCGTAGCGCAGCAGCGGCTGAGGAATTTCCCGTTTGAAGGTGCGGGCGAACAGGCCTGTCAGGGTGTTCTCCAGCATCAGCCAGATCCAGCTGACCAGCATGAGAATGGCTACCCAGCTGGCCAGGCTGGCTTGGCGGTCGACCAGAATGAAGCTGCCGATACCTGAGAGGAAACCGCCGAGCGCGATGATGCCGGGGTAGCGTTTGAGCAGTTCGATGACGCGCTGGACGATACGGGGAATAGGGGGCATGGGTATACAACAGAGTGGTAGGGTGACTGTGCCGCGCCGTCGCGGGTAAACCCGCGAAGAGGCCGGTACTGGCGAAAGGATACCGCCGAATCACCGCTGCCGTGTAGCACCGCTCGGTGGTTGGGGTGAAGTACGCCGGCGCCGCAGCAGCCCGGCAGCCAGGATCACCCCCAGTAACAGCGCAATCAGCCCATACAGCTCGTCATATCCAAGCAAAGGCTTCTCGATACGCAGATAACCTTCATCCTTGAGCAATGCCTTCAGTGCCTCGTTGGCCTGCTCCAGGCTGACCTGTCGTAGCTGCCGGGCCGGGTCGGCAAACCGCCCGTTGCTGTAGGCGTTGAGTGCCCCCCAGTAATAATCGGCCAGCGCGCTATTGCCCTGGGTACTCCAGCTTTCCTTGGCGACGGCGGCCTCCTTGATACGGGCGAATGTATCCGGATCAAGGCCATCCTCGCGCAAGTGGTCGAACAGTTCCTGCATCACCTTGACCGCCTTGTCGACGTCGCCGCGCTCAAGGTCAGCGTTCAGGCTGAGCAGGCCACTGTCACCAAAGCTTTCGCGTTGTGCCGAAGGCCCATAGGACAGGCCGTTACGCAGGCGCAACTGGTCGTACAGGGCCCAGTCCAGATAGCGTGAGAGCAGGTCGAGTGTCGACTGGTGGTCGTTGTCCAGTACCGGCTCGATGAACAGCCAGTGCAGTTTGACGCTGTCGCCCAGAAAACCACGGGTCAGGTCGCGTCGCTGTTCGGCCTGCTGGCTGATGCTTTCCAGATTGCGCCGCTCCTGCGGCTCGGTGGCCGGCAGCTCGCCGTAGGTGCGCTCCAGGTAGGCCGGCAGTAGCCGATCGAGACCGCCAACCATGATCAAGGTCATGTTGTTGGCGGCGTACCAGCGATCACGCAGGGCCTGAACCTGCTCTAGTGTCATGTCATCGAGGTTGGAGCGTTCCGGGCATTTGAGGCCCAGCTCGGTTGCCAACTGATCGCTGGCCGGATGGCCGATGTCCTGGCGGTCGAGCCAGCGTTGCAGGTGGCCGTAGTGGCCGCCGTCTTCACGTTCGATGATGCGCTTGGCCGTGGCCAGCGCCTTGGCGTCGATGCGGGTGTCGCGCAGTACCGCCAGCAGCAGGTCGAGCACTTTGCGCTGGTTGCGCGCGGGGGCCTCGATGACGAAGGTGGTGTCGGCGCTGCTGGTGAAGGCATTCCATTCGCCGCCCAAAGCCTGCAGGCGCTCTTCCAAGCCGCCCTCACCGGTCTCGTCGATGCCGCTGAACAGCAAGTGCTCGAGCAGGTGCGGCAACTCTTTCTGCTCGCAGTCGAAGTCGTCCAGGCCCACACCCACCACCAGGCGGATCGCCACATGATCGCGTTCGTAGCCGGATTTAAGGACAACCTGCAGACCGTTGGGCAGCAGGTAGCCCTCGACCCGCGAACGGTCGAGGGCGAATGAGTGCAGGCTACAGATCAGCAGGCAAACGAAGGTCAGGCAACGCATGGGCGAGCTTGGGTCTCCAGGTAGGCGAGATCAGGGTAGGCGGGCTTCGTCCGGCACGCTGTCGAGCAATAGCCCGCCGGTGTCCGAGCCACCCAGTACCACATAGGCACTGCTGCAGAACAAAGAGTTCAACCGCTTCATGTCAGCGATCAGCTCCAAGTGTAGCGAACTGGTCTCGATACTTTGCACCACCTTGCGTTGCAAGCGGCTGACATGGGCATGGGCCAGGCGCCTTTCCTGGGCTCGGAAGCGGCGTTTTTCCCGCAACAGCAAGCGTGCGCTTTCCGGGTCGGCGCTGAGAAATACCGAAAGGCCCAGGCGCAGGTTGGTCAGCAATTGCTCTTGTAGGCCGGTCAGTTCTTGCAGGCCGACCTGGGAAAACTCCCGGCGTTGGCTGGTCTTCTGCTGTTGGACCTTGCGCAGCATGCGTTCGACCAGGTCACAGGCCAGCTTGAGGTTGATCGCCAGCTCGATGATTTCGGCCCAGCGCCTGTTGTCCTGATCGCTGAGGTCCTCCCGGGGCATTTGGGCCAGGTACAGTTTGATGGCGCTGTACAGCGCTTCGGCATCTTCGCCCAGGGCACGGACCTGCTGTGGGAGGGCGGTCTGAGTGCCGCGCAGGGCGTTGAGCATGGCCTCGAGCAGGCTGTCGACGATATCGCCCAGGCGCAACGTTTCGCGGGCAGCATTGGCTAGGGCAAGGCTGGGTGTGGTGAGTGCCGAGGCGTCCAGGTGGCGTGGGCGTACTTGGCCGTTGCCGTTCTCGCGCTCCGGCAACAAGCAGTTGCACAGGCGCCCCATGGGCTTGACGGTGGGCAGCAGGACCAGACACCGCAGTGTGTTGTAAAGCAGGTGGAAGCCGATCACCAGCTCCTGGGGGCTGAAGCTCAGCGAGTCCATCCACGCCACCAGCGGATTCAGCACCGGGATGATCAGCACCAGGCCGATCAGCTTGTACAACAGGCTGCCCAAGGCTACTCGCCGGCCCGCGGGGTTCTGCATGCTGGTGCTGAGAAAGGCCAGCAGCCCGCTGCCGATGTTGGCGCCGACCACCAGGCCGATGGCCACTGGCAGGCTGATCAGTTCAGCGCCGGCCAAGGTGGCGGTCAGCAGCACTGCCGCCAGGCTGGAGTACGAAACCATGGCGAACACTGCGCCAACCAACGCATCGAGCAGGATGTCTCCGGTCAATGAGGCGAACAGTACTTTCACACCTTGAGCCTGGGTGATCGGGGTGGCCGCCTGAACGATCAGTTCCAGCGCCAGAATGATCAGGCCCAGGCCGATGCCTACCCGGCCCAGCTGGCCCGCGCGCGTCTGCTTGCGCGACAGAAAAAAGATCACGCCCAGGAATATCAGCAACGGCGAAAGCCATGAAAGGTCCAGGGTAAGCACCCTGGCCATCAGCGCGGTACCGACATCGGCACCGAGCATGATTGCCAGTGCCGGGGTCATTGCCATAAGGCCCTGACCCACGAATGACGTCACCAGCATGGCGGTGGCGTTGCTGCTCTGTACCACGGCCGTGACCAAGATACCGGCGATGAACGCAAATGGTCGCCGGTTCATGTTCTGGCTCAGGACCCGGCGCAGGTTGGAGCCGAACACTCTCAGGATGCCGGTACGGACGATGTGCGTGCCCCATACCAGCAACGCGACGGCGGAAAGCAGGTTGAGCAGGGTCAGCATGGTGTAGCCCCCCTCTTATCCGGGCTCCAAAGGCGGAGCCAATGGGTGAAGCGGTAAGCCTGGCCCGGGGGTGGGTGTTTTTATCCAGTGCTTACTCAAGCTTTAGTTGTTTTGCGGACCTATCGCCAGCTTGGCATGCTCGGCCAGCATTTGAAACCTGTCTGTCATGAAATCCAAGGCATGAAAAAGGGCCCTGATGAGGGCCCTCGAATACTGAGTTCGCGGTGCTTACTGACCCGGAATGTCCTTGCGCAATTTCACTGCGTCTTGCTCCTTGCCACGCTTGCGCGCCATGGCCGTGCGCATGCGGATGTTGATGGCCTCCACCCCCAGGGAGAACGCCATGGCGAAGTAGACGTAGCCTTTGGGCACGTGCACATCGAAAGATTCGGCGATCAGCACGGTGCCTACAACGATCAGGAACGAAAGCGCAAGCATCTTCAGCGAAGGGTGTTTGTCGATGAAGTTGCTGATTGCACCGGCGCACAACATCATCACCAGTACTGCCACGATGATTGCGGCGACCATCACCGGCACATGCGAAACCATGCCTACAGCAGTGATCACCGAGTCCAGGGAGAAGACGATGTCGATGATGGCGATCTGAATGATGGTGAAGAGGAACGTGCCGCCCTTGCCCTTGGGCTCGTCACCGCTTTCGTCCTCGCCTTCCAGGCCGTGGTAGATCTCCTGCGAGCTTTTCCACAGCAGGAACAGGCCGCCAAAGAACAGAATCAGGTCGCGGCCCGAGATGCCCTGGCCAAATACCACGAACAGGTCGGCAGTCAGGCGCATGACCCAGGTGATCGACAGCAACAGCAAAATGCGGGTGACCATGGCCAGGGCCAGGCCGAAGATTCTGGTGCGCGCCTGCATGTGCTTAGGCATGCGGCTGACCAGAATCGAGATCATGATGATGTTGTCGATACCGAGAACGATCTCAAGCGCAGTGAGGGTGAAAAAGGCAACCCAGATTTCCGGGCTGGTCAGCCATTCCATGAATATTCCTTCGAGCGATAGTGGCGAAGCGCCCCTGCACGGGACACTTCGCGTTGCGGTGACAGGCGTTTATTTACAGACTGCTGAACAGCGGAAAAATGCCCATCAGCAGTGCGGCGAGCATTATGCACATGCACACCAGTACTGCCCACTTGAGGGTGAAGCGCTGATGATCACCGAATTCGATGCCTGCCAGCGCCACCAGCAGGTAGGTCGAGGGTACCAGCGGGCTCAGCAGGTGTACCGGTTGGCCGACGATCGAAGCGCGGGCCATTTCCACCGGGCTGATGCCGTAGTGGCTGGCCGCTTCGGCCAGCACCGGCAGCACCCCGTAATAGAAGGCGTCGTTGGACATGAAGAAGGTGAACGGCATGCTTACGATCGCGGTGATCACCGCCAGGTAAGGGCCCAGTGCTTCGGGAATGACCGCCAGCAAGCTTTTGGACATGGCCTCGACCATGCCGGTGCCCGACAGGATGCCGGTGAAGATACCGGCAGCGAAGATCAGCCCGGTCACGGCGAGTACGCTGCCTGCGTGGGCGGCAATACGGTCCTTCTGCTGCTGAAGGCAAGGGTAGTTGACGATCATGGCGATGCTGAAGGCGATCATGAACAGCACCGGCAGTGGCAGCAGGCCTGCGATCAGCGCAGCCATCAGCGCAGCGGTGAGCGCACCGTTGAACCACAGAAGCTTCGGCCGGCGTGCGTCGGGGAACTGCGACACGGTGATTTCGCTGTGATCGATGTCGTCGGTAGGCAGGTGCAGTTCACCCAGGCGGGCACGTTCACGCTTGCCGTACATGTAGGCGATGGCCAGGATCGCCAGCACGCCGAAGACCATGGCCGGGATCATCGGTACGAAAATGTCCGAAGGGTCTACGTGCAGGGCACTGGCTGCGCGGGCAGTGGGGCCGCCCCATGGGGTCATGTTCATTACCCCACCGGCGAGTATGATCAGGCCGGCCATGATCCGCGGGCTCATGCCCAGGCGGCTGTACAGAGGCAGCATGGCGGCGCAGCAGATCATGTAGGTGGTGGCGCCGTCACCGTCCAGCGAGACCACCAGGGCCAGCACGGCGGTACCGACCGAGACTTTCAGCGGGTCGCCCTTGACCAGCTTGAGGATCTTGCGCACCGCCGGGTCGAACAGGCCGGAGTCGATCATCAGGGCGAAGTAAAGGATGGCGAACATCAGCATGACGCCGGTGGGGGCGAGCTTGCTGATGCCTTCGAGCATCATCGGGCCGATCTTGGCGGAAAAACCACCGAACAGGGCGAACAGGATCGGTACCAGGATCAGCGCGATCAAGGCCGACAGGCGCTTGGTCATGATCAGGTACATGAAGGTGATGACCATGGCAAAGCCGAGAAAGGTCAGCATGGCAATACTCCAGGCGTGGCGCGGCGAAAGGAAAGTCGATCGGGCGAATCAGCGCGTTGAGCGCTGCGCGGGGAGCAAGCGGAGGGGTACTGCGAAAGGGCGGGCACAGAAATACATCGGAATCACCATTGTTGTTGTTGATTGGGCCGGGCGCGGAAGATTCCGGGTGCCCTGGCTGACCGGTCTTGTGCCGGTAGTGGTGGCTATCCTATGGGTGCAAGCTTTCAGCCAGCTTTCGCCAGGAAAAGGGCGACGGGAGGTAGGAGATGTCAGAGGTAACCGAAGGTGGCTGCCATTGCGGCGCCTTGCGCTATTGCTTGAAGGGTGAATTGACGGATATCGCCCATTGTCATTGTTCGATCTGCAGGCGGGTCAGCGGCGGCCTGCTGGTGACCTGGCTCACCGTGCCTCGCTCCGGTTTCCAATGGGTGGCAGGCAGGCCGCAGTGCTATGTGGCTCCGGCCAGTTGCAAGCGCTACTTCTGCGGTGATTGTGGTGCACATGTGGCGTTGGTGACGTCGCATAGCCCGGGCAGCATCGATGTGACGGTAGCGACGCTGGACCACCCGGAACGGGTGCGGGCCACGCGGCACATCTGGACCGGGAGCCGGTTGCCCTGGCTGCATGTGGATGAAGGGTTGCCTGAAGAGGAAGAGGAAAAACTCTAGCCTCTGGATGGCATTACCCGCCCTATCGCCGGCTTGCCGGCGATAGGGCCAGGAGGGCAATCAAGGCAGTTGCAGGCCGCCTGCTGCTTTGTGCAGCGCCCGCAGGTGCTCACCAATCAGCTTCACATTGGCCTCGACCGCAGCAATTTCCTTGGCCCGCGAAGGCTCCAGCAGCGCTCTCACTTCTCTGTCGAGGTCAGTGCTCAAGCGCAGCAACTGTGCCTGCCGTTCAGTACTGACTTTTTCCAGATGCTTGCGCTCGTCCGGCTGCGGTAGCCCGTATCCCTTTGTATCCAGCAGTTCGGCCGGGCGGCTGAGAAAGCCACTGTTGGCGAGCATCTGCTTCAGGGTCTGGTCGGCCTTGTTGATACTGCCATCTTTCAGCGCGGCCGCATTCAGATAGCGCTGCTTCACTTCATCCTGAGCCAGCAGCAGTTGGCGGCGCAGGCTGGCCTGTTCCAGCAGAAGCAAGGCGGCGCTGGTGCGCAGGTCGGCTTGCAAGAACCAGCTGCGGCGCTGTTCGGCGTCCTGGGCCAGCCAGTCCTCGACCTTGTCCTGCTTGACTGGCAGCTGTTTCTTCAGCACATCGAACATCGCTTGATAGCGGTCGCGATAGGAGTCGAAACGGTAGCCCAGGCGCAAGGCTTCGCGCGGGTCGTCGAGCACGCTGGTATCGGCCAGTCCCCGGCCCTTCAATACTGCAAGCAAACCGTTGGGCATGATGCTGTCGAGGTCGTTCAGGCGCGGGTTGGCGGTGCCGCTGCGTAGCAGTTTCAATGATTCCACCGCACAGTTGTTGGACAGGAACCAGTAGTTGCCGTCATAGCTCCAGTGCATCTCGGCGGCCTGGCGTACCAGATTTTCAACTTCGTCGCGGTTGAGCTTCAGCGGCACCGACGCCAGGCTGCGCAGTTCGGTCTTGGTGTATTCGTCGATTACTTGGGCCAGCGGTAGCACGAACAGCCTCGACGGATAGGCGCCAACCAGGCCATCCCAGCTGGACAGTTGAACGTCATTGACGAAGGCACGGTAGGAGAGCACCAGGTGCTGGTCGAGGTCCAGGCGGCAGTCTGGCCCGCGTGGGCGGCCGGGCTTGCAGATCACCAGGCGCAGCATGCTGTGGCCCCAACGGCTCACCAGGTTCTGGTTGGCCTCGGCCAGGAGAAAGTCCACTTCGTAGACCCGTTCCGGGTCGATTTCGCCCAACGGCTGGCGGGCGAAGTCGCTGCCGGCGTTGAGGAATGGCAAGCCCTTGGCGCACGTTGCCTGCTCGGGCGCCCAGCCGAAATGATCAGCCAGGTACTGATTGAGCGCTGGCCGACGGCAGCCGTAGCTCGGGTCCAGGAGGAAGTACTCCATGTTGACCGCGATGTATTCCTTGGGGCTGCTCAGCTCGTAGCTGTCGGGGCTGCGCAGGAACTGGCCATTGTGCTGTTCACGCTCACCGCGGCGGCCGACGTATTGCTGCCAGCCGGCCAGGTCGAGCAGGCGCGGGTCGTCGCTCAGGGTAAAGCGGCGCTCGGCCTGGCCGCGGCATTGCTCGGGAAGACCGATCTTGCCAACGGTGCCTTGCTGGCGCTTGCAGCGGGCGATCAGCGAATGTTCAGCACTGGGCCAGAGCCGGGCTCGGTCGTATATGTGGGTAAGTTCGTGCAGGACTGTAGCCAGCAACTCCTCACGCACCGTGCCATGCGGACGGTTGGTGCGCTCCTGCGCAGCACTGCCGTCAGTCAGGCCGGGCAGCAGGCGCCGGTTTAGCTGCAGGGTCGAGACCAAGGAGGCCTGCCCGTAGGCATCGGCTGGCATGTTGTCGCTCCAGCTGACCTCAATGCGCCGGTTGAGCTGTTGCTTGAAGCGGGGAGGGAGCTTGGCCAAAGCCTCATCAAGCAGGGCTTGGGTGGCTTGAGCCTGCTGTGGGGCCAGGCCGGCTGACTGCAGCTCGAGCTGCAGGTCAGCCAGGGCGGGCGTGCCCAGCAGCGTCAGGGCGCAGCCGAGCAACCAGGCACGTACGTGGTTCACAGCGCCAGGATGGCTTCGGCCAGCACCTGGTCGCTGGCGCCGCGCGCTTCAGGCACGCGTTCGCGCAGGGTGTTGAAGGCGGCCTCAAGCTGGGCGCCACGAATATCACCGTTGCTGGCGACGAAGCTGGCGGCATCGTCATGAGCTTCACGCACGACCTTTGAGTCGCGGATCGAGGTGGTGGTGTCAGAGGTGAAGTCGATCGAGCGGCCAAAGGCCCGCACGATGATGTTGCTGGTGGCCACCAGAGTTTGTGCCTGGGCCAGGTCGGCCAGCAGCAACATGCCGAGGGTAGCGGCGATCAGCGGTTTACGCATGGAGCATCTCCGGAAATACAGGGAGTCAGATTTAATGATTGGACGAGAATTGCTTCTGCCAGTTCAAGGTCGCCGACAGATTGACGGGCGCCGTCATGGCGCAGCGACTTGAGTGCTGCTTCCAGACGTGCTCCGTGAATCAGGCCGTCGCTGGCGACGAAGGCAGCGGCATCATCGCGAGCCTGCCTGACCAGCTTGCGGTCGAATGGGGCAGTCGTGACTTGGCTTGTGACGTAGCCTGTGATGACTAGGCCTTGCGTGGTGGTGTCCATGGCATGGGCACTGCCCATGGCGACTACGGAAAACAGCAGCGGCAACAGATAACGCATTGGCTTTCTTACGACAGGAACAGGGACGTCGAAGGCTAGCCCACAAGTACCGGCCAGGGCCAGCGCTTGTGGGCTGCAGCAGGTCAGATCGCCAGAATGGCCTGGGCCAACTGCGCATCGCTGGCCTTCAGAGCTGGCATGTTCGAGCGGATGTGCAGCAAAGCGCTCTCGAGCTTGGCGCCGCGAATGGCGCCCTGGCTACCCACATAGCTGGCCGCATCGTCTCGAGCGGCCTGAACGATCTTGTCATCACGGAAAGACGATGACACATCGGAGGTAGCGTCGGTGGAGGCGGCAACCGCGCCAACGACTGCATCAGTAGTGACAATGAAGCTGGTGGCGTGGGCAGTGCCGGCCAGGCCGAGCAGCAGGGCTGCGCCAATCAGGTAATTACGGGTCATGGTCGTGCACTCCTGGGGAAGATTCGGGTGGATCTGCTTATTGGACGCTCACACGGTTCGTCACGGTGGCTTTGAACATCTGGTTTTTACCAGACTGCCCAGTCAAGCGTATCACGCGCCGGAATTTATGGATGTTAATGAACGGGGCACAAGGTAACTGTTATGGTCTATTTTGATATTTTGAAAATTGTACCTTTTCAGTGATGGCAGGCTCTGCTTCAAGGGTGGCAGGGAACTACCCCATAAAAAAACCCGCTGCAGTCTCCTGCAACGGGTTTGGGAATTCACGGTGCCAGCCGAAGCCGGCGAGCCGGTGCTTAGCGCCAGAACGGCTTGCTCAGCTCTTCGTAACGCTGCGACTCGCTGATACCGGCATCGGCCAGCAGGCGGGCATCGAGACGCGCCAGCTGACGGCGGCTGGCCATGCGTCGCTGCCACAGCAGCAGGGTAGAGAGCGCGCGCAGCGGCAGCGAAGCGTTGGTTTGCTGGGCGTTGTTTTCGAAAACGAGACCGGAACTGAGGGTACGTTCCATGATGTTTCATCCTTCCGCTTATGGCGGGACTAGGGAGTGATTTAACTGGTACCAATGATCCTCCTCTGCTGTCCATAACAGTAGATACAGTTCTACTGCATTACGATGGTTCAGTTAACTGTGTAACCCTACTGTTGCACTCGAAACAGGCGCAACTGTACTGGTCCGCACCGTTATGGTGCTTTTTCAGGTTTTAGATGGGTTTGAGTAGGCGGGAGCGTGGAGAATTAACAGTACAGTAGTACAGTTTTATATTCTTCAGTGCTTGCTGAATCGGGCTTGAGCCGAGAAAGGGCTGCAGGGCAGCCCTCGAGGTGTTGCTGTGGCGTCAGGAGCGCGTGGCGGCCGCTGGCAAAGGCAGACCGCTGCTATAGATCAGCTGGCGAGCATACGCCCACTTTCTTCCAGATTTTCGTGCCAGCTCAGCGCCTCACGCAGGATATGCGGGGTGTGGCCGCCACGCAGGCAAGCGCGATCGAAATAGTCGTTCAGCGCTGCACGGTAATCCGGGTGGACACAGTTATCGATGATCGCCCGTGCCCGTTCCCGTGGCGCGAGGCCCCGCAGGTCGGCGAGCCCCTGTTCGGTCACCAGGATGTCCACGTCGTGCTCGGTGTGGTCGACATGGCTCACCATGGGCACCACGCTGGAAATCGCCCCGCCTTTGGCGATCGACTTGGTGACGAATACGGCCAGGTGAGCATTTCGGGCGAAATCGCCGGAGCCACCGATACCGTTCATCATCCGGGTGCCACAGACGTGCGTGGAGTTGACGTTGCCGTAGATGTCGAACTCCAGCGCCGTGTTGATGCCGATGATGCCCAGGCGGCGCACGACTTCAGGGTGGTTGGAGATCTCCTGCGGGCGCAGTACCAGCTTGTCCTTGTAGCGCTCCAGGTTGCCGAATACGTCGGCATTACGACGCCCCGACAGGGTGATGGAGCTGCCTGAGGCAAAACTCAGCTTGCCAGCGTCGATCAGATCGAAGGTCGAGTCCTGAAGTACTTCGGAGTACATGGTCAGGTCCTCGAACGGCGACTCGATCAGGCCACACATCACCGCGTTGGCGATGCTGCCGATGCCGGCTTGCAGCGGGCCGAGCCTGTTGGTCATGCGGCCTGCATCCACTTCGTTCTTGAGGAAGTTGATCAGGTGGTCGGCGATGGCCTGGGTTTCATCATCCGGCGGTAGCACCGTGGAGGGCGAATCTGGCTGATCGCTGATGACGATGCCGACGATCTTGGCGGGGTCGATCGGGATCGCGGTGCTGCCGATGCGGTCATCCACTTTCACCAGCGGGATCGGCGTGCGGGTCGGGCGATAAGTCGGGATATAGATGTCGTGCAGGCCTTCGAGGTTGGCGTTGTGCGACAGGTTGATCTCGACAATCACCTGCTTGGCGAAGATCGCGAAGCTCGCCGAGTTGCCCACCGAGGTGGTCGGTACGATGTGGCCCTGTTCAGTAATGGCCACCGCTTCGATTACCGCGATGTCCGGCAGTTTGAGCTGCTGGTTACGCAGTTGCTCGACGGTTTCCGACAGGTGCTGGTCGATGAACATCACCTGACCGTCGTTGATGGCTTTGCGCAGGGTGCTGTCGACCTGGAACGGCATGCGGCGCGCCAGCACGCCGGCCTCGGTCAGTTGCTTGTCCAGGTCATTGCCCAGGCTGGCGCCGGTCATCAGGCTGATTTTCAGAGGCGACAGCTTGGCGCGTTCGGCCAAGGCATGCGGTACGGCCTTGGCTTCGCCGGCGCGGGTGAAACCGCTCATGCCGACGGTCATGCCGTCCTCGATCAGGCCAGCGGCGTCAGCCGCACTCATTACCTTGCTGTGCAGGGAGGACAAGCGGATACGATCACGGTACATGGATTGTTATCTCGGGCTACTGAAGCTACTGCAGCGCAGTCTAGAGATTTACCCCGGCGCCGTCCCGCGACCATGGTCGTATGAGGAGCCAGGGAATACAGCCATTGATCTGGATCACCAAAATGAAAAAGCCCCGGGAGGGATCTCGCCGGGGCTTCTTTATATTCCACTGGGTGGTGGAAGCGGGGTTACTCGACGGCTTTGACCATATCCTCGATGACCTTCTTCGCGTCACCGAACACCATCATGGTCTTGTCCAGGTAGAACAGTTCGTTGTCCAGGCCGGCGTAGCCGCTGGCCATCGAGCGTTTGTTGACGATGATGGTCTTGGCTTTGTAAGCCTCCAGGATCGGCATGCCCGCGATCGGCGACTTTGGATCGTTCTTAGCCGCCGGGTTGACCACGTCGTTGGCGCCCAGCACCAACACTACGTCGGCCTGACCGAACTCAGCGTTGATGTCTTCCATCTCGAACACTTGGTCGTAGGGCACTTCGGCCTCGGCCAGCAGTACGTTCATGTGCCCAGGCATGCGCCCTGCCACCGGGTGGATCGCGTACTTCACGGTCACGCCGTTGTGGGTCAGCTTCTCGGTCAGTTCCTTGAGCGCGTGCTGGGCACGTGCTACCGCCAGGCCGTAGCCGGGCACGATGATCACCGTGTCGGCGTTGCTCAGCAGGAAGGTCGCGTCGTCGGCCGAGCCAGACTTCACCGGGCGCTGCTCTTTCGAGCCTTGCGCCGCGCCGGTATCGGTATCCCCGCCGAAGCCGCCGAGGATGACGTTGAAGAACGAGCGGTTCATCGCTTTGCACATGATGTACGAGAGGATCGCACCGCTGGAGCCCACCAGCGAGCCGGCGATGATCAGCATCGAGTTGTTCAGCGAGAAGCCGATACCGGCCGCCGCCCAACCCGAATAGCTGTTGAGCATCGATACCACCACCGGCATGTCTGCACCGCCGATCGGGATGATGATCAGTACACCCATGATGAAGGCCAGGACCAGCATCAAGGTGAAGGCGCTGTAGTGGCCGGTGAACGTGAACAGCAGGCCCAGGGCAATTGTGGTCAGGCCCAGAATCAGGTTCAGCTTGTGCTGGCCGGCGAACTGTACCGGTGCGCCTTGGAACAGGCGGAACTTGTACTTGCCCGACAGCTTGCCGAACGCGATCACGGAACCGGAGAAGGTGATTGCACCTATGGCAGCGCCAAGGAACAGCTCCAGGCGGTTACCGGTGGGGATCGGGTCGCTGATGCTGGCGACAATGCCCATCGATTGCGGCTCGAGTACTGCCGCGATGGCAATGAATACCGCCGCCAGGCCGATCATGCTGTGCATGAAGGCGACCAGCTCCGGCATCTTGGTCATCTCTACGCGCTTGGCCATGATCGAACCAGCGGTACCGCCGACCAGCAGGCCGACGATGACGTAGCCAATCCCGGCAGTTGCCAGCTCTGCCCCAAGCTTATAGATGAGGCCAACCGTGGTGAGGATCGCGATCCCCATGCCGATCATGCCGAACAGGTTGCCGCGCCGCGACGTGGTCGGGTGCGACAGGCCTTTGAGCGCCTGAATGAAGCAGACAGAGGCGACGAGGTAGAGGAGCGTTACCAGATTCATGCTCATGCTTACTTCTGCGCCTCGTTCTTGGTTTTCTTCTTGAACATCTCAAGCATGCGACGGGTGACCAGGAAGCCACCGAACACATTGACCGCAGCCAGGGCCACCGCCAGGGTGCCCATCAGCTTGCCGGCCGGGGTCACGGTCAGCGCGGCAGCCAGCATGGCGCCGACGATGACGATGGCCGAGATGGCGTTGGTGACCGCCATCAGGGGCGTGTGTAGTGCCGGGGTGACGTTCCAGACCACGTGGTAGCCGATATAGATGGCCAGCACGAAGATGATCAGGTTGTAGATGCCATGGGAAATCAGCATGTCTTCCATTGTCGTGCTCCTTAGCCGTTCTTGCGCACGACCTGGCCGTCGCGGCACATGAGGCACGCGGCGACGATGTCGTCTTCGAGGTTGATGGCCAGCGCGCCGTCCTTGTCGAACAGCAGCTTCATGAAGTCCAGCAGGTTGCGTGCATACAGCGCCGAGGCATCTGCACCCACCTGAGCCGGCAGGTTGGTCGGGCCGACGATGGTCACGCCGTTTTCCATCACTACCTGGTCGGCGACGGTCAGCGGGCAGTTGCCGCCCTGGGCAGCGGCCAGGTCGATGACCACCGAGCCTGGCTTCATCTGCGCCACGGTCTCGGCGCTGAGCAGCGTCGGTGCCTTACGCCCGGGGATGAGCGCCGTAGTGATGACGATGTCGGCCTGTTTTGCGCGCTCATGCACGGCCTGGGCTTGGCGCTGCATCCAGCTGGCCGGCATCGGCCGGGCATAGCCGCCGACGCCCTCTGCGCACTCGCGTTCCTCATCGGTCTCATAGGGCACGTCGATGAACTTGGCGCCCAGCGACTCGATCTGCTCCTTGACAGCCGGGCGTACGTCGGACGCCTCGATGACTGCGCCCAGGCGCTTGGCGGTGGCGATGGCCTGCAGGCCGGCAACGCCAGCACCCAGGATCAGCACGCGCGCGGCCTTCACAGTGCCGGCGGCGGTCATCAGCATGGGCATGAAGCGCGGGTAATGATGGGCAGCCAGCAACACGGCCTTGTAACCTGCGATGTTGGCCTGGGACGACAGCACGTCCAGGCTCTGGGCCCGCGAAGTACGCGGCGCGGCCTCCAGGGCGAAGGCAGTGATACCGCGCTCTGCCATCTTGCCGATCAGCTCGTTGTTGAATGGGTTGAGCATGCCCACCAGAAGACTGCCGCTGTTGATCAGGGCCAGCTCCTGGTCGTTGGGACCGACCACCTTGAGGACTAGTTGGGCGCCGTAGGCATCGGCTGCACTTCCCAGGGAAGCACCCACGGCCTCATAGGCACTGTCCGGAATGCTGGCATTGAGCCCTGCCCCCCGTTGGACGGTGACCTGATGGCCCTGGCCAATCAGTTTCTTGATGGTTTCCGGGGTCGCAGCGACCCTTGTCTCACCGGTCTGCGTCTCGAGAGGAACACCAATGTGCACGACTATTTCTCCTGCGGTGACCTTTTTGTCTTTATAGAAGCCAGCGCACTTCGGATGGTGCGCGGGTTTGGCTGTTGAGCGCCAGTCCGCCGAATCCAGGGCGGGCGGAGCATTTTGCAGACGAACCCGAGGGCCTTCAACCGGTTCTGGAGCGAAACGAAGTTAAAACTACAAGTCACCCTGTGACTGTATGTCGCAACGAATAGGGCGCAGCCCGTCAAACATGGGCTATTGGCAGATTAGGGGATTTTTTGAAATTTTTTGCGTTGATTTCGCAGATGGACTCGCGAAGGTCGTAAAAACCCTCTGAAAGCCGCGTGTTTAGGGGTTTTGTTGGGGTTTTTCGATTCACCTGAACAGTTTTCTTATATGCGACAAAAACATACATCTGTAGGTGTTCAAAATAATTGACTACAAGGGTAGGGAAGGGGCGATGTAATGCTGTGCCTGCCCCAGCAGCCAATCACGGAATGCCCGCAGCGACGCCGATTCGGCCTTGCGCTCGGGAATCATCAGATAATAGGCCTTGTCACTGGACAGGGCGTATCTGTTAGCGACCACCAGTCTGCCTTCCTCCAGTTCCCGCTGGATCAGGAACGGTGGTATCAGCGCGATGCCCATCTCGTGTATGGCAGCTTGGGCCAGCATTGAGAACAGTTCATAGCGTGGGCCTGTCATGTCGCCGGAAACGTTCATGCCCAGACCATTGAACCACTGGCGCCAGGCATAGGGCCGAGTGGTCTGCTGCAGCAGCGGCAGGTTGGCGATTCGCGTCGCGTCGAGCATGCCTTGCCCGCCCAGCAAGGCCGGGCTGCACACGGGTACCGGGTTTTCGCCCATCAGGCGGTGGGAGTGCGTGCCAGACCAGTCGCCATCGCCAAAATAGATAGCGGCATCGAACGTGGTATCGGCAAACAGGAACGGCCGTGTGCGGTTGGTGAGGTTGACGGTGACATCCGGGTGTCGCTGCTGGAAGTCCTTGAGGCGCGGCAGCAACCATTGGGTGCCGAAAGTCGGTACCACGGCCAGTTCGATCACGTTGGCACCTTGCTGGCGCATTACCGACAAGGTGTCACGCTCTACTGCATCCAGCTGTGCGGCAACCTGGCGGCTATACGACAGTCCCGCCTCTGTCAGCTTGACGCCGCGCCGCGAGCGCCGGAACAGCTCCACGTTGAGAAACGCCTCGAGGCCGCCGATCTGGCGACAGACGGCGCCTTGGGTCAATGCAAGTTCCTGGGCGGCCTTGGTAAAGCTCTCGTGGCGCGCTGCCGCTTCGAAGCAGACTAATGCGGTGGTGCTGGGGATCTTGCGACGCATGTACGGCAACCTCACTCATAGCATTTGCAAGAAGGGGTTTTGAAGTGTTTCGGAGTGATAAATTATCACTAATACGTGCGCAATCCTCGTTTGTCCTCGTTGTAGATCAGGCCTAGGATCAAAGGCACAAGAATCTGCTCCCCTATTTCGAGGATTTCGCTCATGGCCGGTAAAGCAAGCTTCAACTGGATCGACCCGCTGCTGCTGGACCAGCAGCTCACTGAAGAAGAGCGCATGGTTCGTGACAGCGCCTATCAGTTCGCCCAGGACAAGCTGGCCCCGCGCGTGCTGGAGGCGTTCCGTCATGAGCAGACCGACCCCGCTATTTTTCGCGAAATGGGTGAAGTCGGCCTGCTGGGCGCAACCATTCCCGAGCAATATGGCGGGAGTGGGCTCAACTACGTGTGCTACGGGCTGATTGCCCGGGAAGTGGAGCGTATCGACTCTGGCTATCGCTCGATGATGAGTGTGCAGTCTTCACTGGTGATGGTGCCGATCAACGAGTTCGGTACCGAAGCGCAGAAACAGAAGTACCTGCCCAAGCTTGCCAGCGGTGAGTGGATCGGTTGCTTCGGTCTGACCGAACCTAACCATGGCTCCGACCCGGGCTCGATGATCACCCGTGCCAGAAAGGTGGACGGCGGCTATCGCCTGAGCGGCAGCAAGATGTGGATCACCAACAGCCCGATCGCCGATGTGTTCGTGGTCTGGGCCAAGGATGACGCTGGTGATATCCGAGGCTTTGTTCTTGAAAAGGGTTGGCAGGGCCTCAGTGCACCGGCGATCCATGGCAAGGTCGGGCTGCGCGCGTCGATTACCGGCGAAATCGTGATGGACAATGTGTTCGTGCCCGAGGAAAACATCTTCCCGGATGTGCGTGGCCTCAAAGGTCCATTCACCTGCCTGAACTCTGCCCGTTATGGAATTTCCTGGGGTGCTTTGGGGGCTGCTGAAGCCTGCTGGCACACCGCTCGCCAGTACACCCTGGACCGTCAGCAGTTCGGCCGCCCGCTGGCTGCCAATCAGCTTATCCAGAAGAAACTGGCCGACATGCAGACCGAAATTACCCTGGCCCTCCAAGGCTGCCTGCGTTTGGGGCGTATGAAGGACGAGGGCACCGCTGCGGTGGAAATCACCTCGATCATGAAGCGCAACTCGTGCGGCAAGTCGCTGGACATTGCGCGTATGGCCCGTGACATGTTGGGTGGTAACGGTATCTCCGACGAGTTCGGCGTCGCGCGTCATCTGGTCAATCTTGAGGTGGTCAACACCTATGAGGGCACGCATGACGTACATGCGCTGATACTGGGGCGCGCCCAGACCGGCATCCAAGCCTTCTATTGATAAGGAGCCTGTTCATGGGCGCGCTATCTCATCTGCGGGTGCTGGACCTCTCCCGTGTGCTGGCTGGGCCTTGGTCTGGTCAGATTCTGGCTGACCTGGGCGCCGATGTGATCAAGGTCGAGCGCCCAGGGAGCGGCGATGATACTCGCGCCTGGGGGCCGCCCTTCCTCAAGGATGAACAAGGCGAGAACACCAACGAGGCGGCTTACTATTTGTCGGCCAACCGTAACAAGCGTTCGGTGACGATCGACTTTACGCAGCCGGAGGGGCAGCGCCTGGTGCGAGAGCTGGCTGCGAAGTCGGACATCGTCATCGAAAACTTCAAGGTTGGCGGGCTGGCTGCCTATGGGCTGGATTACGCGAGCCTGAAGTCGGTGAATCCCCAGCTTATCTATTGCTCGATCACTGGCTTCGGTCAGACCGGGCCCTACGCTAAGCGCGCTGGCTATGACTTCATGATCCAGGGGCTGGGCGGGCTGATGAGCCTGACCGGGCGCCCGGACGGTGAGGAGGGTGCCGGACCTGTAAAGGTAGGTGTAGCACTAACCGATATTCTGACTGGGCTGTATTCGACTGTGGCCATACTGGCGGCCCTCGCCAATCGAGACCAGGCCGGCGTTGGGCAGCACATCGATATGGCCTTGCTGGATGTGCAGGTAGCATGCTTGGCCAATCAGGCGATGAACTACCTCACTACCGGGAACCCGCCGCGACGGCTGGGCAATGCACATCCTAATATTGTGCCTTATCAGGATTTCCCGACCGCAGATGGCGACTTCATTCTTACCGTCGGCAACGATGGCCAGTTCCGCAAGTTCGCCGAGGTGGCTGGTCAGTCTCAATGGGCTGATGACCCACGCTTCGCAACCAACAAGCTGCGGGTGGCCAATCGGTCGCAGCTGATTCCCTTGATACGCCAGGCCACGGTGTTCAAGACAACGGCTGAGTGGGTGAGCCAGTTGGAGGCTGCAGGCGTGCCTTGTGGGCCGATCAATGATCTGGCGCAGATGTTCCAGGATCCGCAGGTACTTGCTCGCGGCCTGGCTGTCAGCATGCCCCATGCCTTGGGTGGGAGTGTGCCGCAGGTGGCGAGCCCTATCAGGTTATCGGAAACCCCCGTTGAGTATCGTCGTGCGCCGCCGCTGTTGGGTGAGCACACGGAGGAAGTTCTAGGTGATGTGTTGGGGTTGGATGGCGATGCGCTTGGGCGCTTGCGCAGTGCTGGTGTGCTCTGAGGCTATATATAGGTGATGAAAAGCGGGGAGGCCGACAGGCCTCCCCGCTTTGCTTTTCAGCGATAGTGGGGTTTATGGGAATTAAGCCTTGACGCGCGTTAGAATCCCCTTATAATGCGCCCCACTTCCAGCGTAGTCGGAACGAGAAACTCCTTGAAATTCAACGAGTTGCTTAATC